>JAZNYL010000112.1:0-18931 GCA_045594445.1 Eubacteriales bacterium
AATGATAAAGCCCCGCCCTGCGCAGCGCGCAGTGCGTGGGATTTTTGTCTTATTCTTGTTCGTACGTATCGGGCCTTAACTGCACGATATAGGAAACGCCTCTGTAAATATTCTCAAAATCGGATTCCAGAATAGCCTTGACCTCGGGATGTGCGGGATCGTTGATCAAAAGCCAGCCTTGGCCGTCCTTTTGCTCGTATCCGACCACGCAAAGCAAGTGTCCGTTGGTGGAATAATTCGGATGTCCGCTTGCTGCAAGCTGTCCTGCTTTGACGCGGATGGAAGACACGATGGGGTGTCCCGTGGAAACTGCGTATTTGATGGCGTCGATGTCGTAGTAGTCGATATATGCCTGATAGCCAAGCTCACCTGCGTAGGCGACGTTGAACGCCCAGTTTCCGAAAATCTGCTCTCCGTAGTCGCGTACGCCCCAGGCAACGTCTGCGATGTTATCGATCTGTTCGCCATGGTACAGCATGACCATGGAAAGCGAGGTGGCAGAGCAGATGCTGCCGCCGATTTCGGGCACGTCCATCTGGCGTCTGTAAGGCACGTCCAGTTTTTTATAAGTATCCGCGGGAGCAGTCAGATTACCGTTTTGCTTGTCGCACGCCAGCGTGACGTTATAAACGACGGGGGACTGATCGCCCAGTTGCTTGATATCAATTCTGTATTTGACGATGCCGCTGCATTCTTTTTTGAGTGTGAGAATATCAATGCCCACCTCACCGTATGCATCCTTGTTGGATTTGCTGCCCGAGGTCTCGGGAATGGCACTCCATTCACCCCAGGAATACCAGCAGGTAAAGCTGCCGTCGTCCAGCTTGACCGACACCGACACCTCTACCGTGCCGCCCTCGGAGCTTGCGTTCCAGGAGGCAAGCATATTCTTGAAGCTGCCGCCAAGATCAATTTCTTCCGAAATGAACGTGCCCTCGGCAGCTCCCTCGTCCAGCACAAGGCCGTGGTTTTCAAAGTGCACCGAGTCAAATTCGCCCTTGAACTCGTTGGCGCAGAACATGATCGACTTGTTGAACAGCGAGACACTGTTTTTGTAATGATTCGGATCTTGGGGAATGGCGTTTGCATGGATTTGTTCGGTGGTCATTTCTTCCTCCGTGGGTGTGGATTGCTCTGTTTCGGTTACATTGGGTTGCGTGACGGCCTGCGTTTGGCTTTCGGTGGCTGCGTCTGTGGTCGCAGGCTCTGCGGGAGTGCCGTCACATCCCGCCAATACCGTGCAACAAAGCAGAGCTGCTGCGATGGCACAGATGAAGTGGCTTTTGATCATGAGTATCCCTCCGATTTCCTCGTATTACTTATATGATACAACAATCCGTGGGCGTTGTCAACACGCTTGCGGCAAAACATGGATTCACACTTGAAAAAAGGATCCGGCTGTGCTATAATGAAAAAAAGAACATCAAAGGAAAAGATTCATGAAAAAACTCTTGATTACGGGCTTTGATCCGTTTGGCGGTGCAAGCATCAATCCCTCGTGGGAGGCTGTCAAGCTGCTACCCGATCAGATTGGGGATTGGCGGCTGACCAAGCTGGAGATCCCGACCGTGTACGGACTTGCTGCGCAGGTCGTGCTGGATGCAGCTAAGGAGCTCAATCCGGATGCCATCCTCTGTATCGGACAGGCAGGCGGCAGAGATGCCGTAACGCCTGAGACGTATGGCGTCAATTTGCGGCACGCAAGAATTGCGGATAACGCAGGGAACAAGCCGCTGGCCACGCCCATCGTACAGGGCGCCCTCGCTTCGTATTGTGCTACAGTATCCGTGCACGACATGGTTCGCGCCGTGCGCAAGATCGGAATCCCTTGTAAAGCATCTTATTCAGCCGGCAGATTCGTGTGTAACGACGTGTTGTATACGCTGCTGCATCATTATCATGGCACAAATACCAAGGTTGGCTTTGTCCACATCCCGTACCTGCCCGAGCAGGCGAAAGAGGGCGTGCCGTCCTTGCCGCTGGAGCAATCGGTTGCCGCGTTGATTGCTGCGATACGAGAAATATAAAAGGAACTGCAACGCAGTTCCTTTTTGCTTTACTTATCCGACTTTTTGGACGAGCCTGCCGAGCTCAGAGCAAGTCCGAAGCACATGCCGACGCTCATTCCGATACACATTCCGGTAGCGGTGTTGCCAAGCGCCGTTCCGATCGCCATGCCGATGCTCATGCCAAGACACATGCCGATGGCAAGGGAGGTGCCGACCTTTTCATCGCGACGCTTTTTCTCGCGCGCTTCGGGTGCGAGCTGCTCGAAGTAGGCCTTCTTTGCCTGCTCATAGCCTTGCTCGTCGTCGCCAAACTGCTGCGCCCAGGCTTGCTTTTGCGCGATCCATGTCTTGGGGGCTGCATGGTGCATGTTGTGTACGCCCAGATAAGCATCCACGGTATCCGTATCCTCGGCGGCCATACAGTAAGCGCGATAGCTGATATCAGCACTCTGCAGAACGTAAACGCCATCGCCTGTTTTTTTATAACCCAGCGTACAAAGCTGCTCTGCAGCCGTGACGTCCTTGAAGATGACCAGCATATCGATCGTGGGCTGCGAAGGCACGTTTGCAATAGCGGTAGAGCCGATATGGTAGATGGCAGAGCAGGGCTTGCCGATTGCTTTTGTGATTTGCTTGGATTCTGCTTTGAACAGCTTGCGCCATTCCTTTTGATATTCAACCAGAATTGCCATTGATAATTCCTCTCAATTCAAAACTTTTCTCATATGTACGTGCTCGACGCCCTCGTCGTAGTCAATCTCACCGTAAGCAACGTATCCGCACTTGCGATAAAATGCTTCGGCTCTGCATTGCGCGTGCAGGGAAATGCTGTTTCCGCCAAGCTCGCGCACGTATTTTTCGGCATGCTCAAGCATATCCTGCCCAAGTCCGCTCCCGCGATAAGCCTTGATTACTGCAAGTCTGCCCACGTGCCAGCCGTCATCCGCAAGCCAGGTGCGGCAGGTGGCCACGGGAATGTCTCTGTCGAACATGACAAGGTGCGTGCAGACCTTGTCCAGGGCGTCAAATTCCTCGGTAAAGCCCTGTTCGTCCATAAATACGGCAATGCGTATCTGTTTGGCTTGAGCCGGCAAAAAATCAAAAATTTCTACGCTCATGCTTGCGCCTCTTTCATAATCAGCTCCAGAATCTCCTTGTCGGCAGGGCAGAACTCGTATTCGGGAATTTCGGACGGCTTGATCATGCGGATATCGCAATGCTCCAGCATCTGCGGCGTGCCGCTCTCAATTGTGGCGTTATAAAGCGTTAAGTGTACGGTAATGTCGGGGTAGGTGTGCGTCACCTCGCAAAATGCGGTGCCGACCTTGACCGTGATGGCAAGCTCCTCGCGGCATTCGCGCACAAGTGCCCCGGCGTGTGTCTCACCCGGCTCTACCTTACCGCCAACGAATTCCCAAAGCAAGCCGCGCGCCTTGTGCGCAGGACGCTTGCATATCATAAACCGATCATTTTCCCATATCAGGGCTGCAACTACTTCTACCATATCTGACTCCGTTCTGATGATACAGTTATTTTAACACACTTTTTGCTTGATTGCAAGAGCATGCACAAAAGAAAGGCAGAGCAAGAGGAAACTCTTGCTCTGCTGTTTATTATTCTTCTTCCTCTTCATCCTCGTCCTCGGGGATGGGCGTGACAAGCACGGTCAGCTGCGTGACGCGCATGTCGTCCATCTCGTCCACGACGATGCACATATTCTTGTAGGTAAAGCTGTCACCCACGTGCGGGTCGGCGTCGGTGGCCTCCACGGCCCAGCCGCCCATGGTTTTGTATTCGCATTCAAACTCGTCGTCCTCGTGCTCGATCTCGGCAAAGAAATCGTCGATATTCATGTCGCCCGAGACCTCGTAGGTGTTGTCACCCTTCTTGCGAATCTCCTTGACGATCTCGTCCGATTCATCCCAGATATCACCAACCAGCTCCTCTAAGATATCCTCCATGGTCACAATACCCATGGTGCCGCCGAATTCGTCCACCACGATCAGAAGGTGAGTCTTGTGCTCACGCATGACGCCCAGCGCGTTGGGCAGGCGCAGTGTCTTGTGAACTAACTTGGGCTTGATCAGAAGCGATTCCAGATCGATCTTGGTCACGTCGCCGTCCACCTCGGTCAGTGCCTTATAGTAGTGGTTGAGTACGAGAATACCGATGATATTGTCAATGCTGTCACGGTAAACGGGGATACGGGAATAGCGGGACTCTTCTGCGATCTCTAAAATCGCCTCGGGATCGTCGTCAACGTCGATCTGTACCATGTCGATGCGGGGCGTCATGATCTCGCTGACCGTGGTTTCGGGGAATTCCAGCGTGGACTGCAAAAGCTCGCTCTGTTCCTCGTCAATCACGCCTTCCTCCTCAACCGTGTCAATGATGGTGGAAAGCTCTTCTTCCGTTACGGTGGGAACGTCCTCGTCGTCCGTGCCCCAGACGTTTTGCAGCTTGCGCATAAACCAGGTCACAATAAATACGATGGGGAAGAGCACCCACGTCAGCGCACGAATGGGATACGCTACAATGCACGACCATTTTTCGGGATGCATTTTACCCATATTCTTGGGCAGGATCTCACCAAAGATCAAAATGATCACGGTCATAATGACGGTGGTAAGCACGGGAGCAAGCTCGTCGGCACCTGCGATCTTGTTCTTAGTCAGCAGATTCAGAATCAGCGCGGTTGCCGCGGTGGTGGCTGCGGTGTTGACCAAGTTGTTACCGATCAGAATGGTGCAGAGCGTGCTTGTAAAGTTTTCGCTCAGGTCGTAAGCAACCTTAGCTGTTTTATCGCCGGAATCAACGGCTTTTTTGAGTCTTGTTAAGTTCAGGGAATTGATTGCGATCTCGCTGCTTGAGAAGAATGCAGAGAGAATGACCATCAAAACGATTACGATCAAGTAAATCATTGCAGCTCGCCCTCCTCATTGTCCAGAATGTGAATGACGACCTGCGAGAGTCTGCCGTCCTTGATTTCCTCGGCAATCAGCTCAACGCCGCAGTATTCAAAGCTTTCTTCCTCCTCGGGCATTCTGCCAAGGGTGTCCAGCACAAAGGAGATCAAGGGTCTTTGTGCAACTGCAGGCTCGGGGGCGGGAAGACCGATGCGGGAAAACGCCTCGCCCATGGTCATGCGGGAGGTAATGCGGAAATAGTTGCCGCCCATCTTGATAAAGTCGGGGTCGACCACGTCGTCCTCGTCCCAGATCTCGCCAACCAGCTCTTCAAGGAAGTCCTCGATGGTTACAATGCCGATCGTGCTTGCCTTGTCATCAATGACGACTGCCAGATAGTAGCGGTGCTGACGCATGACGGTCAAAAGGTCGTCAATATTGGCAGATGCTTTGACGAAAAACGCGGGGATCAGCAGCGAGCGCAGCTCCAGCTCGGGATTTTTGAGGTATTCCTTCAAAAAGGTACGAATGGGGAGAGTGCCGATGATGTTGTCGGGGTCGCCGTCGCAAACGGGGATACGCGAGTGCGTGGTGTCCATGATCAGATCCTTGATCTGCTCGTTACTCATGGAGATGTCGATATAAACGATATCCTGACGCATGGTCATGACGTCGGCTGCGGTTGTGCCGGAAAACTCCAGCGCGGATTTGAGCATATCGCTCTGCTCCTCATCCACAACGCCTTCCTCCTCGACCGTGTCGATGATGTCGTACAGCTCATCCTCTGTGATCGAAGGCTCTTCCTCTTCCTTGAAGAAGCGGGCTACGAGCTTGTTCAAAAGAGAAAAAACAGCCACAATAGGTGTAAATAGCTTCATCAGCAAGCGCAAGGGAGCAGCGAACAGCAAACCAATGCTTTCGCTTCTGTCACCTGCGAGACTCTTGGGAATCATCTCACCGAAAATAAATACAACTACCGTGACGTATACCGTACATATAATGTTGATGGTATCCTCGTCAAGGCCTGAAGGGGCTAATAATTGCGCGGCAATGACGGTAGCCACCGAGGCTGCCGCAATGTTTACAATATTGTTTCCGACGAGGATGGTAGTCAGTGCACGCTCGAAGTGATTGGTAATATACAAAGCCCGCTTGGCTCGCCTGTCACCTTCGTCTGCCTGACTTTTGATTCTGATTTTGTTAAGCGCAGTAAATGCGCTTTCCGTAGCCGAAAAGTATCCACTGCAGGATACAAGGGCAACAAATACGATTACAAGCAAAAATAATCGTATACTGTCTCCGTCCATGATGTAAGTGTGTTCTCCTTTTCTAAAAGCATTACTAAACATTATATATGATATGCATGCGTTTGTCAAGCGATTTTGAAAAATACCAATAAAAATCACGAATATTAGCCGATTCTTTGCAAAAAGTGTGAAAAATTCGTAAATGACGCAAAAAGGATTTGCATTTGTGCTGTATGTGTGCTATAATAGATGGGTTAAATCAAACGGAAGGAGGCGCAGTATGCAAAGCTTTACCGAATATCAATATCTCGGCCACGTAAACAGTCCCGAAGAGCTCAAGGCTCTGGACAATGGGCAGCTGCTTTGCCTGAACGCCGAGATCCGTGATTTTCTGATTCGTCGCGTCAATGAAAACGGCGGACACCTGGCGTCCAATCTTGGTGTAGTCGAACTGACGGTTGCTTTGCACCGCGTGTTTGATTCTCCCAAGGATCATATCATCTGGGACGTGGGACACCAGGGCTACGTACATAAGCTGCTGACCGGAAGAGCAGAAAGCTTTGACACGCTGCGTAAGGGCGGCGGTCTTTCGGGCTTTACCAAGCGAAGCGAGAGTGAGCACGATCCGTTTGGAGCGGGGCACAGCTCTACGTCCATCTCGGCTGCGCTCGGCTTTGCCATGACGGATAAGATGGCCGGCTCAGACGCTTATTCGATTGCCGTTATCGGTGACGGCGCGTTCACGGGCGGCATGGTGCACGAGGCACTTAATAACGTGGATAAGAATCTGCGGCTTGTCATCGTGCTCAATGAAAACGAGATGTCGATCGCCAAGAATACGGGCAGAATTGCCAACACTTTGGCGCATATCCGTCGCGGAAAAGCGTATTTTGACGCCAAAAAGGTAACGAGAAACGTACTCAAGGGTATTCCGTTTGTGGGCAAGCATTTGTTCCGTGTGGTCAAGCGCGTCAAAATGGGCGTCAAGAACGCGCTGTACGGCAGTAATTACTTTGAAGATATGGGCCTTACGTATCTCGGCCCCGTGGATGGCAACGATATGGTTGCCATTGAAACGCTGCTTCGCGAAGCAAAGAAGCTGGACGAGAGCGTGATCATTCACGTCAAAACCAAAAAGGGTCTTGGTTATCAGCCTGCCGAGCAGGCACCGACCGCGTATCACGGCGTCGCACCCACAGGCAAGAGCTCTGAGCGGCCAAATTTTTCCAAGATCACTGGCACGGTACTGACCGAGCTGGCGGCAAAGAATGACCGTATTTGCGCCATCACTGCAGCAATGGGCGACGGCACGGGCTTGGAGACCTTCCACAAGGCCTATCCCGAGCGGTATTTTGACGTCGGCATTGCCGAGGAGCATGCAGTCACCTTTGGATCAGCCATGGCAGCAAACGGCTATATTCCCGTGTTTGCGGTGTATTCCACCTTCCTGCAGCGCGCTTACGACCAGATCATTCACGACGCAGCGCTGCAGAATCTGCCGCTTGTGATGTGCATTGACCGCGCAGGCATCAGCCCGTCTGACGGCGCGACGCACCACGGCATTTTTGACGTGGCGTTTCTCTCGCATATCCCGGGCGTCAAGATCTATACGCCCGTGACCGCGGACGGACTTGCGCTTTCTATCGGAACAGCCGTCAACGAGCATTGCCCCGTGGCTATCAGATATCCCAACGGCAGGGAGCACGACGACGTGCTTTCGCGGTTTTATAAGGATGGCGCATATACCGATATAGACGTGCGCGCGTGGAATACCGAGGGCGCACAGTGCGTCATCGTCACGCACGGCAAGATTGTGCGCGAGGCCATCAAGGCAGTTGAGGCCTTAGCCGCGCAGGGAATTCGCGCAGGCATCCTGCTTTGCGAATGTATCAAGCCTTACGATAAGCTCGCAGACCGTGTCGCCGAGTTGATCGGCACCCCCGAGACACCTATCGTGTTCTTGGAAGAAGAGATCCGCGCAGGCGGCTTTGGCATGATGCTGTCCGACGCCATGGCGAGATCGGGCAAGCTCCCGCGCCATGCCATCATGGCGATTGATGATAATTTTGTCATCCAGGACAAGATCGAATCGGTTTATACCACAGCGGGAATTGATGCACGGTGCATTGCAGATGCGGTTGTGTCATTAATCAATAAGCATTGATTTTTATCACCAATCAATTTATAACCGTAGGGGGCGACGTCCTCGACGCCCCGGGTAAGCAAAAACTAATTTTATATTGTATTAGTTACTTTGTTTCTGCCCGGGGCGTCGAGGACGTCGCCCCCTACAGATTCATACAAAAAAGACTACTGCCGGTAGGACGAATTGTTCTTAAAACAACTGCGAGTTGAGATGCAAGCCGAACAAGTTGTTTACAATTGTTTTTCTGTGTGCTATAATCAAATCACAACCGAAGAGCTCGCGGTGAAATTGAAAGGAAGAATCATATGAAAGAAATAAACCTTGCTAAAAATATAGCCGATCTCAGACGCAAAAAAGGGATCACGCAAGAGCAATTAGCCATCGCATTGAATATTTCACCCCAAGCCGTTTCAAAATGGGAAACAAACACGTCGCTCCCCGATACGCAAATCATCCCTTTGATTGCTGAGTATTTTGGTGTCAGCATTGATTATATGTATTACGGATATGAATACACATATGAAGACATCTATCATAAGATTTGGGATAAGGTTGCGGAGCATCCGCAAATGAGCGCAGAGTCGTATAGGGATGCCTTGAAGGTTTTTTGTTATGCGCATCACGGGTTGGGCAGATGGAACAATAAAAACAGGGATCCTTACATGTATGACGAGCCGTTGCATATTGTCGGTGAAAACGGTCTGTCATTGCTTTCGGGCAAAGGCTACGGTGCCATTATCACAAGGGATTTCTTTGAAAACGTAGACAAAGACACGCTTGATTTTGCTGAGAAGGCATTACCCGCGCTTTCAAAAAGAATAAATCTCCTTGTCTGTCTTGCCATCATTTCCATGAGCGACATCAGCTTTGGAGAAATGCAGGAAAAGGTTCAGTTAGATCAGGACACGTTGAGAGTAGCTCTGGACGAACTGATCGCTGTCGGGTGGGTTATCGAAAAGAAATCCAAGCATAAGTCGTTGGGATACACTTATGAGATCAATGAAATGTATCACACCTGTCTGTGCATATTGATCGCAACGCTTGAAATGCAACGCTTTTCGCTCAAGGGCATCTCCTGCTGCATGGGCTTTGGCGATTATCCGATCAAATTATGATGATAAACAAAAGCCACCGCGTGGTGGCTTTTGTTTATCGAAAAATTATTCAACGTCGATAATCGACTCATTCCACATCTCGGGAGCCTTATAGCCCATGAGGTTGACCATGGTTGCCGCTACGTTGGAAAGACCGAAGGTGCCGTTGTCAGCCTTGACGCTGTAGGAGTTCTTTGCATCGGTGTTGTCGTAGATGATGCAGGGAACGGGGTTGAGCGTGTGGCTGGTCTTTGCCTTGAAGTTGCCGTTCTTGTCAGCCTTGGGCTGCTTGGTCTTTTTGTCCATTTCGTACATCTCGTCCGCGTTGCCGTGGTCAGCTGTGATCAGAGCCACGCCGCCAAGCTCGTCAACTACCTTGAGAATGCGAGCCAGCTGCAGATCAAGTGCCTCCATGGAGCAACGGGTTGCTGCCAGAGAGCCGGTGTGACCAACCATATCGCCGTTGGGGAAGTTGACGCGGTAGTAGGTGTACTTACCCTCGCGCAGAGCCTTGATCAGCTCGTCGGTGATCTCAGCGCACTTCATCCAGGGACGCTGCTCAAAGGGAACGACGTCGGAGGGGATCTCCACGTAGGTCTCAAGCTCGTCGGAGAACTTGCCGGACTTGTTGCCGTTCCAGAAATAGGTCACGTGGCCGTACTTCTGCGTCTCGGAGATCGCATACTGTGCAACGCCGGTGTTTGCGAGATACTCGCCCATGGTGTTGGAGATCTCGGGGGGATTTACCAGGTACTTGGAGGGGATGTGAAGGTCACCGTCGTACTCCAGCATGCCTGCATAAACGACCTTGGGATAACGAACGCGGTCAAACTTGTCGAACTGTCCTTCGGGGGTGTCAAAGGTCTTGGAGATCTCGATAGCACGGTCGCCGCGGAAGTTGTAGAAGATCACGCTGTCGCCGTCCTCAATGGTACCAACGGGCTTGCCGTCGGCAGCGATAACGAAGGGATCAATGTCCTGGTCGATCTTGCCGGTCTCAGCGCGCAGGGTGTTGTATGCTTCAATGGCGGATGCAAACTGTCTGCCGTCGCCAAGGACATGGGTGTGCCAGCCCTTTTCCACCATGCTCCAGTTCGCCTCGTATCTGTCCATGGTCACGGTCATTCTGCCGCCGCCGGATGCGATCTTTGCGTCAAAGGATGCATCGTTGAGCGATGCCAGAAAATCCTCGAAGGGAAGGATATAGTCGGGAGCGCTTGTCTCGCCTACGTCACGGCCGTCAAGCAGGATGTGCACGCGAACGGTTGCAACGCCGTCAGCCTTTGCGTGGGTGATCATTGCCTTGAGGTGGTCGATGTGAGAGTGCACGTTGCCGTCCGAGAACAGACCCATGAAGTGCAGGGTGGAATTGTTTGCCTTGACGTTGGCAATCAGCTCCTGCCAGGTAGCGGATGCGAACATCTTGCCGGACTCGATGGAATTGGTGACCAGCTTTGCGCCCTGCGCAAATACCTGACCTGCGCCGAGTGCATTGTGGCCGACCTCGGAGTTACCCATGTCGTCGTCGGAGGGAAGACCGACGGCCACGCCGTGTGCCTTAAGGCTGACCATGGGGTAATTTGCCATCAGCGCGTCAAGCGTGGGAGTGTACGCGCCTGCAACGGCGTTGGAGATTGTATCGGGGGCAAGGCCTACACCATCCATCACGATGGTCAGCACGGGACCCTGCACGCCCTTGAAGTTGGAAAGCTTTTGCAGTTTGTTCATAACGTCCTCCAAATGTATGGTTATAATATTTCAATCCTAATTATTATACAATGTTTTTGCACGAATATCAAGAGACATGGCAAAAAAAATGAAAGTTTGTCCAAATTCTTCAAAAAAGTTGCCAAGCCTCTTGCATTTGTCGTAAATGTGCGGTATAATACTGGGGATAACAAATATAGTATTACCAAAAAGGAAGTGTAAAAAATGTCCGAATGTACCCACAATTGTTCCACCTGCTCCTCCAATTGCGCATCCCGCGATAAGAAGAGCATGTATGAAGCGCCCCATCCCGCATCGTCGATCAAGCATATCGTCGGCGTCGTCAGCGGCAAGGGTGGCGTTGGTAAATCGCTTGTAACCTCTATGCTGGCAGTGCTCATGCAGCGCAAGGGCTACCGCGTCGGTATTCTTGACGCGGATATCACCGGTCCTTCTATCCCCAAGGCGTTTGGCCTGCACAAGCCCGTTGAGGGTGACGGAGACGGTATGGTGCCTCCCGCAACCACCACAGGCATTGAGATCATGTCGGTCAACCTGATGCTGGACGATGAGACCAGACCCGTTGTCTGGAGAGGTCCCGTCATCGCAGGCACGGTCAAGCAGTTCTGGACACAGACCGTATGGGCTGACCTGGACTATCTGTTCGTCGACTGCCCTCCAGGAACGGGTGACGTTCCGCTGACCGTATTCCAGTCCATTCCGCTTGACGGCATTGTCATTGTTTCCAGCCCTCAGGAGCTGGTTTCCATGATCGTCAAGAAGGCCGCTCACATGGCGGATATGATGGAGATTCCCGTACTTGGTCTGGTTGAGAACATGAGCTACGTGCTCTGTCCCGATTGCGGCAAGAAGATCAACGTATTCGGCGAGAGCCATATCGAGGAGATTGCAGAGCAGTTCGGCTACGATCTGCTGGCGCAGATCCCCATGGATGCAAAGCTCGCAGCGCTGGTTGACAAGGGCTGGATCGAAATGATGCAGAACGATTATATGGACGCTGCATCCGACAAGATCGAGGATAAGCTCAATAAGGAATGAAACCGAGAAGCGTGACTGTAAAAGAGCGCAAATAACGGGGAAGATTGCGCTGATGAATCAGCGAAAAAAGAACTTCAGCCACCACGCAAGTGGTGGCTGTTTTGCGCTCTGCTATTCGCGAAAGAGCGTCCGTATGGGAACCCCCACCGGCGCACAGCGCCGGCAGGGGGGCTCACTTCACCGCTCCTTGACCGTTGCAGGCATTCTACGTATTGTGAATTTATAACGATCTCTCTTGATTTCCGCGCGCTTTTTTGATATAATGAAAAAAACGACAAAAAGGGGAGTAGCATGAAGCTTTACGACATTTCCCAAGAGGTATTTACCTGTGCAGTCTACCCGGGCGATCCCGCCCCTGCGCGCGAGGTGCTGGCATCCTTGGACGCGGGTGACGTGTGCAATCTGACTGCGTTTTCCATGTGCGCGCACAACGGCACGCACGTCGATGCACCCAAGCATTTTATCGCGGGCGGCAAAACCGTGGATGATCTGCCACTTGATGCGCTGATCGGCAAGGCAATCGTGATCTCGCATGCGGGGGATATCACCGCGTCCGACGCGCACCGCATGCTGGAAATGGCGGGAAATATCAAAAAAATACTGATCAAGGGGAATGCGACGCTGACGCTTGAGGCTGCCCGTGTGATGGCCGCTGCGGGGCTTGATCTGTTTGGCAACGAATCGCAGACCGTGGGGCCTGAATCCGCTCC
Source organism: Eubacteriales bacterium (assembly GCA_045594445.1). Taxonomy (GTDB): domain Bacteria; phylum Bacillota; class Clostridia; order Oscillospirales; family CAG-272; genus SVQP01. The sequence continues at coordinate 12,879 of JAZNYL010000112.1, forward strand.
CATGGCGGTGCATCTGGCGCTGCTTGGTGCGGGTGTCGTGCTGCTGGAGGGCATTCGTCTTGCGCACGTACCCGAAGGTACGTATTTGCTGCACGCCGCGCCCATCAACCTTGGCTCTGCGGACGGCGCACCCTGCCGCGCTACCCTGATTGAACTTGATTGAATGAGAAGGAGTTAAGTATGTCTGAATTTTTGGCTATGCTTGAGGGGATCCACCCCATTTTGGTTTGCTTTCTGATCTGTGCTGCAAAGATCTTGGAGATCACCATTCAATCGCTCAAGACCTGCATGATGGTCAAGGGGCAGAGGCTCAAGGCCGCGGGCCTTGGCTTTGTCGAGTGCATCATCTGGGGTCTTGTGGTGTCGGGCGTCATCAGCACGCTGGGCGACAATCCCTTGCGTTTGCTGTTTTACTGCGCGGGCTATGCAACCGGCTTGTTTTTGGGCTCTACCATTGAGGGCAAGATCGCGCTTGGTACGTCCAACTTAGAGCTGATCGCAAGCGACGAGAGCACCGAAAAGATCACGGCTTACTTAATGCAGCACGATCTTGGCTATACCGTGCTGCCCGGCCACGGTGCTACCGAGAAGATGAACATGATCTTTATCGTGCTGCCCAGAAAGCGCACCAAGCGCGCACTTACCGAGATCCGCGCCTGCTGCGAGGGAAAGGTGTTCGTGGTCGCCTCCGAGGTCAGCAAGTATGCGGGTGGCTACGGGATGGTGAAGTAAAAGCGTACCACGTTTATCAATCATAAGATCTATTTTTTAAATAGAAGGAGAGCGCTATGATTCGTTTCGGAATATCCATCTACGGTGTGTCCCGTAAGATTTGTTCGGGGGAGATCACCCCCATTCGCGCCTTTGAGCGTATTTGCGAAATGGGCGCCGAGGTCGTGGAGCTGGTACCGTTCGGCTTTAATCTGGTTGAACAGCCCGAGCTGCGCCCCGCGTTCAAGGCGGCAAGCAAAAGCCTTGGCGTGCCCATCGGCAACTATTCGCTCAACGCCAATTTCTTAATGCTCACGCCCGAGCAGTATGCTGCCGAGCTTGAGCGCGTCAAGCAGCATATCGACATGGTGTCGGATATGGAGATCCCCACCATTCGAGTGGATTCTGCTGCATTCCGCCGCCCCATGTGCGAAAACACCATGGAGAAGTTTCAGGAGGAAATGCCGCTGATCGTCTCTACCTACGAGCAGCTTTGCGACTATGCAAAGCCTTTGGGCATTACCGTTCTGCTTGAAAATCACGGCTTCCATGCCAACGGCTCGGAGCGTGTGCGCCAGATCATGACGGGTGTGAAACGTGACAATTTCGGGCATCAGTTGGACGTAGGCAACTACACCTGCGTGGACGATATCCCCGAGATTGCCGTCAAAAAGATGATCCCGTTTGCCAAGACCATTCACATGAAGGACTTTTACGTGCGTCCCGCGCACAGAGATCCCGGTGGTGCTGCGGAGTTTAACTGTGAGAATTCGTGGTTCCGCTCGGTCAACGGTACGTTTTTGCGCGGCTCTATTCTCGCACAGGGCGACATTGACATCTGGGATGTTATGCGCACCATCAAGTCGTCGTCCTTCGACGGTGATATCTACCTTGAATACGAGGGCATGGAGGAGTGCGAATACGGTACGCACGTATCCTTTGCCAATATGAAGCGTATTTATCACGAAGTGTAGCCGAACGGGAGTCGAACCGAATTGCCCGACGACGATGCATTTTCGCATCTTTCGGCGTGCTTTCGCTTGCAAGATTTGTATCTTGCTGCGCAAAATCACACCAAAATCTATCAAAAATGCATTCGCCGGCGGGTGCGAGCAGTTTTGACGCAGCAGATTTATTCGAGCCCAAAAGCTTTTCCCGCAGGGCATATAGGCAATATGTCCAAGGGGAAAGATGCAGGGATCGGACAAATCTGCCCGTCAAAACCAATTTGGTTCGGCTCCCGTTCGGCTAGCCAATCACGGCGGCAGCAAGCCGCCGCCCTACGGAATACAAAAAATCCACAGAAAGGAGAGCACCATGGCAAACAAGAAAAAGAGAAAACGCAAAGGCGGAAAGAAAATTGATTGGAAATACCTGACCATGTTTGTCATCGTGCAGATTCTTATCTTGTCGGCCATGCCGCTCGCGATATACGTCACCTGGCCTTCCAATGAACGTAACACACAAACCGTTACAGGCGAGATCGAACAAATCGAGTGGAAGAGGAGATTCGGAAAACACAATTCTTCCTATGTGAAAATCACAGTAGGCGGAGAGGACTACCGGCTGTATGGCAGAAGCGGGCGCAAAGAAATGCACAGCAAAGATATTGAACAAGCGCTGGAGCCGGGAGACGTGGTGGAAATTTCCTATAAGACCGGATTTCATGACCTCAAGCCGCACAATAACGTGATCGGCTTGAAGGATCAGACGCAAATTTACCGTAGCGTTGAAGTATACAATGCACATGCACCGTGGTTAGTGGCGACTTTGATTGCTATGTTTGTTGTTGCGGAAGTGGTTTTTTGCGCACCGTTCTATCTTACGGAATTGCTTATATTGGTCATCAACGTGGGTGGGAAGAACAGTAAAAAGAAAAAGCAAAAAGCGCGGGAAGAATCAAAGTAGCCCCTGCCAATCCCAACTCACCCGTCGGGTGAGAGCATGCGCAATCTGCGTTGTTGACTTTGCGCTTGCCGATTGCTATAATGAACGCATAAAGGCCTTTGATTAAATGAAAAGGAGTATGTTTTATGGAAATTGGAGCAAAGATCAAGCAACTCAGAATCAAGGCGGGCTTGACGCAGGAGCAGCTGGCAGGCAAGCTGGGCATCAGCGCGCAATCGGTCTCCAAATGGGAAACCGCCGTCACCATGCCCGACATAGCACTTTTGCCGCTGCTGGCGGGGGAGCTTGGCGTGAGTATTGACGAGCTTTTTGACCTGACCGTGGAGCAAAAGCTGCACCGCATTGAGCGCGGTTTGGACGTGCAAAGTGAGTTTTCACCCGAGGTATTCAAGGAATACGAGGAGTTTTTGTTGCATCAGCTGGACGAGTATCCCGATCGCGTATGCATTTTGGAGTATCTTTCAAGACTTTATCATTTCCGCATGGAGGCGGATGCAAGGCGTGTCAGCAAATATGCCCGTGAGGCAATGCTGCGTGCACCCGAGCGTAAGTGCTGCCAATGGATGCTGCAGATGTCCGAGGGTGCTGACGTGTGGGATTGGAACGTGGCAAATCACGCACGTGTGATCGATTTTTACAAGGAGGTCATTGCAAACGACCGCGGCACGCCCAAAACGCCGCTGCCGTATATGTATCTGATCGACAATCTGATCGCGGATCACCGCACCGCGGAGGCAGCAGCATATTTCGAGGAATACGCAAAGCTGCCTGCCGCCAGACCCTTTATGCTGCCCGTGTACCGTGCGCATATCGCGCTTGCCGAATACGACGTGCAAAAGGCCGACGCGATCATGGCCGAGGCAGAGAATTACTTCGGCGGCGATCCCGGATTTTTGTTTGAGATGGCACAGTATCACGCCCGCAAGGGAGATTACCGTACGGCGATTGCGTATTATGAAAAATCCTGGGAGGCAGAGCAAGAAAAGCCGAGATATACCGACGCGCTGGACGCAATTTGTACGGCGTACGAGATCCTTGGTGACAAGCAAAACGCTATTGCGGCCTGCGACCGTTTGATCACCGCGCTGACCGAAGAATGGGGATACGAAAAGGACCACGCCCCCGTGATTGAGGCGCAGAAAAGAAAACAAGCGTTGATGGCAAAGTAAATGCACAATGCAGAATGCAAAATGCAGAATTAAAGTAGAAAATCCGCCCATTTCGGGCGGATTTTTCATTCATTGTTGGGACCGACGTCATGCCGCAAGCGGCGAACGTCCCGCCAAAAAGACGTAAGGGCGATCAGTGATCGCCCGCGGGCGACCGCAGGTCGCCCCTACGGAAAAAGGAGCATCTCACAATTCAGTGGGAGGCTCCTTTTTATGTTGCAAATCAATATGCAATCGTAGTCATCAGCGCGTATTCGGGCTGGGAGACGTCCAGTCTCGATGCCTGTGCGACGATGGGCTGATCACTCTCTACAAGCACTGCGTAGGGCTTGTTGCGGGGGATGGGCTGTCCGTTGTCGGCAACCATCTTGTCAAGTCTGATGTGGTTGGTGCGGTTGTTTTCGCAAACCGCGTGCAGCCCCGTCAGAGGCTCCTGATCCTCAAAATAAATGGTCAGATCGATGTGTGCGGTCTTGCCCGAAATATTGAGCACGCAAACAGCCTCGTGGCTGACGAATTCGCCCTTTGTAGTGTCGCTCATATAGCCGTCGGGGATCATCCAAACGTTCTTTCCGTACATGTGATATTCTCCTTACGAAACAAAGATTTACACGTTCAGTATATCACAAGCCCCCCGCCTTGTCAAGCATTATTTGCCCGAGTCGGAGCAGGTGACCGAGGCAGCGTTGAGGCTGTAGTTCATAGATCCTACCGCAATGCGCGACCACGCCTCCTGCGTGCCGCCGTAGCGGATGGATTTGAGCGACTTGCAGCCGTAGAACGCCATATCCTCAATATGCGTCACGCCTGCGGGTATGTTGACCGAGGAAGAGCCGGATGCGGCAGGGTAGTGCACAAGCGTCTTGCAATCTGCCGTGTAAAGCACGCCGCCGACGTCCTTATAGGAAGGATTCTGCGTGCTGACCGTGATGTAAACCAGCCCTGTGCAGCCGCCGAAAGCCAGATGCCCGATGCTTGTCACGCTTGCGGGAATCTGTACGACCGTGATGGACGTGCAGTTGTAGAATGCCTGCGAGGCAATCGCGGTCACCTTGTCGCCTGCGGGACTGGTGGAGGGAATGACCACGCAGATATCCGAGCATGCACCAAGGCCTGTCAGTGTGCAGGTGCCGTTGCCGTTGGACGTAAAGGTCAGCCCCGTGCTGTCGGTGGTGCTGCCGTTGTTACCCGTGTTTCCGGTGTTTCCCGTATTGCCCGTATTGCCCGTATTGCCCGTATTGCCCGTATTGCCTGTGTTGCCTGTGTCCGGCACGTTGACCACGGGCTGCGTTTGCTGCTCGTAGTCGCCTTGACTGTTTTGGTTGCCCTGATTGTTTTGTTCGTGCTGATTGCCTTGATTGTTCGGCTGGTCGAATTGATCTCCCGAGCTTTGCTCTGCGTTGCCCCCGAGCATATCGGTCGTCTGCTCGCTGCCACCCTCGGGCAACTCACCCTCTTGCTTGTCCTTGCAGGCCGTGACCGAGAGCAGCAAAGCCGCCATCAGCACAAATACCATTGTTTTTGTCCACGTATGTTTCATGAACGTACCTCCTTTTTTGATTTGTGACTTGATTATACCAACGCCTATGCATGATGTCAAAGCAATTCGCACGACGCACTTCGCCCGCCTTTGGGGCGTTTTGACCGCTTGTGCACGCATTTGCGCGAATGCGAGTGCTTTCGTGCCAAACTTTCGTGCGACGGCGTTTGCGCTTTGCCGACAACCTTGACAAACGACGACAAATGTGGTATCATTCTTATATTCCCAATAAAGGACGGACGGCACATGAGAATCGGAGAAGCACAACTTGCACACGGCCTGTTTTTAGCACCCATGGCGGGCGCGACGGACAGGGCTTTTCGCCGTGCATGCAGACAGAACGGTGCGGAATTTACCGTGAGCGAAATGGTGTCGGCCAAGGCCCTTTGCTATGAGCAAAAAAGTCCCAAGTTTGCAAGCCGCTCCAAGAGCGCACCGCTTGCCTGTGTGCTTGGAGAGGAATATCCCATGGCGGTGCAGCTTTTTGGGCATGAGCCGGAGCTGATGGCAGAGGCTGCGCGTATGATCGAGGCCTGCGATTACCTGGGTTGTCAGAGCGAGATGCCGCCCGTGGCCATCGATATCAACATGGGCTGCCCGGTCAACAAGGTGGTGGCAAACGGCGAGGGAAGTGCCTTGATGAAGGATATTTCCTTGGCGGGCAAGATCATCGAGGCGGTCGTGGGGGCGGTCAAGCTGCCCGTGACGGTCAAAATGCGTGCGGG
>JAZNYL010000113.1:0-21623 GCA_045594445.1 Eubacteriales bacterium
GCTCTGCTCCAGCATGGGCTCCTGGTCCTGACCGGCAGGAACGGTGGTAGCCTTGAACAGGGTGATGTCGGCCGCCTGACTGATGGGATATGTGGGCCGGGTTCTGTCGAGAACGGCCATCTATCTTTGCTTTTCGTCACCGAAAAGCTCCGAGCGAAAACGCTCATGCCACCCATCGGGTCCTTGCGGCTGTCGGGCAGACATTCCCCGAACGGTGTTGCTTTGAGTAGGGTTTACAGCAAATCTATGTTACCATAGAAGTGGGTGAGCTCTTACCTCGCCTTTCCATCCTTACCGCTTGCGCGGCGGTTTATTTCTGTTGCACTTTCCCGGCGGTTACCCGCGACTGACGTTATCAGTTACCCTTGCCCTGTAAAGCCCGGACTTTCCTCACCGTAATACCTTTCGGCAACATACGGCGCGGCCGTTCAGCCAAGCTGCAAGTGCGATTATAGCACAATAAGGGAAAAAAGTCAAGACTTGACGTCGTATTTCTTGATATAGGGGATCCAAGCCACGCCCGAGGCACAGATGGTGGTGATCACGATTTCGGGGATCATATAAAGGCCGTTGTAGAAGATCGAGTAAACGATTGCAAGCATCTGCCCACTAAAGGCGTTCAGAATCACGTTACCGATTGCGTAGAAGCCTTCCTGGGTAAAAAACCATTCTGCCCAGGAGCCAAAGAACAGATAGCCCGAGCCAATATGCACCACATAGCGCGCGCCGAGAGCGATGAGCACGCCCAGAATGATGGCGGGAACCTTGTGCATCTTGTTTCTCAGCACGCCGCCAAGACCCAGCACGGTGTAGGCAATAAAATAGTCCAGCAGCAAAATGCCGATCGCAACGCCAAAGCCCATAAAGTCCTCGCTGTTAGGCAGGAAATAGGCAAGCAGAGTCGAGCCCTTGCCAAGCATCAGATCCATGATAATCTGAATGACAGCGTAGGTGAACGCGGAAAACAGTCCCCATTTGGTGCCGTACATGTAGGCAATCAGCACGATGGGCAGCATGCTGGTAATGGTAAAGCTGCCGCCAAAGGGCAGGGGCGGGATGGGTGAGCTGATCAGCGCGAGAATGACCGCGGTTGCCAGCATGATTGCGCTGACGGTCAGACGTTTGGTTTTTTGTGAGGTGTTCATAAAAACCTTCTCCTTAAGATAAAAAAATCAACCGCACGAAAAATCTCCGTGCGGTTGAGGATTCCTATCTCAAGTGTGTGCAAATCTTCCTACGCCGGTATTATCCGTATCAGGTTAAGGGTTCGCGCGCCTGCGCATCTCAGCCGTTGGCCCAAAGCCTTCAGCACCCCTGATTTTTTATGCGGTTGTCAGCATTTATTTTACGCTCATGGGTGCCTTTTGTCAAGAGCTTTTTGAAAAAATGTAAAAATATTGTCCACGACCTCTTGCGAAAAGTTGAAATATCTGCTATAATGACACCAGAGTAACTTTTGAAAGGAGTTTACATACCATGAAAAGAATTCTTGCAATTGTTCTGGCAGCGCTGCTGCTTTGCTGCGTATTCGTAGCATGCGACGAAAAGGAAGAGCCCAGAGCTCCCAGAGAGACCACTGAGGCAAAGACCGAGGCTCCTACCGAAAAGCCTACCGAAGCAGCGACCACCCAGGAAGAGACCACCGACGACGGCCTTCCGGATATGACCGACGTTTACGTAGACGTTTGGGATATGGATGATGCCTCTCAGACTGACATGAATATTGCAACCACCTATAAGAAGGGCGTTGGCGTTGCCATTACCATTCCCGAGGGCGGCTTCCTGTACGAGGCTTCCGTTCCCGCTCCCAGCTACAGTGAGAATACCGGTAGTCTGACCATCAAGATCTTTACCTGGAACACCGACTATGCAACTACCGTTGCAGCAGAGCCCGTATTTACAGAGCAGTTCGTTGACTTTGCGGACAACAGCGATCTGGTTTGCGAATTTGAAGAGAATCAGATCCCCGGCGGCAGATATCTGATTTTGGTTTGCGACGGCGTTGACGAAGCCGGTTCGGGCGTAGGCGTTTGGGCCGGTAAGCCTTACAAGAGCTCGACCATGCCCGAGGAGTACGTCAAGTACGAGATCGAGTCCTGGATCAACGGTAAGGCAAACAAAAAGATGATCGCGAAATTCTCGCTGACCATCACCGAGCTTGAAGAGGAATAATACCATATTATACAAACAGACAGGGTGCTTATGCGCCCTGTCTTATGTTTTTGCCGATTTTTGATTTTTTGTGCAAATTCTCTTGCAAATGCGAACAAAATATGATATAGTATTAGATGGAAAAAATTATTTGTGAAAGGTGGAATACATCCATGACTTACAACAAGAAGACTATTGAAGACATCAACGTTGCCGGTAAGAAGTGCCTGGTTCGTTGCGACTTCAACGTACCCGTGAAGGACGGTGTCATCACCTCCGAGAAGAGAATCGTAGAAGCTCTGCCCACCATCAAGTACCTCAAGGAGCAGGGCGCTATGGTGATCCTTTGCTCTCACATGGGCAAGCCCCACAACGTGTTTGACAAGGAGCTCAAGCTGGACAAGAAGGAGATCGCAAAGATCGAAAAGCTGCCCGAGGCTGAAAGAGAAGCTGCTACCGCTGCTGCTCTTGAAAAGGCAAAGGGCGACGTTAAGAAGTTCTCCCTCAAGGTTGTTGCAGATAAGCTCAATGAGCTGCTTGGCGGCGGCGTAGTATTCGCAGAGGATACCGTTGGCCCCGATGCACAGGCTAAGGTTGCCGCTATGAAGCCCGGCGACATCGTTCTGCTGCAGAACACTCGTTTTACCAAGAAGGAAGAGAAGAACGATCCCGAATTCGCAAAGCAGCTTGCAAGCTTTGCTGAAATTTTCGTAAACGATGCATTCGGTACCGCTCACCGTGCACACGCATCCACCGCAGGTGTTGCTCAGCACGCAGGTCTGCCTGCAGTTTGCGGCTACCTGATTCAGAAGGAAATCTCGGTTATGGGTAAGGCTCTGGCTAACCCCGAGCGTCCCTTCGTTGCAATCCTGGGCGGCGCAAAGGTTTCCGATAAGCTCAACGTTATCAACAATCTTCTGACCAAGGTTGACACCCTGATCATCGGCGGCGGTATGGCATACACCTTCCAGGCTGCTAAGGGCTACGGCGTTGGTAAGTCTCTGCTTGATGAGAGCAAGATCGACTACTGCCGCGATATGATGGCCAAGGCCGAGGCAAACGGCGTCAAGCTGCTGCTGCCCATCGACGTTACCACCATCGCTGAATTCCCCAACCCCATTGATGCTCCCGTTGACGTTGAGATCTGCGACGCTGACAAGATCCCCGCAGACAGAGAAGGCGTTGACATCGGTCCTGCAACCATGGCTCTGTACGCAGAGGCTGTCAAGAACGCAAAGACCGTTGTTTGGAACGGTCCTATGGGCGTATTTGAGAACCCCACTCTTGCAAAGGGTACCATTGCAGTAGCAGAGGCTCTGGCTGCTTCCGAGGCAACCACCATCGTAGGCGGCGGCGACAGCGCAGCAGCTTGCGAGCAGCTTGGCTATGCTGATAAGATCACCCACATCTCCACCGGTGGCGGCGCATCCCTGGAATTCCTGGAAGGCCTGGAACTGCCCGGTATTGCTTGCCTTGGCGACAAGGAATAAGACACGGGGAGGATTGACGACATGGCTAACAGAAGAACCGTGATTGCGGGCAACTGGAAGATGAACTTCACTCCCGCACAGGCAACTGCTTTTATTGAAGAGATCAAGCCCATGGTGGCAGGCAAGGACAACTGCGATATCATTTTCTGCGCTCCTTACGTGACCATTGATGCAGCTATGAAGGCTGCTGCAGGCTCCAACATCAAGATCGGTGCAGAGAACGTACACTTTGCAAAGAGCGGCGCGTACACCGGTGAGGTTTCGGCTGAGATGCTGACCGCTATCGGCGTTGAGTACGTGATCATCGGCCACTCCGAGAGAAGACAGTACTTCGGCGAGACCGACGCAACCGTAAACGCTCGCACCAAGGCTGCTCTTGAGGCAGGCATGAAGGTTATCCTTTGCCTTGGCGAGGTCAAGGAGGAAAGACTCTCCGGCATCACCCGTGAGGTTGTTTCCATGCAGACCAAGCTGGACCTTGCAGGCGTTACTGCTGAGCAGATGGCTAACGTCATCATCGCTTACGAGCCCGTTTGGGCAATCGGTACCGGCCTGACTGCTACTCCCGAGCAGGCTGACGAGACCTGCGGCCAGATCCGTGAGGCTCTTGCAGAGATCTACGGCGCAGAGGTTGCAGAGGCTACCACCATTCAGTACGGTGGCTCCATGAACGATAAAAACGCAGCAGAGCTGCTTGCAAAGCAGCACGTTGACGGCGGTCTGATCGGCGGCGCATCCCTGGTTGCTGCTAAGTTCACCGCAATCGTGGACGCAGCACAGTAAAAAAGCATAAGAAAACGGCCCTGCTTTGGCAGGGCCGTTATTTTTTTGTTTATTCTTCAATAAAGGCTTCTTCGCACTGGCTGATCAGCTTGTTGATCTTTTTCTGACAGCTCTTTTGCGACTTTGCCAGCTTGGAGGCTACGCTGTAGGACTTGGCAGCGATGGTGCCATAAATGATACTCTGAATGGGTGTTCCGATGGCGTAATCGTATGCAAGCTCAAATACGTTACGGAAGTTGTCGTGAATGATGTCGATCATCGCGCCTGCCTGCGGGTCGTCTGTGTACTTGACCTTGAGTGCGGTCTCGTAGTACTGCGGCATCACGGTCTTTGCAGTTTCGCGGTTCAGCACCTCAAGCACTGTGCTGATGTAGTCCATATCGTTGATCGCGGTAGTCAGAATCACTCCAACCTCGGTGGTATCGTGCGAGGAGGTGTTATATTGCTTATCGGTTTCGAGCAGCATGGGGTAGGGGATAATGCCCGCGTCATGCTCCATGTGGCGCATGTTTTCCAGCGAGCCAAGTCTCTGATAACCAACGATCAGGGCCTGATCGTTGATGAATGCGTTGAGCACGTCGCCTTCGTTGAATACCTGCGTTCCTTCGCTATACATCAAGTGATAAATACTCTCGGTCAAAGCATAGGTGCGCTCATTATCGATGGTGATCGTGGGATAGCCGTTTTCTTCGCGGGTCATGTAGTTGGTGTCGCCCGAAGCGATCAGCGGGATCGAGCTGCCCCACATATCGCTGATGACGTAACCGTAACGGTCGTTTTCATCTTTCTGACCGTTGCCGTTCAGATCCTCGTAGCTGTCAGAAATGAACTCCAGCATCTTGGCATGAGTCCATTCGTAGTTGAGCACGATCTCGTAAAGCTGGTCGGGATTGCCGTATTTATCTTCGTAAAGGTCCTTGTTGAAAAGCAGGCAGTGGCCGCTGCGGATGACGTCTGCAAAATAGTCGCCGGCCAAAAGGAACTGATAGCCTTCAATAAAGCTTACGTCGGTCATGTAATCGGAGTACCAGTATTTCTGATCAAAATCAAACTTGTAGCTTTCGTCCAGCGTGTTGACGAAATAGCCGTTGATGCTCAGACCCGCCAAGGGATAGAGGTCATTGATGATCAGATCGAATTCATCGGATCCCGAGGTGACAAACTTTTTGACGTCGTCAGCCACGGCGGTATAAACCAGGTCGGAATGCACGTATTCGAGATTGACGCCCAGCAGCTCCTCGGTGTCAAGATTTCTCTTGTAAACTGCCGATGCCACGATATCAGAGGAGTCGGCTTGCTCGCCTTCACCCTCAATCATGAAGTTGGAGTTGCCCATGCCGGTGGACGCTGCGTTGATACTGGTGTAGATCCAGAATTCCTCGTCGCCATAGTCAATCCCGGCAAAGGGATCAAATTCGGTTTCTTCTTCGTTGGAAGCGCTTTCTTCGGGGGTGTCGGTGCCTGCATTTGCGCATGCGAACAGGCAGGGGAGAAGCAAGAGGATCGCGAGAAGTAAAGAAAGAGCGCGGAATTTCATGATGTTTCTCCTTTAAAATAGTTGGTGGGGGGGAAGTCAATCAGTTAGTGGGAACAACGGTTGCCTGGTCAAAGGTCTGGCCTGCGGTCCAGGTGACGTTGTAAACCACCGTGCCGTGTGCCAGGAAGTTCTGTGCAAGACCTGCGTAGTGCAACTGAGCCATATCTGCCTGGCAGAAGGCTTCCAGCGTGGGCAGGTCAATGATCTCACCCAGCAAGAGACGGTAATCGTCGTTCAGCTTTTCCAAATAAGAGGTGAATTCGGGCTCGGTGCCGTCCTCTGCCCAAGCGTAGTTGTCCACGATGCGGAAGGTCACGGTTGCGCTGAATGCGTCACCGTTTCTCTGTACGTCGGAGAGGTCTGCCATAGCCTGATAGGAGCCAAGCGCAAAATAGATCGGGCCGTCGGTGGCACGCAGGCTGGAGAAGCTGACGGGCGTGACCTGATTGATGGCAACGCCGCTCTGGCCGTCCTTGACCAGATTCTCAGCCGCCTTCATGGCTGCGCTGATGCAGGTGGACTGTGCAGCGGCTACCTTGGGGAATTCCAGCAGTTCGGACATTCTGTCGGTGTAGTCGTAGGTTTCACCCGATGCACCGATATAGTGCTTGACCATTTCCGCACCAAAGCCGAAGTCCATGGTAAAGCCGGTTTCTGCGTAAAGCTCGTTGAACTTGTCGCGTGCGTTGTATTCGTCGATGTAGGTTTCGTAGTTTGCAACGTAGTCGCCGATCTTATAAATGTTTGCGATTTTTTCATCCGAATAGGAAGAGCCGGTTGCAAAGGTATCTTCGGTATGCTTGATCTCGTCCTTGAAGATGTCCTCCAGCGTGCGCACGGTACCCTCGGTGGTAAAGTTGCCGTACTGGGTGATGGGTGCTTCCTCCTCGGCCTTTTGCGTGGTGGAAGTGTTGTTTGCGTTGTTTCCGGGGGTGCCTGCGGGATTGTTGGAGCCCTGCTGCTGATCGCAGCCCGTGCAAGCCACCAGAAGAATGCCAAGTACAAGAATCAGGGCAATCCAATTATTTTTCATTATCATGATAATTTCCTCCATATATATTTCTGTCATGATATACTCATACATCATAAAGTATATCACAAATCAAAAGAAATGTCAATATAAAAAAAGAAGGACGAGATTATCGTCCTTCTTAAGTTTTATCAGCCGATCTTGACCGTGATAGAAGCGATGTAGAATTCGCAAGGCTCGATCTGATAGAAGCGGAGGGTGTCCGTTCCGGAGGGAGGCATATCAATAAAGGTGATGTCGTAAACTCCGGGCAAGCCCTCAACGGCCTTGATCTTGTAGTTGCATTCTGCGCTGTTCTGTCCGCCACCCGTCATATTGAGCAGTACGAACGCACCGCGCGAATTGTCGTCCAGGTTGCCCTTGCAGTCAAAGACGCGCATGGTGATGGTATGTCTCTTGCCGCCCTGCAGGGGATTTGCCAGAGCCACACCGTCAAAGTTGTCGTTGAAATAGTAAGCGTATTCGCCAAAGCCTGCTTTTGCAAGGGTTTCTTTGGTATAAGCGTTGATACAAGAGGAATCCACGTAGGTATTCTTGGTGGTTTCAAAGAAGATACCCTTGCCGAAATCGTAGGTAAAGCCTGCCTTGAGCTGATCTTGGGTGGGCGCAGCCATACTCTCGGGAATCATGGTCTTATTGGGGGCCATACCGGGCATCTGCGTGATGGTGAAGTTGCCAACGTAGATCTCTGCGTACTTGGCGGGGGTGGAATTGATAAAGAACTTCAGCTGATATTCCTCGGTGTTGCCCACCTGCCAGTCCATCTCAAAGTGGTACATACCCTCGCCCGCAAAAATGCCTTCCTTAAGCACGCGGTTGCCGGGGGTGCTGTCCATCGCCAAGAGATACATCGTTGTGCCTGCCGAAGCAGGGGATGCAATGTAAGCGTCAATGCTGATGCGGTAGGTCGTGCCCGAAACAAAGTAGCTCTTTTTGGTCATGCCGGTAAAGTTGCCCATATCGCCGTCAAGCAGCAGAACCGTGTCGCCAAAGCGATCGGGAGAGGAGAGAATGGCATCCTTGGCTGCGCTGTCGGAAATATCCTGTACCTTGACGGCGCTGCCGCCCGTAATGGTTACGGAATCGTTCCAGATAAAGGTGTGTCCTGCCTCCAACTGGCTATAGGAGGGATTTGCATTGGCAAATGCTGCCACGGTCAACTCACCAAGATATGCAGTGCCGCTGCCCGCGTACTCAACGTAAGCGGTTTTGCCGGCGCCGGTTGCCGTATACATGAAGGAAACCGTGGTCAGCTCGCCTGTTTTGGAGAACAGATCGTCTGTCAGAACCACGTCGCCAATGACCAGACTTGCCTTGACGGGGGACTCGGTGTAGTAGGTCAGCTTGAGCATGTAGCTGCTGCCCTTGTCATACAGACAGGAAAGAGCGGATGCGCTCCAACCGTCGAGGTAAAGCTTCTCGCTCGGAACAGCGTTCAGCGCAAGCACGCTTTGACCAACGTTTTCGCGGTCAAGCTGATCGGCCAGAGACTGATCCAGCTCGGAGAGCGGCTTGATTGCCACGCTGTTGCCTGTCATGGGCATGGTGAACAGCGTCCAATCGTACGTGACACCCAGATCAAGGTCTCCCTTGGTGGGGGAGATGCTTTGCGGGTCTGTCTGCAAAGCCGCGTTTTTGATGGTAAAGAGGTTTTCTGTAGCAACAGAGTCCGAAATGGTGAATTGGGCGCTCGTCTTGGTAAATGCGCGGCCGCCGTTGAAGGTACAGCCCCAGAAGCCGATGTCCACGATTTTCTCACCGATCTTCTTCATGCGCTTTGCAGTATTGCGGTTAAAGGCGTCGATCTGTACGTCACCGCCGTTGAAGGTGCAGTTCACAAAGTCCACGTTTCCGGGCATGGGGCCTTCTACCGAGCCCTCGACCATCATCCAGGTGACCAGCATGTCAAATACCGTGTTTTCTACGTACAAGTTACGCAAGAAGCGGAACGTGCCCTGGAAATGGCAATTGGTAATGGTAGAGCCGGGGGCGCCGGTATCGCGATTGGCCACCACGCAGCCCTCGGTGACCTTATCAATGGTCTGACCGTAGTACAGGTGGATGGTGCGTGAGCCGTCCGCGTTACTGACGACCGAGCGGATGCGCGCGCAGCCCTTATAGGTGCCGTCCGAGAGGTTGTAAATGTCCACCGTATCGCCGGGCTTGCACACGAATGCAGCGGCGGGAACCTCCAGGTTTTTAACGGTAAAGGAGGAATTGCTGTCAACGCCGACTACGTTGCCAAGCGTTGCCGCAATGTTGAATACGTCGTCAAACAGCACGTCTGCCTCGCAATTGTTCCAATGCAGGCCTGCTGTGTTATCCTTACAATGGTAGCCGTCTCTCCATGCCACCATTTTGATCTGTCTTTGATTGGATTCTGCGGGAACAAGGTCAACGTTTTCAAAGAAGATATCCGCGTTATTGCCCTTGATGGCCCAGACAAAGCTTGCGGCTGCGTGAATGCCTACGTTTTCAAACAAGAGAGGCTGATCCGAGCCTGCAACGTAGAATACCTCGCCCCATGCGTGTCCTACACCGGGATTGGGTACGAATGCAAGGTCGCCAACCTTGTAATGGTGCGCAGAGCGGTAGGTGACCTGAATTTCCTTGTCAGCGGTCTTGACGCATCTGCCCATGAACATATGCGGGCGCTGCTGCGTACCCTCGTTGTACATGATCGAAAAACCGTTGACGCCGGTGAAATCGTAATTGTCTGCGTTGGGGTTCTGATCTATGCTGTAAGTAACGGTGTCGTCGGTGGTAGCGATGACCGTACCGACCAGGTATACGGGTACGGCGTAATCAAAGTGCAGGCCGGTGAACTTGACGTTTCCGCAGCCGGTCATGGTGATATACTGCATCTCGGGGGAGACCAGAATGGTCGAGCCTTGGCCGTCGATGGTCATATCATATACGTTGCTCAGCGCAAAGGGAGTGCTTCGGCCACCGGGGGCGGAGGAGACGTAATAGGTTTTGTTTTCCTCGAATTTGAGCGTTGCGTGCTGCTCGGCAGCCGCGCAAACTGCCTCAAAGATGGCGGCACCGTCGTCGGTTGTGCCGTCACCCACAGCACCGAAGTCCTTGACGTAAAGGACGGTGTCGGTTGTCGCACCAATGTTCTTTTTCATGTTTTCCAAAGCCTCCTTTTTGGCCTCGAGCGCATCCTTGGGGGGCTCGGGGGGTGTTTCGGGTTCTGTTTGCTCGGGGGGCGTGGTGGTTTGCTCCGCAGAGCTGTCCGAAGGCTCGGGGGGTGTTTCGGGAGTACAAGCGGCAAAGCTGAGCAGCATACAGCCGCAAAGGATGAACGCCGCAATTTTCAAAAGTCGCATAAAAACCTCCTGTTATATGGAATATAATTCATTATAGCATATATATATGACAATTGCAAGAGTGATATTTGGTAACTTCTTTCTTTCATGTTTTAACAAAAGCTTGACAAAACTAAAAAGAAAAGCAAACCTTTTGCACGTATACTGTGATAAAAGTGTGGGAAGTGTATCATATATAGTGACAATTGTAACATTACGTGCATGGAATTGTGAACAAACTTGGCTTTACCTTGACAAAAGCACCCGGCGTTCGTATAATGTACGTAACATTTTCAAGGATAGATTCCGACATAATCCCGAAAAGAGGTATGAAAAAATGAAGAAGAATACAACCCCCGCAGCAAGCACGTATTGCCCGCAGATCTGGGATGCATCCGATTTATACGCTGCCATGCGCGAGCATGGCGACAAGACCGCGCTGCGTTATATCGAGGGCGGCAAGGTCAAGGATATGTCCTATAAGGCGTTTTGCGACAATATCCTGGATATGGCCGCAGGACTTGACGTGCTTGGCCTTAAGGGTAAGAGAATTGCGCTGATCGGTGAGACCAGCCCGTATTGGCTGACCGCTTATGTGGCTGTGCTTGCGCTGGACAGCGTCATCATTCCCATGGATAAGGAAGTGGCCCAGGATCAGATCGAGCAGTTTATCGCGTCGGTGGATGCCGAGGCGGTGATCTACGGCGAATCCTTCAACGGCAAATTTGACGGTGCGATGGAAAACCATCCCTCGCTCAAGCATTATATTCCCATGGTGCCCGAGAGAGGTGACCACGCTCGGGTGACCTCTTACGAAAAGGTGCTGCGCATGGGTGCTGCAAGCGTGCGCTCGGGCTGGAATCTGCCCAGGATTGCAGACCGCGCAAAGCTGGCGGAAATGCTGTTTACCTCGGGCACGACGGGATCCTCCAAGTGCGTTATGCTCAGCCAGCAGAACATCTACGCAACCGTGAATGCTGCGATGCAGTATATCAATATTTCACCCGACGACGTTTCGCTGAGTGTGCTTCCCGTGCACCATACCTATGAACTGATGTGCCTGCAGGCAGAAATGCTTTTGGGCATGACCATCTGCATCAACGACAAGCTGCGCCACGTGGTCAAGAATATGAACCGCTTCAAGCCCACCGTCATGACGCTGGTGCCGCTGTTCCTTGACACCATGGAAAAGAAGGTGTGGGCAGAGGCAGAGAAGAAGGGAAAGGCCAAGACCTTGCGCGCTGCCATGAAGACCTCGGACGCGCTGCGTAAGACCGGTGTGGACGCGCGCAGAAAGCTGTTTACGGACGTGCATAAGGCGTTTGGCGGCAATTTGCGCGTCATTATCTGCGGCGGCGCAAAGCTCAATCCCGCGCTGATCAAAACCTTTGACAGCTTTGGCATTACGGTCTACGAGGGCTGCGGCATTACCGAATGCTCGCCCCTGACAACGCTCAATCCTTTCTTTGCACCCCAACCCGGCTCGATCGGCAAGCCCGTGACCTGCTGCAATTTGCGTCTGGATACCGCGGGCTACGGCAGAAACGACAAGGGATACCGCGAGGGCGAGATCCAGGTCAAGGGTGCAAACGTCATGTTAGGGTACTACGAAAATCCCGCGGCCAACGAGGCGGTCTTTACTGACGACGGCTGGTTCCGTACGGGTGACGTAGGCTATCGCGACGATAAGGGCTACTATTATATCACGGGCAGATGCAAGTCTGTCATCGTGCTGGATAACGGTAAGAACGTATTCCCCGAGGAGATAGAGGAGTATCTCGGTGCGCTGGACACGGTTGCAGAGTGCGTGGTGGTCGGCAGAAAGCCGGACGAGAATTCTCCCACCGTGCTGGTAGCGGTCATTTATCCCAACTACGATAAGTTTGAAAAGGATAGCTCGGACGAAAACGTCAAGGCGACCATCCTTGCGGCCATCCGCGCCATCAATCGCGAGCTGCCCAGCTTTAAGCAGGTCAGCCGCATCGAGCTGCGCAAGACCGAGTTTGATAAGACCACCTCAAAGAAGATCAAGAGACACCTGGTCAAGTAAAAGAAAAAGGACGAATCGTCAAGATTCGTCCTTGATTTTTTTGGAATCAATCTCTCTTCTTGATGCAAACAGCACCCAGGGAGATCAAAGCGATTGCGATAACGCCCGTACCGATCACGCCGCCGCAGCCCTCGTCCTTTTCCTCTCTGGGAGGTCTGGTGCCTGCTTCGGTGGTAGCAGCCTCGGTCTGCTTTTCGGTCTTAGCCTCGGTTTCGGCTTCGGTGGTGGGCTCTTCGGTCTCTTCCTCGTCAAAGTCGCACCAGGTAATTGCCTCGTCCTCGGTCTTGAACATTGCCAGCTCCATCAGATAGAAGAGATCCCCCTCGTCCGAGTTCATGGGGTCAATTCTGATCATATTGATCGCGCCTTCCCACATGCCGTCAAGGTTGTAGATGAAGTATACAAAGCCGTCGCCCTCACCGCAGTATTCGCTGGTTGCAGCGCAATCCTGGGTTGCGCCCATTACGGAGCCTGCGCAATAGAAGATCTCGAAATCATCGTACATAATGTCTTCGGGAACCATAAACTTCAGAACCACGTAGCATGCGTCCTCACCGTTCATGGGGGTCAGATCGTACTTCTTGCAGTATGCCTTGTAGTCAAAGGCGAAGTTGGGGTCTGCGGGATCGTCGATATCAATTTTGACGCCGTCCCATTCAGCCTTCTTGGAAAGGCCGCTGCCCTTGGCCAGGCCGTTCATGCCAACGATGCAGTTGGGTCTGGTTGCCAGATCGGCATTGAATATCACTCTGTCAGCAGTGCGCTCAATGGTAGCTTCTTCTGCAGTGGTTTCTTCTGCAGCAGTGGTTTCTTCCTCTGCGTATGCGCAAAGAGACAGGCAGGTAGCCAGCATCAGCGCACACATCAAAACAGCTAAGAATTTTTTCATGTGATTCCTCCTTTTGATTTTATGATTTTATTATAAACGATAAAAATCCGATTGTCAATCGTTTATTATAAAGTTTGATTAAGATTCGTTCTTGCAGGAGCATGGCTTGGTGAAAAATCCGGTCAGATCCATCTCCCACAGCCCTTGCGCATTTTTGCGAAAACCGATGGCCCTGATCATGCTCTCGTCCTGTACCTCACCCGTAAAATAAGCCAGGTGGACGTCGCAAAGGTCAATGAAATTGAGCGCGGCACGGCCTGCGGTAAACATGGCCTGGTAAGCGTCCACGTCAGGCAGCGAGATCAGCGTGTGCACCTCGCCGTGATCGGCATAAATATTGAACTGGCAAACGCCCGAAAAGACGCCCTCATCCCAAACGCTGTAGCAAAAGTCCTCGGGCAGGTATTCCACGCCGCACTTTTGACAATATTGCTCCTGCGTCTGCTTGTCCTGAATGGGTATAACCTTAAACATGATCTCTCTCTCCTTTCAGATACGCGATCTGATTGTTTGTCAACTTGGTGTATTTGCCCTCGGGCAGCTCGCCCAGCTCCAGCTCGCCGATCGCTACGCGCACCAGCTGCTTGACGCGCAGGCTCTGCATCTCGCAAATGCGGCGGATCTGACGGTTACGCCCCTCGTAAAGCGTCATTTCCAACAGCGTTTCGTGCTCGCCCTCTGCCAGCTTGCGCACGCGGATTGGCTGCGTGATATAGCCATCCAGATCGGCAGGGGAGGCAAGCCCTGTCATTTGTGCCGTGGTGGGGTGTCCTGCCACCAGCACGTGATAGATCTTGGGAATGTCGTGACGCGGATGCGTCAGGCGGTTAGCAAGCTCGCCGTCGTTGGTCAAGAGCAAAAGCCCGGATGAATCCATGTCCAGTCTGCCCACGGGGTAGACGCGCGTGCCCACGCTTTTGGTCAGCATGGCAACCGTGGGGCGTCCCTTTTCGTCCGACATGGTGGTCACAAAGCCGCGCGGCTTGTTGAGCATGACGTACACCTTACCGGCTTGCTTTGGCGGCGTGATTCTTTTGCCCCCGTATTCCACCACGTCCTCTCCGGGCGTGATCTTCTGCCCAAGCTCGGCCACAATGCCGTTGACCTTGACGCGGCCTTTTTTGATTTCTTCCTCCGCCGCGCGGCGCGAAAGCACACCGCAATCGGTAAAGTATTTTGCAAGTCTTACTTGTTCGCTCATAAAAGTTCCTTCAATTTATTCAATAGTGCGCGCAGCCAACCGAAGGGTGTGCGCTTGGCGGTGGGTTTTTCCACGCCGTAAGTCGCAAATAGCGGTGCGCGGGCGATCTCCTCACCGCCCAGCGTCCAGACTGCGTCCGCTACGTGCGTGCCTTGCTCAATGGGTGCGTAGACAAAATGCGCGCCTTCAATGCGGCATTCGATCTCACCGTGCTCGCGCGGTAAGATCACGGACACGGCAGCATTTGTTTGCAAATACAGCTGTGTCTGCGTGCCGCCCACCACGGGCAGGGAGGTCACATGTGCGTTGGCCAAGGTCAGATCCACGCGCTCCAAGGCCGCAAAGCCGTCGTCCAAAAGGGTGGTATGCGTGCGCCAGTCGTCCGGGCAATCCAGCGTGACGCAGATAAGGCGCACGCCGTCGCGCTCGGCCGCGCTGACAAGGCATCTGCCGCTCTTTTTGGTAAAGCCTGTTTTGACGCCGATGCAGCCCTCATAAGAGGCGAGCAGTTTGTTATGATTGCGCAAAACGCGCGCCCCCTCTTGCTCGCGCAGGGGGATGACCTTTTTTTGTGTGGAAACAATACGCAAAAAATCCTCGTTCTCCAGGGCGTATGCCGTCATGCACGCCAGATCGTAGGCTGTGGTGTAATGCCCCTTGGCATCCAGCCCGTGCGGATTGGCAAAGTGGGTGTTGACAAGGCCCAGCTCCTGCGCCTTTTGATTCATCAGGGCGGCAAAGCCCTCAATGCTGCCTGCCACCTCAAAGGCGAGCGCGGCGGCTGCATCGTTGGCAGAGGAGAGCATGAGCGCATAGAGCAACTGCTCCACGGTCAGGCGTTCCTCGGGGCATAAGTATACCGAAGAGCCCTCCGTGCCCACGGCACGCGCGTCGATAGATACGGTTGCCTGCAGGTCGCAATGCTCCAGTACCACCAGCGCGGTCATGATCTTGGTGGTGGATGCCATGGGCATGCGCGTGTGCGCGTGCTGCTCGTAAAGCGTGCGTCCGCTCTGCGCTTCCACTAAAACCGCGCTGCCCGCAAAAACGGGTGCTGTCGGCGTGACGCGACAGGTCAGCGCATTCGTTTGTAAGCATAGTACACCCATGCATAAAGCGCAGCAAAGCAGCGCGCAAGCCAGGCGAAGGATTGGATTTTTTTGCATAGTACCCCCATAATTCAACCGTATTTGTTATAATATACGGCGCGGCACGGGGGAGTATGTCTGATTATTCTTCCTCGGCTTCGGTTTCGGGAGCAACTGCGGGCAGGGGTTCGCCGTCCTGCTTCATCTCGTTGAACTTATCAAAGATGGCCTTGAGGCGGTAAACGATGTCGGGCGTGCGCTCCAGCAGATCGGCAATCTGCTCAATGGTATCCTTGGGCGCCTTCTGACCTACGTTGATCATTTCCACGCGGCCCTCGTGAGAGACGACCAAAAAGCCTACGGGCTGTACCGAAAGACCGGTGCCGCCGCCACCGCCGAAATTCTTTGCGGTGCTGGATTCCTTTTTGCCGTCAAAATCCACGCCACCCGAGGCAAAGCCCATGGTGATCTTGGATACGGGGATGATGGTGACGCCGTTGGAGGTCTCCATCGGCGTGCCGATCACGGTGTTTGCGTCGATGATCGAGCGGATGCTTTCCAGGGATTCCTTGATGATCTCTTGGATTTTGTTGTTTTCAGAAGCCATACTGACATTTCCTTTCATATATGTAAATCATTGTTTTTGCATGGTTGGTTGCGCGGAATTTGCCTTGATGGTCAGCGAATCCTTGTGGCGCAGAATGATGGGGATCAGCGAGAGCAGCGTGTGCAGGGTACGGACAATGCCGAACGAGATCACCAGCGAAAAATCGGCGCGCGTCTTGTCGCCTGTGTAATCGGGGACGATACAGACGTCGGACTTGCCCACGCGCAGCTTGGCGTGTGCGTCCAGCACGGCAAAAAGATTGGAAACAGCGGCCCAAAGCCCACCGCAAATCAGCGCGGTCTGCGCTGCATCCTGTCCAACCACGAATACGTGCAGGCGACAGACGTGAATGTGCAGTCCCTTGCGCGTGCCTTCAAAGAAGGCATCGATGATCTCGGAGATCATCTGCAAAAGAATTTCCACGTTGAGCTTATCCTCGGGCTGCTTGGGCTTTGGCTCGGCAGCCTTGGCGGGTGCTTTCTTTTTTTGCGCGTTCTGCTCGGCGCGCTTTTGCATCAGCGCGCGGTAAAGCGCATTCTGACGTACCATTTCGAGGTAATCCTCGGGTTGGCGCGCATATTTGGCAGCAGCCTTTTGCGCCCTTTTCTTGGTATAGGTGCGCAGCCTGCGCAGCTTTTTGGGCGGACGGGGAAGAGAGGCGACGCGAATGCCTCCCACGTATAGCTTGAAGTGCAGCGTATCCTTGTAGCCGATCTTGATCTTGATGCGCAAAAGCAGCAGCATCAGCACAAGAACCGCCAAAAGAACCGCCAACGCGCCAAGTGCGATCAGCGCGATTTTGAGTGCGAGTGGCATAGTGGCCTCCTTTCCTTGCGAGATTTGGGGAAACGGGGAAAAATCAGTCCTCGCTGCGAGGATCGTCCTCGCTGACCTCGGTGTATTCGCCGGTGGGAGCCTCCTCCGACTCTGCTGCCTGCTCGTCCGTTGTCTGCTCCTCACCGTTGGCGTCCGCTTGTGCGGCGGCAATGCTCAGCGCCTCGGTTTCGGGCAGCTCGGAGAGCGAATTCAAGCCGAATACGCGCAAAAATTTATCGGTGGTGACGTAAAGCATGGGGCGACCGGGAGCATCCAGTCTGCCGCAAGCCTCGATCAGGTTCTTATCCAAAAGGGAGCCCACGGCGTAAGAGGAATCCACACCGCGCACCGTATCAATGTAAGCACGGGTTACGGGCTGGTTGTAGGCCACGATGGCAAGCACCTCCAAGGAGGAGGCGGAAAGGTTACCGCCGCGCTTGATGCCAAGCGCCTCGCGGATATAGGGCATATATTGCTCCTTGGTGGTCAGCTGGCAGGTCTCGGGCAGGCAGAGCATCATGATGCCACGGCCGGATTTTTCATATTCGGTTGCCATGTGCTCGCAAAACAGCTTGACGTCTGCGGGGGAAAGTCCCAGCACCTCGGAGAGCTTATCGTATTTGACGGGATATCCTGCGGCGAACAGAATGGCCTCAATGGCTTCGCCGATATCGGTAATGGTGGGCATTTGTTGTTCGTTCATGCGGTGGGTACCTCACTGTCTTGATTTTGGGGTTGGCGTTGATCTTGGGGAATGGGGTTGATGCGCAGCCTTGCGTTGGAGCGGTAGAGCGAGTGCTCGTCGGCATCCTCGTCGTCAAGCAGAATGTCACGCACTTTTAAGAGCTCCAGAATGCCAAGGAAAATGGCGATCATGTCGGCATGGGAGACCGAGTCGGAGAGCAGCTCCTCCACGGGCGTCCATTCCTTTTTCTTCATGCGGTGCAATATGCCCACGATCTTTGCCTCAACCGGCACGATGGGCTTGGAGATCATAGGGGAGAATACCACCTTTTCGTTGCCCTGATTTGCCTCGTTGTAGGCAATGATGCGGCGCACCGCAGCGCAAAGAGAGGTGACCTGCTGATCGTCCACGAAGGTCTTGTCGATTGAAATCTCGTCGGTATCCTTGACCATTCTGCCGCTGTAGCGCTCGTAGCGCAGCTTGAGCTTTGCCGCGCCCTCCTTGGCCTGCTGATATTTGATCAGCGCGTCGGCCAGATCGGCGCGAGGGTCCTTTTCCTCCACCTTTTCGTCGCGCGGCAGCAGCATTTTGGTCTTGATCAGGATCAGCTCACTGGCCATAACCAAAAACTCGGTAGCCACCTCAAGGTCCAGCTTTTGCGCTGCAGAGATGTACGCGATGTACTGGTCGCAGATCAGAGCGATCGGGATATCCTCGATGCTGACCTTGTTTTTCTGGATCAGCGTCAGGAGCAGATCCAGCGGACCGTCAAAGTCGAAGGAATCAATTTTGTATTTCAATTCTGCCATAATATACCGCCCAAAAAGTAAAGATCATAAAATGAGATTAAGCAGGAGATTTGCCAAAAAGATCAGGAAATTCATGGTATTGTTCATGATGAAATCCACCACGATGCTGATGGGGTTGTACCCGATACGGGAAAGGACAAAAATGATCACCATGATCACAATACCCGTGTAACGCTCGTACTGCATGACCTTGAAATACCACTTGGTGGGCAGGAACACGTAGGCAAAGCGCGAGCCGTCAAACGGAGGCACGGGAATGAGATTGAATACGGCGAGGGCGATGTTCATAAATGCAAGCACCTCAAGGAACAAAAGCAGCACAGTGGTCCATGTGATTGCCCAAGGGTCAACTCCCGCAACGACGCAGATCACGATGGTCAGCACGTAAAGCACCATACCCAAAAAGCCGAGCAGCAGATTGGAAACGGGACCCGCAATGCCGGAAAGCGCCATGCCCACGCGCGGGTTTTTGAAATGGCGCGTATTGATGGGCACGGGCTTTGCCCAACCGATGCCGAACAACAGCATGAAGATAAAGCCGATGGGATCCAGATGCTTGAGCGGGTTGAGCGTCAGTCTGCCTAAGTTGTGTGCGGTCGGATCGCCCAGCTTGTAGGCCACCCAGCCGTGTGCGGTTTCGTGCAGGCACAAAGAGAGCACGATAACGGGAAGAGAGAGCAGCACCGAGATGAGTGCATCGCGGCTGAAGCCCTCGGAAAGTAAAGATAGTAACATAATTTACCTCGAATAAACAGGATCGGTCACGTCGTATGCCAAAAGATCCTCAAAGGTCTCGCGGCGCACGACCACGCGTGCCTGTCCGTCCTTGACCATGACCAGCGGCGGACGGGGCAGCTTATTATAATTGGAGGCCATGGAGTGCTGATATGCACCCGTGACCAGCATGGCGAGAATATCGCCTCTTTCGGGGCGCTGAAGCATCATGCCTTCGCCGAGGAGGTCGCCCGATTCGCAGCATCTGCCTGCAACGGTGGCGCAGAAATCTGCGGGAAGGGCAGCCTTGTTTGCGATCAGCGCGGTGTAGGGAGATTGATAAAGCGCGTATCTGGGATTGTCGGCCATACCGCCGTCCACCGATACGTAGTTTTTGAAGCCGGGGATCTCCTTGACAGAGCCCACGGTGTAAAGCGTCACGCCTGCCGCAGCCACCAGCGAGCGACCGGGCTCCAGGATGACGCGGGGTATTTCGATCTCGTTTGCGCGGCAAAGCTCCTTGACCTTGCTCGCAATGGCCTGCACGGTACCCTCAATATCCAAAGTGGGCTGTTCCTCTGTGTAGCGCACGCCAAGGCCGCCACCCAGATTGAGCTCGGTAAGGGGTGCTCCATGCTTATGCACCATGTCTGCCATAAATGCCACCATAATCTCGGCAGCGTCCACAAATGGCTGCGCGTCAAAGATCTGCGAGCCGATATGACAATGCAAGCCCTGCAGGTCAATACCGGGGGTGTTCAGAGCGGCCAGCACGATCTGCTCGGCCTGTCCCGTACCGATGGCAGAGCCGAACTTGGAGTCAATGCCGCCCGTGGAGATGGCCTTATGTGTGTGCGGATCAATGCCGGGCGTGATGCGCAGAAGGATGCGCGCACGCATACCGCGCGCACTTGCAAGCTCGCCAAGAGCGGCAAGCTCCTCGTGATTGTCCACCACAAACGTGCCAACGCCCATGTCAAGCGCCATGGCAAGATCGGCGTCGGTCTTATTGTTTCCGTGGAAATAGATACGCTCGGCAGGGAATCCCACACGGCTTGCAATATAAAGCTCACCGGGTGAAACGCAGTCGATGCCCATGCCCTCGTCTGCCGCGATGCGGTAGATCTCGGCACAGCAAAGCGCCTTGGAGGCAAAGAGAGGCAGCGCATCCGCACCGAAATATTGCGCGGCGCAAGCCTTATAAAGGCGCATCTGCGCGCGGATACAGTTTTCGTCCAAAATATTGACCGGCGTGCCGAATTCGGCAGCCAAGCGAACGGTATCCAGACCGCCTACGGTCAGATGCCCTTGCTCGTTGATATCAAAATGGGGATAAAGTAACATAACAATTACCTCGTAAACAGGTAGAAAAATATTGATTGAATTGAAATTTGCCTTTTGGCAAATTTCCACCTTAACGTTTCGCGCAGCGAAACATATCACTCGCGCGCAGCGCGAATATCACTTTGCGACAGCAAAATATCACGTTTCGCCCATGGCGAAACATATCATCCCAACGTCAGTTGGGACTTGGCAGGTCCGCGTGTGCGCAGATGACCTTCCATACCTCGTTTTTGCCCTCGCCCTTGAGTGATGAGAAGGGAATGATGGGCGTGCCCTCGGCGATCAAGGGGTGAGAGGCAAGCGCGGCAAAGCTCTTTTCGCGCTCGGTTTTATTGAGCTTGTCAACCTTGGTGGCCACGATGGCGTAGGGGATCTCACTCTGGTTGAGAAAATCCACCATCATTTCGTCGTCGCGCGTCAGACCCACGCGGCTGTCCACCAGCTGCAGCACAAGGCAGAGCAGGTCCACGTTAGGATTGTTGGTGAAATAGCCGTCGGTCAGCGCGCTCCACTTGGCCTTGTCCTCGGGCTTGCGGGCTGCAAAGCCGTAGCCGGGCAGGTCAACGAGAAAGAGCTTTTTATCTACGTTATAAAAGTTGACCGTAATGGTCTTACCGGGCGCACCCGAAACGCGCGCCAAGGATTTTCTGCCCAGCAGCGTGTTGAGCAGAGAGCTCTTGCCCACGTTGGAGCGGCCGGAAAAGGCTACCTGCGGAATGGGATTGGTGGGGAATTGCTTGGCAAGTCCCGCGCTGATCTGCAGTTGTGAATTCTGGGTTTGGAAAGCCATTATTTTACCTCTTTGAATGATGTGGCGGGCACGCGTCGCGTGCTCTCGGTCATGGGAATAAAGTCGGTTTTTTCGTTCTTTTCGGGGTATGCGGGAATGGCTGCGTGCTGCTCGGGCTGCACAAGCGCCACGGTCAGCACGTCCTCGATATGGCTGCAGGGCACGAATCTGACGTGCTTGTTCGCGGCCGACAAATGGCTCTTGCCTGCAGCTGACGCTGCGGAATACGACACAGAGGGCTGCGATTTTGCAGGTGAGAGCGAATTTGTACAGAAAAGATTTTTAAGTATTCCTCGTAATCATACTCCCTGATATCTACACCATTTAA
>JAZNYL010000114.1:0-3209 GCA_045594445.1 Eubacteriales bacterium
AGGCGGGCGAAAACTTTCATAAAAAAGCCCCGCGGACTTTTGTCCGCGGGGCTACAATGTTTTTTACTTCAACTGGCTTGCAAGTGTGCTTTCTGCTACTGCAAGTGCGTCAGCAATCTTGTTTGCATCATTGCCGCCTGCCATTGCGTTGTCGGGACGTCCGCCGCCCTTACCGCCGGTCACTGCTGCAACTGCGCCTACCAGCTTGCCTGCGTGCGCGCCTGCTGCAACGGCATCCTTGCCTGCAACTGCGATAAAGTTGAGCTTGCCGTTTGCATTGACTGCCAGAACTGCAACCGTGTCAGTGTGGTCAGCCTTGATCTGGTCTGCCAAAGCACGAACAGCATCCATTTGCATGCCGCTCATATGCGCTGCAATCAGCTTGACGCTGCCAACAGTCTGTGCGTTTGCCAGCAGGCTGTCCAGCTTGGAGCCTGCGATCTTTGCATTCAAGGATTCAATTTCCTTCTTGGCAGCTGCCAGCTCGGCGTGCAGCTGAGATACTCTCTTTGCGCTGTCTGCGGGGTTCTGAACCTTGAGTTCCTTGGCTACCTGATTGATCATCGCATCCTTCTGAGCAAGCAGCTCCAGAACGCCAAAGCCGGTGGTTGCTTCAATTCTGCGAACGCCTGCTGCTACGGAGGACTCGGAAATGATCTTGAACATGCCGATCTTGCCGGTGTTGTCGCAGTGCGTACCGCCGCAAAGCTCGGTAGAGAAGTCGCCCATCTTGACCATGCGAACGACCTTGCCGTACTTTTCGCCAAACAGAGCCATAGCGCCTGCTGCGCGTGCGGATTCAATGTCGGTTTCTACGCTCTCAATGGTATTTGCTGCCAGAATGTGCAGGTTTACAAGGCTTTCAACCTGACGGATCTCATCCTCGGTCATGGCTGCGAAGTGAGAGAAGTCAAAGCGGCAACGGGTTTCGTCCACGTAAGAGCCTGCCTGCTCAACGTGCGTGCCCAGAACGGAACGCAGCGCAGCTTGCAGAAGGTGGCAAGCGGAGTGGTTGCGCTTGATTGCCTCACGGCGGAAGTCCACAATGTCCGCGATGACCTCGTCGCCAACGTTGAGTACGCCTTCGCCAACCGTGCAAAGGTGCAGGTAAATGCCGTCCACCTTCTTGGTGTCGGTCACGCTGATCAGCACGCCGTCCTTATAGATGGTACCGGTATCGCCAACCTGGCCGCCGCCTTCACCGTAGAAGGGGGTCTTGTCCAGAATGACGGTGCAATCGCCCTCGGAAATGCTGTCCACAAGGGAATCCTCGGCAAGGATTGCGATAACCTTGGCCTTGGTTCTGTATTCGGTGTAGCCGGTGAACTCAGTCTTGGCAATGTTGTCAAGTGCAGACTTGGAGGCCTCGCTCCAGCCGCTGATGTTGCCGCGTGCAGCACGTGCACGGGTTTTCTGGTCGTTCATGAGGATCTTGAAGGTGTCCTCGTCAATCTTGAGGCCGGATTCTGCCACGATCTCACGGGTCAGGTCAATCGGGAAGCCGAATGTGTCGTACAGCTTGAATACCTCTTCACCGGAAATGGTGTCCGCATTCTGCGAAATTGCGCCGCGGAGCAGGTCGGAGAGGATGGAAAGGCCTGCGTCGATGGTTGCGTCAAAGCGCTTTTCCTCAATTGAGAGAACCTTGAGAATGTAGTCGTGCTTGGTGGTCAGCTCAGGGTAAGCACCGCAGTTTTCCTCCATTGCAACGATGCAAAGGTCGGAGAGGAACGCATGATTGATGCCCAGCAGCTTGCCGTGACGGCATGCGCGACGAATGATACGGCGCAGCACGTAGCCGCGGCCCTCGTTGGAGGGAATGACGCCGTCGCAGATCATGAACATAGCGCTCTTGATGTGGTCGGTGCATACGCGGATGGAAATATCGTCGTTGGCATCTGCACCATAGGTCTTGCCTGCGATGGTGCAAACGGTATCCAGGATGCGGCGGTTGGTGTCAACTAAGAACATGTTGTCTGCACCCTGCATGACGCAAGCCAGACGTTCCAGACCCATACCGGTATCGATGTTCTTGGACTTGAGCTCGGTGTAGTTGCCGTGGCCGTCGTTGTCAAACTGGGAGAATACGTTGTTCCAGATCTCCATAAAGCGGTCGCAGTCGCAGCCGGGGCGGCAGTTAGGATCGCCACAGCCGTGCTCAATGCCGCGGTCAAAGTAGATTTCGGAGCAGGGGCCGCAAGGACCGGAGCCATGCTCCCAGAAGTTGTCAGCCTTACCAAGGCGGGTAATGCGCTCTGCGGGAACGTCGATGACCTTATTCCAAAGCTCGTAAGCCTCTTCGTCATGCTCGTAAACGGAGGGCCACAGCTTTTCCTCGGGGATGTCCAGCCATTCGGGGGAGGTCAAAAACTCCCAAGCCCACGGAATGGCCTCGTTCTTGAAGTAGTCGCCAAACGAGAAGTTACCCAGCATTTCAAAGAAGGTGCCATGACGTGCGGTATGGCCAACGCGCTCCAGGTCGGGAGTACGAATGCACTTCTGGCAGGTGGTGACGCGGTTACGGGGAGGCTGCTCCTCACCGGTGAAGAACTTCTTCATGGGAGCCATACCCGAGTTGATCAGGAGCAGGGATTTGTCGTTAATGGGAACGAGGGGGTAAGAGGGAAGACGGAGGTGTCCTTTGGATTCAAAGAAGGACAGGTACTTCTCTCTCAGATCGTTAAGAGATGTCCATTGCATAATGTAAAAATTCCTTTCGGGATGAAATCATATTATCAACTATTTATTATAGCATGGAGAGAAGAGAAATGTCAAGGGGTGCGCACAAGTTTATGACGACCTAAGGATGAAAGTTTTTGATCGCCACCCAAACGGTCCCCCTCCACAGGATGAAAGTTTTTGATCGACCTTTTTTCAAAAAGGTCGCAGGTCAAGGGCAGAGCCCTTGTCGCGCCCGCAGGCGCGAAACTCCTGATACGCCGTTTTTGGTTCTTTTTGCGGCTACTCCGTCAAAAAGAACGGAGAGAGTAGGTTCAATGTGAAAAACGAACGGTTGTTGGGGTGTTATGTGAGAAAACTGTTTTCGTTCTTTTTTGTGCAAGTAGGCGCAAAAAAGAACCAAAAAACGCCGTTGTTCGGGGCTTTGCCCCGAACCCCAGCCGCTTTTTGAAAAAAGCGACGCAAAAACTTTCATCCTTTTGTGCGTATCCGTATGGTGGCGGCCTTACCAGACGTGAAAAAGCCGCGGC
>JAZNYL010000115.1:0-7524 GCA_045594445.1 Eubacteriales bacterium
GAACTTGGAGTCCTTTGTTTGAGATTACACGCTGATAACCCTAATGCGGACCCAGAGCTGAAAAATATTTGTCAAGAACGTGGTTAGAAGTTAGGATATATTTCGTGTAAAATGTTTCGATTTTATCGGTTATTCGTGAAAGGATACCACGATGAGCCCTCTCCGCGGGAGAGGGGGGACCGCAGTGGAGGATATTCGAGGCGATTGAGCCGAGAATAAACGACGCGGTTGCGGTGGGTGAGATGCATCCCTCGGACGCTCCTTCACCACTTTATACTAAAAAAAGCAGGAATCCGCTGAAAATCGGCAAATTCCTGCTTTTTCGCTCATTGATCAGCCCCATTATCCTTCTTACAGATCGCCCGCCGGCAGCACTCCAATGGGCAGCAGGGTTGCGTACAAATCAAGCAACGCTTCCCTTTCAGGCACGTTCGCAATACCCACGCGCACGGTGGGGATATCCGAGGGATTGGGCAGGCAGCCCGCCAAGGTTGCGGCGGCGCGCAAGGCGTCCGCGCTGCGCACGACAAGCACGATCTGCGCAAGGCAGCCGCTCTGCTGCAGGTAGGCAAGTAAGGCGCTCCATGCATCAGGACTCGCAAAATCCGATTCCACGTACAAAACCGAGCCACGCTCGGCACACAGCTTGCCAAGCACGCGCAAGGTCTGCGCGCTCAGATGGTCACGCTCTGTGTCGGTCAGCGTATCTTTATCGGCCTCGCAAAGCCGCTTTGCCGTGTACGGGTTGGGCTTGACAAAGCTTTTTATCTGCGCCGTCACGCCAATTGCTTGCACCTCGGCATTCAAAAGCTTCATCATCAGCTCGGTCGTAGGGGTTGCATAGTATGCGTGCCCCAGATGCAAGATGCCGAGCTCCGGTTGCTCGGGGGTGGCAAACGATATCTCGCACGCTTGGGGTGGGCTTGGCTCATATCCGTGCCCTGTCAGCGCGTACGCGGCGGCGTGCCAGAGCGATGCGGCACTTTCGGGGCAGATCGATACAGAGATGCCAAGCAATTCCCTGATCAGCTGTGCATCCGCTGCCAAAATCCAATGCCCTTGGCACAGCGGCATACACGCGGAATAGGCGACGAATTTATCGTAATCCGATCCATCCGTCAAAACGCTCTCGGGTACGCCGCACGCGCGCATCAGCGCGACACGGTCGTGCGTCCCCTGCAGCAGCTGCCAGAGATTGTTTGCCTTGGTCATACCGATCCCCCCTTTCCTTGCATTCATTGTATCACACAACGTCTTTTTTTGCAAGTTTTGGAGGCTAAAATGTGAATTTTTCCGAAAATATTGCATTTTTCTCTATACAAACGGCTTGATTTGTGATATGATTATACTATCTATATAATATGGAGAAGTATATGCTTTGCGATTTACATACACACACGCACCACTCCTTTGACGGTTTTTCCCACGCAACCGCACACGCCATGGCCAAGGCGGCCGTGGATGCAGGCGTTGGCGTGCTTGCTTTGACCGACCATTGTGAGGTCAACGGACAAATTGAAGGGATCTATCCTTATTTTGATCAAGCGGCCAGTTTTGCCGAGATTACCGAGGCGCGCGACGCCTTTGCCGATTGCTTGACACTTTTGCGCGGCATTGAGCTGGGGCAGCCCATGGAATACCCCGAGCAGGCACTTGCCATGCGCGAGGCGCACGATTACGATTTCGTCATTCTCTCGCTGCACAATATCCCGGACGTGCCGGATTTCTATCTGCTTCGCACCGACCGCATGTCCGAGCAGCACTATCATAAGCTGTACGACAGGCTGCTGGACGAGATGATCCGCTCGGTCTCCTTCCCCGGGGTGCACACCCTTGCGCACGTGACCTATCCCGCACGCTACTGGGCAGAGGCGGGCAAGCAGTTTGACCTTGCGCCGCACTATCCGCGCTTGATGCGCCTGTTTGAGCAGCTTTGCAAGCACGGCGTGGCGCTTGAGGTCAACGTGTCCACGCTTTGGAAGGGCTACAACTTTGCCATGCCCGACCGCGAGGTGCTGCAGCTTTACAAGTCCTTTGGCGGTGAGCTTGTGACCATCGGATCGGACGCACACGCGCCCGAAAACGTGGGCAATTGCATCGCGGACGGCTCAAAGCTCTTGCTTGAATGCGGATTTGACAAGATCGTTGCCTACAAGGGCGGAAAGCAATTTTTCGTTCCCATTACAGAATAAATTGAGAGGTTTTATATGGAACTGACGTTTTTCTCGCTGCTCTATCCGAATGAGCAATCTCAAAAGGATCATTTTTCGGGCAAATACTGCCCCGATATCGATATGTATACCTTGGACGAGTTGGGCCTTCTGGAGGCCTTTGACCTCAAGAACAGCCGCGTGGAGGAATATTTCACCATTGATCCCACGGTCATGCGCTACCGTAATGAAATGTTTGCGGATATGCTGCGCTGCCCTTCTCTTGGCCAGACGCTCTCCGATCTGATGCCCATTCTCTCGGACATCATGGAGCTGCGCAGACTGGAAAGTGACAGCGGCGACACGCACGATTACCTTTCCAGCATGACCGAGATCGAGCTTTACATCTCCTGCATTGAGCTTTTGCAGGAGGGCTTGAGCGCGGCGCGTCCTTACATCAAGGGCGCAGCCTTTACCACGCTTGCAGACCGCATAGCCGAGCTTGCCGATTCGGATTACTACCGCGAGCTCAACGCACGTCTTGCCGAGATGACCAAGCGCGTGCGCGACATCAAATCGGTCACCATCGGCGTCAACTTAGACGCGCAGCTGCGCCCCGTGCACGCGGGCGTGCTGTCCATCAACCCCGAGGCATTCAAGTCGGGCGACGTGATCGACAAAATTTTGCGTTTGAACTTCAAAAACGACCAGTACACCTGCATTGCGAACCTCGTACCCTTTGGCAAAAAGCAATCCGAGAACCAGAAAATGGCGCTCTCTCTGGCATTCAATTCGGCCATCAACGACGTTTACAGCGAATCCCTTCGCTCCTGGAAAAAGATCGTGCAATCCTACGTGCTGGAAAATGCGGACTTTTTGCTGGGTCTGATGCCCGAGATTGAATTCGTGACCAAGGCGTCCGCCATGCAAAAAGCTCTTACCGAGCGCGGATGCACGCTGTCTGTGCCCGAGATCCGTCCCATGTCCGAGCACGCCTTTGTGGCAACCGATCTTTACAACCCCTGTGTCGCGCTCAAGCTGGCAAAGGACGACACCATCGTGCCCAACGACGTGGAATTTACCAAGGACGGCGTCATGATCTGGGTACTGACCGGCCCCAACCGCGGCGGTAAATCGGTGATTACCTGCGCAATAGGCCTTGCGCAGGTCATGATGCAGCTTGGTATGTACGTGCCTGCAGCGCAGGCGCAGATCAGCCCCTGCGACGCCATTTACACCCACTTCCCCACCGGTGCGGACGACACCATTGACAAGGGCAGACTTGGTGAGGAATGCGCGCGTCTTGGCGAGATTTTTGACAATGTCAGCGCGGACACGCTGGTGCTTTTGGACGAATCTCTTTCCTCAACAGGCTCTTACGAGGCATCCTACATTGCAGCCGAGGTGCTGGCGGGCCTTGCGCGCGTTGGCTGCCGCTGCCTGTTCTCAACCCACCTGCACGAGCTTGCCGCCGAGATCGACCGCCTCAACGCAGAATCTCTTGCCGCGGGCGGCTCGCGCATTGATACGTTAGTCGCAGGTATTGAGGGCGAGGGAAAGCGCTCATTCAAGATTGTGCGCGCAAAGCCGGACGGCAAGTCCTATGCACGCGACATTGCAAAGAGATACGGCCTGACCTTTGACAGTATCTTAGAGAAAATCAATCATTAAATCAGTCATTAAGGAGCTTGCGTGAAAGCTCACGTGATATTCCTTTTTACTCAACTATTCACGCTCAAACTTCACCTAAAAATGGGTCCGGGCCCATTTTTGGAGCAAAGCTCCACGGTGAAGTTTCCATCACTATTAGCGCCGCCAAAGGCGGCATGGAGGTTTTTATGGATAAAATTCTGAAAGCATTGGAAGATAACGCTACGCTGACTCCCGAGCAGCTGGCGGTCATGTTTGATAAGGAACAGGGCGAGATCCGCGATCTGATCCGCAAATACGAAGCTGACGGCGTCATTCTGGGCTACAAGGCCATGATTGACTGGGATAAGACCGACCGCGAGTACGTCACCGCACTCATTGAGGTCAAAATGACCCCCCAGCGCGACCGCGGCTTTGACCGCGTGGCCGAAAAGATCTACAACTACCCCGAGGTGCAGAGCCTGTACCTGATGTCGGGTGGCTACGATCTGTGCCTTGTCATTGAGGGCAAGACCATGAAGGAGGTTGCTTACTTCGTGGCGCAAAAGCTTGCTCCCATTGAGTACGTCATTTCCACCGCAACCCATTTCGTGCTGCGCAAATACAAGGACAAGGGAGTCATCTACGGCGCTGAGCAGGTAGACGAGAGAGGCATCAGCGATATATGAATTACGACCAGTTACTATCCAAAACCGTGTCCGAGCTCAAGCCGTCGGGTATCCGTAAATTCTTCGACCTGGTCGGAGAGATGACCGACGTGACCGCTCTGACGGTAGGCCAGCCCGACTTTGTTACGCCCTGGCACATCCGCGAGGCAGGCATTGAGAGTCTGGAGCGCGGCAAGACCTACTATACCTCCAACGCGGGCAACCTTTCCCTGCGCTCCGAGATCAGCAGATATCTGCAAAGAAGATTTGACCTTTGCTACGCTCCGGCGGACGAGATTGTGGTCACGGTGGGCGGCAGCGAGGCGATTGACATCGCCATCCGCGCGCTGATCGAGCCGGGTGACGAGGTCATTATACCCATGCCCTCCTTCGTGTGCTACGAGCCAATTGTCCGCATGGCAGGCGGCGTGCCCGTGATCATCAACACCACCTTTGAAAACAAGTTCAAGCTGACCGCAGCCGAGCTGAAGGCAGCGATCACCGAAAAGACCAAGCTTTTGGTGCTTCCCTATCCCAACAACCCCACGGGTGCGATCATGGACAGAGACGACCTTGAGGCGATTGCAAAGGTGCTCCGCGGTACCAATATCGCCATCTTGTCCGACGAGATTTACGCCGAGCTGACCTTTGGCAAAAAGCACGTGTCGATTGCAACTCTGGACGGCATGTGGGAGCGCACCATCATTGTCAGCGGCTTTTCAAAGGCCTACGCCATGACAGGCTGGCGACTGGGCTACCTCTGTGCCCCCGCGCCGCTTGCAAAGCAGATGCTCAAAATTCACCAATATGCCATCATGTGCGCACCCACTACGGCACAGTTTGCCGCCGAGGAGGCCTTGCGCAACGGCGACGCGGACATTGAATACATGGCCGAGGAATACAACCGCCGCCGCAGATACATTTACGCGGGCCTTGCCGACATCGGCATTGAGTGCTTTGAGCCCGAGGGCGCGTTCTACATCTACCCCTATATCGGCAAATTCGGCCTTTCCAGCGAGGAATTCTGCTCCCGACTGCTGCTTGAGCAAAAATGTGCCATCGTGCCCGGCACCGCCTTTGGCGAGTGCGGCGAGGGCTTTGCGCGCATATCCTATGCGTACAGCGTCAAGCATATTACGCAGGCTCTGGAGAAGATCGAGGCGTTTGTCAAAACGCTGCAATAACAAAAAGCCAAATCCCTGCGGATTTGGCTTTTGTTTTGGACGCATTGCATGACGCACCCGCTCTTTATTTGGCTAAAACGCTGATTTCTCTTGAATTATAAGGGAATCTCTTGACAAAAGCAGGTTTGTATAGTATGATGGACTTATGGTACAAAGCAAAAATATTTGTATCACCAAATAATCCGAAAAGGAGATTTGTCATGAAAAAACTTTTGGCACTGATTCTGTTTACGGCTCTTTGTCTTGGCTGCATAACCATGAGCATTTCTGCCGAATACACCGAAGAGGACCTGCTTGGCGCAAAGCTGCAGGGACTTTTCTACCAGGAGGGTGAATTCATCTATTCCGATCTGACTGAGAACTATGAAGCATGGTGGTGGGATGACTACGTGGAAGAGCTTGACGACTTCGCAGTAGCCGCTTACGTCAACATGCGCGGATTTTCCATGTCCGCCGACGGCCGCTACGCTTACATGGGCACGCTCAACGGCGGCTCGGGTATGAGAGGCGTTGTCGTGCTTGACACGCAGGTCGGCAAGATCACCGACATGTACTACTCCTATAACGAAGAAAACGCACTCCCCGGCTCGCCCTTCTCTTATGCAAAGGGCATTGCAGCTGATGACCGCGGTTACGTTTACGTCGGCTTTGCTTATTCGGTCAACTACAACTACTTAAGCCTTGGCATTGCGCAGCAGGGTGAGGATGGCAAGCTGACCGAGGTAGCTGAAATTCCCGTATATCAGAATGATCTTGAGCCCGGTGACGAGGCAGGCACCAAGATCGGCGTCAACGGTGTTGAGGTTGCCAAGGTGGGCGACAAGTACCTTTGCTTCGTCATGTCCAACTATCAGCACGACGCGCTTTACTGCTACGACGTGACCGATCCCGCAAATCCCACGCTGTATAAGGGCTTTGGCATTGAGGGTGTGATTGATTTCGCAGACCCCGATTGCACCATTGATCTTGGCGGCAAGCATCTGGACGAGGGCCAGTACATGGCGGTGGACGCTGACGGCACGGTCTGGCTGTGCGCTTCGCTGGTAGAAGGCAGCACGGGCATCATCAAGATCGATCCCGCAGGCATTACCTGCTTGGCTTATATTGAATACAGCGGTGCTTACTGCGTTGCACACGAGGGCAATTTGCTACTGGTAGGCTTGAAGAACGGTTCTGCAGTTGACGTGCTCAACGACAGCACCTTTGAAAAGGTAGGTTCGATCGAAGTACCGGACGCTGACCGCGTCACCCGCATTCAGATTATCAATGACACGCTGTACGTTTGCGGCGCAGGCAACGACTCCATGACCTATAACTACATCTACGCAGCTCCCCTGACAGCAGAGGCAAAGACCGCGTTTGACGCGCAGGTTGCCGCGCTTGACTCTTACAGACAGGAAGACGACACCGGTGAAGAGTCCGAAGAGCCTACCGAGCAGGATACCGAAGCGGTCACCGAGACGCCCACCGAGCAAAAGACAGAGGCTCCCGGAACCGAAGCACCTGCAACCGATGCACCCGCAACCGAGGCTCCCACAACAGAGCCCGAAGCAAAGGGCGGCTGCGGCGGCGTGATCGGCAGCGGCACAATTCTTGCTCTTCTCTCGTTTGGCGTATGCGCCGTGGCAAAGAAAAAGAAGGATTGATCCATCCAATATCAGAAGCGCAGCCCGATCGGGCTGAAAATTCAGCGAAAAATAACGAAAAAGCAGAAGTCTTTGATGAAGGCTTCTGCTTTCGGTTTTTATAATGCGCAGCCCTGCCCGTGTCATCCTGAGCGGAACGAAGTGGAGTCGAACGCGGAGCGCGACACGCAGTGTCGGGATTTACGGGCAATAAACACTCCCCTCGTAGATCCTCAAAACGCTGCAAGCGTTTTGACTTTCAAAAATC
>JAZNYL010000116.1:0-12569 GCA_045594445.1 Eubacteriales bacterium
GAGAAAACAAGTTCTCTGCCGAAATTTATGTGTGTCCGTAGGGGCGATTCATGAATCGCCCGTTTTTGTTTTGCGTATTTCAGCGGGCGATTCGTGAATCGCCCCTACAAAATACAAACATCCTTATGAGAAGGAGCGCAATGCAAGGCGTTTTCTTTTACAGTGGTATTGCGCTATGCGCAGTGATATTCCGACTTCGTCGGAGTGATATTATACGGCTGCGCCGTATAGTGATATTGCGCTTCGCGCAGTTGATAAACCGCTCCGCGGTTTATCTCCCTCATGGAATTTATAGCCTACTCTTCAAAGTCGTGACGGATGATGTAAGCATACGTCTAAGCTCAATACAGCATGCCCTGTATTTTTCAAAATCGGATTTTGACAAACCATCCGTATTGTACAGTAATTCAAGCCAATACTCACTCTCATTGCACTCTTTCAACGCAATTTCCAGCTTTGAAATAAAGTCTTTCGTTCCTTGCGCATATTGTGCCTCATGTATATTGGCACCTACAGAGGTTCCACATCGCAAAAGCTGGTTAATCAAAACTCCCTCAATATGGTTTTGTTTCAAATCGCGGCAAAGATAAACAATATCTCTTGCAAAATCTCTCGATTTGACTCGCAATATACTTTCACTCATCACAACCTCCGAATCTTAATAGTTATGAGTTATGAGCTTGCTGCGCAAGCGTTATGATTTTGCCTGCGGCAAAAGTTATGAGATGCTTCGCATCGTTATGATATGATTGCCCTTGTTACTTCAAACTGCCCGAAGGGCATCATAACTTGGCGCAGCCAATCATATCTCATCACTTGCCCGCAGGGCAATCATAACTGATAAACCGCTCCGCGGTTTATCTCCCTCCCCTGTGTCCTCCTCCACCGCCGCTGCGGCTGCCGCCGTGTCCGCCACGGCCGCCCGTGGAAACGATGGTGGTGGTGACAAACTTGCCGATCTCGCGGTCGCTCTCGTGCGTCAGCTCCAGCTTTGCAAAGCGATCAAGCGGATAGGACGTGGAAGGATTCTTTCTCTTATAGCTCTCGGCGATACTCTTGACGCCGATAAAGGCAACAATGCCGCCGATGACCAACGCAACGATCAGAATCAACACCCACGACACGCCAAGTCGGCCGCAGTACGCCTGCGCGCTCAGCTCTGCATACGCACAAAGGCCCTTTGCAATCTCGCCGTCCTTGATATTGTAGTAGACGTCGCTATCGTCCAATATGTAATCAACCTCTTTTTCGTTGATCTTGAAGTATGCGTCGCCGTACGTATACAGATCGTAATTGATCTCAAAGCGGCGCACGGTCACAATCATGAGCACAAGATCGTCGTCCTCACTAAGGCCTCTTGCGGCAAGATAATCCTCGCCCCACACTTCGCGGCCCACGTACTCAAATACGTAAGCGCAGATCGGAATGCCCATCTCCTCGCTCGCCTTGGCAAGCGCCTCGTTGATCTCCTGCTCTTCAAGCTCATTTAGCAGCTCGCTTGCGTCGATCACGCCGGTAAGGCCGTCACTCGCACTCTCGTCCTCGGCACTCGCACCCAGCACAAAAAGACTGCAAAGCAGGATGCAGAGCATCAAAACGGAAATAATCTTTTTCATCATAACAGCAACCACCCCACAGCAAAGACTACTGCCGCAACGGCAGCCATGATGGCGGCAAACGTGCCTGCCAGCTTGAATTTACTGATGGGTAACTCACCGTACACCTTGCCGGTATAGCCGTTCATGGCATACTTATAGACCTTTCCCTCTTTGTCGCGGTAGGTCAGCACCCATACGGGCATCAGCGCATATTCCCAATGGCTTTGGTGGATCTCCATACGGGGCGCGGTTTTGGGCACCTCGCCGCTGATGGTGCCTCGCAGCAGGCGATCCGCGTAGTCCTGCATTCTGATGCGCACCTCTTCGCTCAAGGAGTCACGCTCCACGTCGCGCTTTTTGGCCACAAAGCCGGTCAGATACGGCATGGAAAACTCCTCTAATGCCTCGGAGGGATACGGCAGCACGCCCTCCAGCATTTCCTTATCCTCTGTGGAAAGCGCGCTTGATACGATATCCTCAAAATGGATCTCGCCCTCGCGCTCAAATTCCAGGCGCGTGGTCTCGGTATACTTGACGTTGCCCACCAGCCAGGTGCGGATGCGCGTGCCCTCTGCGGTAATAGCTGCTGAGGAATCCGCGTCGGTCACCCAGAAGGGATAATATACGCCCGTGATCTTATCCACCTGCTCGGCACAGAAATAATCGCGCGGAACGTAACGGTGGTTCTTGGCGTATTTCAAAAACTTTTCAATGGCCTGTTTTTTGCCAAACTTGAACGGAATGACGCGGTCGGGACGGAACGCACCCGAAAGCTGATCCGAGAGCACCACGGGATTGTGGCAATAATAGCAGAAATCCGCTACAGTTTCGCCGTCGGTCATGACGTCCGCACCGCAGGAGGGACAATGATACGCACGCATTTGCGCGCGAAAATCCTCATCCCGCGCCGCTTTCTCGCGTGCCTTCTCGGCACTGCCTGCAGCGTCCAGCTCGTCCTTGGCAAAGTCCGATAAGCAAAATTCACAGGCAAATCTGCCCTTTTCGGCGTCAAAGACCAAGCCCGCGCCGCAATTGGGGCAAGAATACGTGACTGTCGTTTGTTCCATATCGGTCAGAAATTACGAGCGCTTTGCGCCGCACTCGGCACAGAACTTGGCCGTGCCCGCGTTCTTGTGGCCGCACTCGGTGCAGAACCACGTGCTTTCCTCGGGTCTCTTTGCGCCGCATTCGGAGCAGAACTTGCCCGTATTGACAGCACCGCAGGTGCAAGTCCAGCTTGCCGCTGCCTCGGGCTTCTTGGCACCGCACTCGGGACAGAACTTGCCCTGATTGATAGCACCGCAAGCGCACTTCCAGCCGCTTGCCGCAGCCTCGGCCGCTGCCTTCTTTTCTTCTGCGTCACGCGCCATCTGCGCATTGTTGGACTGGCTTGCAGCCGCCATAAAGCCGCCGCCCGCATTCATGCCCATGCCCATACCCATAAAGGCCTGCGCGCTTCCGTTTGCATTGCTGCCCGCAGCCTCAAAGCCGCGCGCCATTGCGCCCTGCACATAGCCCTCGCGAATGGATGCATCGCCCAGCATAGCGCCCTGATTGCGCATATTGATCAGATTCTTGCTTTCCTCGTCGTAGGAAACGCTGGCGATACCGACCGACAGCACCTCCATGCCGCGCAGAGCCTTCCAGTCAACGTCCAGCTCGTTTGCCATATAGGCAGAGAGCTCGCGCGACTTGCTTGCCACGTAGGAAATGCGGATGCCGTCTGCCGACATGCGGTTGATCGCCGCCTGCAGAGCCTCTAAGAATTCGGAGAGGTACTGCTCGTTGATGGTGGAGATCTCTACGCGATCCGCGTTCTTGGGCAGAGCCTCGGTGTAGAACTTGATGGGATCGGTGATCTTGATCGAATACGTGCCGTGTGCACGCAAAAACAGCTCGGCATTATAGAAATTGTCAAAATAGTTGACGGGAGCGCGCGTGCCGAACTTGATGCCCTTGATCTCCTGCAGGTTGATAAAGTACGCCTTTTGCGCATAGGACGGCACACCGCCGAACTTGATACGCGCAAAGGTATCCTTGAGCGCATCGCCCAGCTCGCCGCCAAACAGCGAGGGTGCACTCGAATTCTCCACCTTGAAATAGCCGGGCTCGGCGGTATAGTCCACCACCTTGCCGCCGTCAACCAGCATCATGAACTGGCCGGGATAGACGTGAATGATCGAACCGTTGGACACCACGTCCTCACTTCCCTTTTTATTGCTGTTTCTCTTGTCATTCTTGCGCACGGTCACGCCCTTGGTAAATACCGTGCCCTCGCCCATGGAGTCGGCTTCAATGACCTCCAGCCATTGATCTGCAAGTGCACCGCCCACGGCGTGCATCGCTGCTTTGATAATACCCATTCGTATATCCTCCTTGCTATATTTTTGTTTTTTATGCGGGCGATTCTTGAATCGCCCCTACGAAAAAATTGTATGCCGGTGTTCGAAGTAGGGGCGATTCAAGAATCGCCCGCTAAATACACCCTAAAACTATTACGCGTTACTGCCGTAAGGCAACAGCTCCAGATCCTCGTTGTGCTCCAGCGCCCAGGTCACCGCCCAGTTTCCGGGGAACAGGAGCAGATCGTTGCCGCGCACGTCCTGGATCCACTTGGTCTCGGCGGACAGCTTGAGCTTAGAGGGATCAATCTCCTTGCCATCCTTGCCGCTCACGTAGCGGATAATATCGTAGGGAATCTCGCGTTGAATATAGCCCACTCCGTACTCGGTCTGCATGCGGAACTTGAGCACGTCATACTGCAGCACGCCCACGACGCCCACGATCACGCGCTCCATACCCGAACTCGGCTCGAAGAAGATACGGATGGCACCCTCCTGCGCGATCTGATTCATGCCCTTGGCAAACTGCTTGCGCTTCATGGAATCGATCTGCTCCACGTAGGCAAAATGTTCGGGAGTGAAGTTGGGGATGCCCTCGTACGCGATCTTCATGCCGGGCTGGCAGATGGTGTCACCGATCGAGAAAATGCCCGGGTCAAACACGCCGATGATATCTCCCGCGTACGCCACCTCAACGCCCTCGCGCTCCTGCGCCATCATCTGCTGCGGCTGCGCAAGCTTGATATTCTTGCCGCCCTGCACGTGGAAATATTCCTTGCTGCGCTCAAACTTGCCCGAGCAGATACGCATAAAGGCAATTCTGTCGCGGTGCGCCTTGTTCATGTTTGCCTGAATCTTGAACACGAACGCCGAAAATCTCTCGTCGCTGGACGCAATCTCCACGTCACCTGCCTTGTGAGAAAGCGGCGCGGTGGTCATCTGCAAAAAGCTTTCAAGGAACGGCTCAATGCCGAAGTTGTTGAGCGCCGAGCCGAAGAATACGGGCGAGAGCTTGCCCGCACGGACTGCGTCAAGGTCAAAGCCGAAGTCGGCTACGTCCAAAAGCTCGATCTGCTCGGTCAAATTTTCGCGAAGTCGCTCGCCGATCAGCTCGTCAAGACGCTCGGTGTCGTCAAAGTCTACGGCTATACCCTGCAGACGGTTGCGGCCACCGTGGAAGTTATCAAAGGTCAAGATCTGCTTCTTTTCGCGGTCGTACACACCCTTGAAATCCACGCCGCAGCCGATCGGCCAGTTCATGGGATAGGTGCGGATGCCGAATTCCTGCTCCAGCTCGTCAAGCAGATCCAGAGGATCGCGCGCCTCGCGGTCTAACTTATTGATAAAGGTGAAGATCGGAATGCCGCGCATGGCGCAGACCTTGAACAATTTGCGTGTCTGTGCCTCGATACCCTTTGCCGCGTCAATGACCATGACCGCGCTGTCGGCAGCCATCAGCGTACGGTAGGTGTCCTCCGAGAAGTCCTGGTGTCCGGGGGTGTCCAGGATGTTGATGCAGTAGCCGTTGTAATTGAACTGCATGACCGACGAGGAAACCGAGATACCTCTCTGCTTTTCCAGCTCCATCCAGTCCGAAACGGCGTGCTTATCGCTGTGCTTGCCCTTGACCGAGCCCGCGGTCTGGATCGCGCCGCCGTAAAGCAAAAACTTTTCGGTCAGCGTGGTCTTACCGGCGTCAGGGTGCGAAATGATGGCAAACGTGCGGCGTTTTTGTATTTCGTGTAAGCTTTGTGCGTCTATCATGTTTTATTTATCCTCTGAAAAAATAGTTATTCATATTATTATAGCACGGTTTTCCCGAAAATGCAAGTCCCGCATACGGATTTGGGCGCAAAGCGTACAAAAAAGCATTGCATTCGCTGTGCTTTTCTGCTATAATAAAGCCAAAGAGCATCCCAAAACCATCAAAACGGAGGTACCTATGCCAAGCTTAAAGAAAAACGCGCCCTTGCGCTGTGCGGTCAGACGCGAAGACATTTTGCTGACCGAGGACGACAAGCTCAGAGTGTATGCAAATACCCCCACCGAGCAATACACGCCCAAGCAGGCAAACGATCAAACCACGTCCGAGTCCTCTTCCTTCTTGGACGTATGCGAGCGCGCAAGCAAGC
Organism: Eubacteriales bacterium; assembly: GCA_045594445.1. Classification (GTDB taxonomy): domain Bacteria; phylum Bacillota; class Clostridia; order Oscillospirales; family CAG-272; genus SVQP01. The sequence continues at coordinate 6,073 of JAZNYL010000116.1, forward strand.
GCAAGACGCAGATCCTGACCTTCTTCCACGACCATTTCTTTGGCGGCGGTGAGCGCGAGCTGCATCTGACGCATCCCGAATTCATTGACTGCACCAAAAAGCTCTCGGATTTTGCCGCCACCTACGGCATCGGCATCGGTGCAAGCGTAACCAATCCGCTTGACCTTGGCCGCACCTTCAAGCAGGATATGGGTGTGGGCGGCCAGCACCGCTTTTTCTCGGAGGGCGTGCTCCGGGCCGACGGCACATTCTCTTTTGACGCCATGCTCAGCGAAAAATGGTGCAACAACAAGGGGTACATCTACCCAAAATTCAATCGCGCCCGCCTCTTTGCCTATACCGAGCAGGATAACGGCACACCCAACTTAGTCATTGATCCCTCGTCAATTTATGAAATTCCCACCTCGGACTATACCTGCACGCTTTCGCATGAGCCTTGGGAGCTCAGCCGATATTTCGGCGATAAGCACGTAGAGATCAAGGGCAAGACAACGCTTGCAGGCAACCGCGTCTTTGCCGTGCTTTACGTGGATACGCCCGAAATGGACTACTTCCATCCGGAGGCCGTACAGTACGTGCACGGTGTCATTGACATGTATAGGGAGCGCGGCGTGGAATTCATGGAGCTTTACTCGGACGAGATGCACATTCAGTTTGACTGGGATCTTGGCTCACACTTTGGTCCTTACGAGATTCCCACGCGCTATATGACAGCCAATTTTGAAGCCGAGCTCGCCAAAATCGATCCCCTCTTTGCCGACTTTGACCGCGCGCTGATCTATTTCGGCTACGACATGCACACAGATCGCGCCACGCTCGGCCGCTCGCACACCCAGCACGTCATCGGCAACACAAAGGCTGCACTTGCGCGCACCTTCCGCCTGCGCAAGACGTATTTTGAAATGCTCTCGGATCGCGTCGTGCACCTTTGCTGCGACGCAAGAGATTACATTCGTGACACCTACGTCAAAAACGCAGGCTGGGACCCTTTCTGCGTCGGTCATGCAACCTGGCAGGAATCCCCCACCTGCGACAAATACGGCCCGGGCCATGAGGGTATGTTCAACCTTGCCACCATCAACGGCTATTGCGCCTACGACTACTCCCCCGACTACGTGTACTCCAGCACCATCCGCGAGGCAATCTCGGGCTGCTACGACTACTTCAAATGGAACGACTACTTCTCCTACGGTGGCACAGACTTTTGCGAGAGCGGCTGGTTTGACCGCAACTACTACGGCGGCGCAATGTCCGCCTCTCTCGGCTCGCTCAACCGCAACGAGGTCTGCCTGTGGGGAGCATGGGGCTTCCCCGACGAGGCGAGAAGGCGCATGTCCTGCGTACAAAACGGCTTTGGCTCGCACATCCCGCGCGAGGGCATCGTGACCTACAACCGCCCGCGTGACGCAAAGGTGCTGTACGTTTACCCCAAGGATCTGACTATGATCGAGGAGCGTTTTGGCAGCTGGATGGTGCAGTACGCTTACGCCAACTACTGCCCTGCCGACCGCATCACGGCGCTTGGCAAGGTGGAAAATGGCCACCTGCAGCTGGGAATCTGCTCCTATGAGACGGTCGTTGTGGGCTTTGAGCCCTTCTATTCCCCCGAATTTGTTGCGTTACTTACAGAATTTACCCGCACGGGCGGACGCGTGATCTGGAACGCAACACCGCCTGCAGACCAAGACGGCAACGTGCCTGCAGCATGGCTTGATTTGTTCGGCCTTCGTGCAGCGCAGACCGTGACCGAGGGCGGCACGACAGACTCCGTGCGCTTTACGGGTATCCTTTCGGATATCGCGCCCATGCGCGTGCCCACAGACATGCTGCCCGACAGAATTTACGAAATCCAAGCAGCAGACGAAGCAACGCCCGTGGCGTACGCCAACGACCAACTGATCGGTGCAAGCCGCACGTACGGCAAAGGATCGGTCACCTACCTTGGCTGCCGCTTGCGCGACGACCAATCGGGCGAATCGGGAGACGCACCCTCGACGCTGTTTGACGTACTCAAAGCACTCGGCGCATACGGTGGCAAGACTTGCCCCGACAGCCCCGAGACAGTTTCGCGCAGGACCGAGTTTTTCGCCACGCAATTCCCCAACGGCGCGTACTCGATCTGCCGCCACTACCACTCCATGAAGGAGCTCTGGCCGCTGGGTATGTTCAGACGCCGCGGGGAGGACGACGCGAAATTCATGGAAAGCTACGATCTGTTGGTGCCCACATCGCTTGATTTTTCCGATTTCTCGCTTGACGGGCACAAGATCACCTATCGCGGTGAGAGATATTTGCAGTACCGCCTGGACGAAAGCGGCAGTCTGATCGCGTTCCGCGGTGACAACACCTGCGGCATCACGATCGACGGCAAGGCATATACCGTGACCGACACGCCCGCCAATACGGCGTTTGGCGTTCTGGAGGAATGCCGCATACCCGACGGCTACCGCATGGGCTGGATGATCGAGTCCAACGCTCCCGTCGTAGACGTTTGCGCAAAGATCCCCGATGGTGCAGAGCTTTACGAAGCCCCCGGCGCCACGGGCGAGGAGCTGATCGCACGCGACGAGCTGCATTATGAAGGCTCCAAGCTCCATAAGGGCAGCATCAGATGCGTTGTGGTGTTGGTTAAGTAAGAACAAAAAAACAGCCCGATGGGGCTGAAGAATTAGCGAAAAATTAACACGGAGATTGTATCAAAATCAATCTCCGTGTCCGGTTTTTTCCAAAAAAGATACCAACCGAAGGGGGAGACGTCCTCGTCGCCCCGGGTAGGCACATGGAACTTATTGCATTGCGAAAAGATTTGTTTATGTAGGATGGGGCGTCGGGGACGTCGCCCCCTACAGCTGTTTTTATGCGTATCTCAGTTTATTGTTTTGACAGAAACGGGTATGATTCATCCCCATTTCTCCGCTAATTCATCAGCCCCATCGGGCTGTCTTTTTTCTCAATCTTTCTTTTTGGATTTTTTGGCGTCAATGATCCAGCAGACAACGTTGGTGATGAGCGAAATAATATTGATCACCAAAAATGCGATAAACAGCGGCGTTACTTGCTGCATAAGAGAGGTGACAGACCAATAAAGTGCACCAATCGAGGTGATCAGACAAACGATCCAAAAAAACGATCCGGTTTTCTGCTCCATACAAACCTCCTTTAGCCCAAAAAGCGCATCAGCATCATAACGGCGACCGTAATCATGGATGCAAGCGTGGCAAACATGGCAATTAAAACGGGGGAAATCTTCATAACGTCCTCCTAAGTTTGAAATTGGATTGCTGTGTTCAGTATAGCATAATTATTGGGGTTTGTCAACAATCGGGGCTTTTGCGTGCGAAAATGCGCAAAGTTTTCATAAAATCATAGGAAAAAGGCTTGACAAATTGAAATAAAAGAGGTATAATATTGCCTGCGAGTTATGCAATGGCCCCTCGCAAGTATGGAGATGTACTCAAGTGGCCGAAGAGGCGCCCCTGCTAAGGGTGTAGGCCGGGTAACCGGCGCGAGAGTTCAAATCTCTCCATCTCCGCCAGAAAAAGACTCAGGATTGGAAACAATTCTGAGTCTTTTTCAGTTAAATCCGCCTGCGTCGGAATAAATCCACTTCGCGGATGAAATCGCTACGCGATGAAATCTTGCTTTGCAAGGTTAAGGAGAGGCGGATTTGATTTCATCTGAAGCCGTAGGCGAAGATTTCATCCAAGCTCGTTTGGATTTCATCCTGCAGAGCAGGATTTCATTATTAATTTGCCCATCTTCCGAGGTTGTTTACCCCCTTCGGTTGATAGATGGGCTCTTTTTGCTTTCGTTAAAATTATATGGAAAAAGAGCCAAAAAGGCTCTTTTCCTTTTAATTGTTTGATAAAAAAGACCTTGCAGGATTGCATTTGATGTGCTATAATGAATATGTAGTAAATATTTCAAATGAAAATACGGGAGGAATTATGATGAAAAGAGCAGTTTCTCATCTGGCATTGTTACTGCTGACAGCGCTGGTATTGCCTTTGCTTGCAGCCTGCACCCTGATCCCCGATGTGGATCCCGTGCAATCCGAGCAAAGCACGACAGAGCCTGAGGCTGCCACGAGCGCCCCGACCCCCGATGCGCCCGTCGACGTTTCAGGTACGGTAAACGAGCAGACCTACGTGAACAAATATTTTAATCTGTCACTTCATTTGCCCGCACACTGGTATTTTGAAAGTGACTCTATGATTGCATTAAAGCCTTTGACCTGTTTTTCTGACAGAACCACATCTCAAAAGTCAAAATCGGAATTTGTTGTGGAGTGTCGCGCGGTAAACGATGCAACTGCCGATGTCATTGAAATTACGATTGAGAAGAAAAAAGAAGATGTCAGCGATCCTTGGTACTCTATCAGCGAGTATTTCAAAAACAAGCCCAAGGGCTGGAACTCCACCCGAACAAGCAACCGCAATCCTACCATAGGCGGCAAATCGTATGAAAGCGACGAATACATCAATTTTGAAGGTAGCGAAGGCACGTACAGAGTTGCGTACTATTACACTATGGTGGGTGATTACATTCTTTGTATCACTATGCTGACCGACGGGTTTTACATTGCCGACAATCACGCCAATGGCAGAATGCTTGAATGGTTCTCCGGCTCGTATGGATATAGTAAATCTATGTATGCCGAGGGTGGAGGATATTATCTCAACGATATTATGTCCCCCAGCTCTGAGGGGAATATGAACTATCAAAATTACATCAGAAATGAGTCTTTCTGTATAGCGGGAAATACGTATTATGACGGAATACCGCTCGATAACGGAACTTCATACGGTGTGGGCAAAACCAACGATACCGTATTCTATCTTGACGGCAAGACCTATACCGAGTTCAGCTTTACGGTCGGTTCGAAGGATTCTGAGCTGCACCCCGGCCTTTCTCCGGACGAATACGCGGCGTTTGAAATACTGCTTGACGGAGAGCAGGTTTTTGAGGAGCGCCATTATCGCTTTGAAAAAGCCAAAACACACAAGGTGGATATTACGGGTGCCAAAAAGATGGTCATTCGCATCCGCGACAACTGGAGCGTGACAAGTCTTTATATTGCGGATCCCGTACTTTCCGTTGAACCCCGAAATATTGACGACACTGTTCAACCCGTGAAAGGCACAGTGGATTTCCTTGACGCAGCTATGCTGTTTTGCCAAGGACAGAAAACCAAGCTGATTGACGGTACGGGCAAGGATACGTTCAACGTAGCAGGTAAGGACTACAATAAGGGCCTCATTCTTACGGATGGCTGGGGAGGCACGGACAAAACTTATTTTAACCTTGGCGGCAAATACGAGCAGTTTAATTTCTCAACGGGTATTATTAAGGATTCGTATTATCCTAACAGCGGTTGGCTCAATATTTATCTTGACGGCGTTAAGATCCTTGACGTTGAGCTTGAATACGATCATCCTACAGAGAGCTATTCTCTTGACGTTTCGGGTGGACATATTCTGTGCATTGAGAATGCGACAAACCCCTACAGCACCTTGCACCAAGGCGACTATGCGCTTTATAATATGACGCTTGGCGCGCCCGTGATTGAAGCACCCGACAAGGTAGAGCCCGGCTCCTATAAGCTGATCAGCGAGATCGGTCTGCCATTCTCTTCAAAGGGCGCACAGGTTTTTGACGGCTCAACCAAATACAGAGGGCATTACCTTGGTGACGTCTTCTATAACGAGGGCGTTTCGCTGCTATCTATTTACAGCTTTATCGGTTCTCCCCTTGACGCGGCAACGCCGGCAAAGTCAACCTTCAAGCTCGGCAAAAACTTCAAGTATCTGACCTTTACCGTGGGACGCGTTGACAGAAGCCACGTCAAGGATGACGTTCTGGTCGTATACGGTGACGGCGTAGAGCTTGCACGTTATAATCTCACTGCAACCGATTTCCCGATGCAGTGTGAGGTTGTAATTGAGGGCGTTGACGTGCTTCAGTTCCAGCTTCTCGGCGCGCCCATGCTGACCAGAGGAACTTATATGGTAGCGGATATCGGCGTACACACCCACGAGATCGGCGAGCTTGATTTCTTCAAGCACGAAGAGGAACCCTTCCCGGAGACTGTTGATCTGATGGAACGCTTTAAGCCCTACGAGTATATGAGCGCCGAGGGCAACGGACACGACGCGATCCGTTATTTCAACGGTATTTACGACGGCACCGACAACAGAGAGTTCTTTACGGTTGACGGTGTAAACCATACGCGCGGTTTTGTGCTTTCTACCTGCGTATACTTGTCCCTGGATGCCGGCGGACTTATTGGTGCCGGATCCTTTGGTGTCGCGGGATTTGTCGGTGGAGCGCTTGCGCTTATGGCTCTCGCTGCTTCAAGTGAGATAAGCCAAGCATCCTTTGCTTGCTTCAATCTTCAAGAGCAGTACAAGACGCTGATGTTTAATATCGGTGTTGTGGACGGACAGAATTATGTGGATAACAGACAACAGCCCTACGATACGCTAAACGTTATAGCC
>JAZNYL010000117.1:0-35864 GCA_045594445.1 Eubacteriales bacterium
ATGAAATATGTGCCTGTAGGGACCGGCGTCCTCGACGGTCCAAAAGCAACGGATAAAGGAGAAGTTTGGTCTAACAAAAATATGTTAGGATATGGTTGAATAGAAAACAGAATATGATTTGTTCAAGCTGAGTCTATGCTCTTGCAATCGTGTGAAAAACGCATAAAATGGACCGTCGAGGACGCCGGTCCCTACAGTATATGATAAAATTTAGAGCAAACCCGTTTACGGGTAGCAAGTAATAAATGCATGGCTGGCAGGCCAATAAAAAGCGCACTTGTGCGCAGCCAGTAGCATTAGGGCTATGCCCGAAACTGAAATACCCCCCGTTTTACGGGGGGATATTTATTTTTGTCAGCTTTTGAAAAAGGTCTTGCAAAAGCACCGTGTCCATGCTATAATGATAAAAAATAACCTGCACAAAGCAGAAGAGAAAGGAGAAATTTTGGATGATTGCGTATAGAGAGGTAACCCTGAGCTGAACTGAATAAGGGCAACGGCAAACGCGGGGTAGGCATACCTCTTTGTTGTTGCGCTGTAAGAGAACCTGATATTTGTGTCAAAACACACTCAGGTGTGTTATTTTTATGCCCTTTTTCAGTTGTACGATCATCATAAGATACAACGTATGGAGGACAGAACATTGAATTTGGAAAATTATGGCTTTGAATGGCCGGAAAAGGAATATGAAGAAGGAGTGCCCGCAAGAGTGATCGCGGTGCACAGAGAAAGATATAAATTGGTCAGCGAGGCAGGCGAATGCTACGGCCGACTCAAAACCAAGGAATACTACGTAAATCAGGAGGATTTTCCCACGGCGGGAGATTTCGTACTCATTCACTATAACCCGGCAGGCGACAGCATGATCATCAAAACGCTGCCGCGGCGCACGGTGTTTATGAGAAAGGACCCTGACCCGAGCAAGGGCGAGCAGGCGGTTGCGGCTAACTTTGATTACGTGTTTATCATGCAATCGCTCAATCACGATTTCAATCCCAAAAGGCTGGAGAGGTATCTGACGCTGGCTTGGCAGTCGGGTGCGCAGCCGATCGTGGTGCTGACCAAGGCCGACTTGCTGGAAGATTGCACGGAGCAAATCAGAACTGCCGAGAGCTACGCCATGGGCTCACCCGTGCATGCGGTCAGCGCGCAAACGGGCTACGGACTTGACGCACTGAATGCTTATTTCGCATCCAAAAAGACGGTCGTATTTCTCGGATCGTCCGGTGTGGGCAAATCCAGCCTTGTCAACGCGCTGGCGGGTGAGGAGATCATGAAAACAAACGGCATTCGCGAGGACGACAGCCGCGGACGCCACACCACCACGCACAGAGAACTGATCTTGCTGCAAAACGGTGCGATGATCATTGATACGCCCGGGATGCGTGCACTGGGCATGTGGGACGTCAGTCGTGGCATGGGCAGCGCGTTTGCCGACGTGGAGCAGTATCTCGGCTGCTGCAAATATTCGGATTGCCGCCATCAAAGCGAGCCGGGGTGTGCAATCAAGGCGGCGATTGAGTCGGGGGAGCTGCCGCTCTCTCGCTGGGAGAGTTATCTCGCGCTCAAAAAAGAGGCGAGATACGCAGACGACAAGGAAGGATTTTTGCGCGATAAAAGAGAATGGCACAAAGCCATTGCCAAGGGCACCAAGCAGCTCAAAAAGACCAATCCAAAGCACAGATTTTGATATGACGGGAGTTATGAAGATGGAAAGAATCATAAAAACAGTCACAAAAGACAGATTCGTTGAATCCATGGACTTTGCATATAAGGTGTTTTGCGATTCCGAGGGAGAAGAGGGCGCGCTGGTGGTGCGCAATCTGATTGCGGAGATCCGCTCAAAAGGGTAAATTACGGGATGTATGAGGCGTTGAGGTAATTGTCGTTGAGGAGTGTCGATAGCGCTAACCGTCCGTAGGTAGGGGAGGGGCTTGCTCCTCCCGTAACTCAAATAAAGAATATTTGTAGGGACCGGCGTCCTCGACGGTCCGTCAAACCAATTTGGTTGTAAGAATAAGTTCCTGCTGCAGGCGTGGGACTTACGAACCCCTATTTGCGCCAATGGTCGTATAACGGGGCAAGTTGCCTTGCGCAAAAATGCCGATGCGCGCTGTTTGGCGCGCATCGACGGGGTTCGGCGTCGCAAGACGCGGGCACCACAAAAAAGGGGTACAACCTGTGGTTGAACCCCTTTTTTGTGGTGCCGGTGGTGGGACTTGAACCCACACGATGTTGCCATCGCCAGATTTTGAGTCTGGTACGTCTGCCGATTCCGTCACACCGGCGTTATCGACCTATATATTATAGCAAAATGCACCTCGTCTGTCAAGGACTTTTTCAAAAATATTTAATATTTTCACGTTATGTTTGGTAATTGCAAAAAGCGTGAATATGTGCTATAATAAACTCAGATAATTCCCAAGGAGGTCACTATGTTATTATTCTACGTTCGTCACGGCGATCCTATTTACAACCCCGACAGTCTGACGCCGCTTGGCCACGAGCAGGCAAAGGCGCTTTCTAAACGCTTTGTTACCTATGGCCTTGACCGCGTGTTCGCTTCTCCCTCGGTGCGCGCCATGCAGACCGCGCAGCCGACCTGCGATCTCTTGAAAAAGGAAATGACCATTTGTCCTTGGGCGGACGAGGGACTTGCATGGCAGGACTTTTCTATCGATGCCTCAACCGGTATCCATACCTGGTGCTTTTACGATCCCGTCGTCGTGGAGCTGTTCCGCTCACCCGAGGTGCGTGAGCTGGGCGAGAAGTGGTACGAGCATCCCGACCTTGTCAAGTATGACTTCGGGAAGGGTGTTGCACGTGTCAACGCTGCTGTGGATGAGTTCTTCTTAAGCCTCGGATACCGCCATGACCGCGAGAATTGCCGCTATGAGGTCGTCGAGCCCAACCGCGAAAGAGTGGCACTGTTTGCGCATCAAGGCTTTGGCATTTGCTTTTTCTCGTCCATGCTGGATATTCCGTATCCCGTGATCTCCACGCATTTTGACTTTGGCCACAGCTCCATGAGCGTGATCAATTTTGAGAAAAGCGGAAAGTACGTCTATCCCAAGGTGCTGCAGGTGGCCAACGACGCACACCTGTACCGCGAGGGAATTTTAAGCGGTTATCATAACGTAATCAAATTCTGATTTTTGGAGGTTATTATGGCATATATTCAACTGCAATTCCATTCCGACGCGCTGATGATGCAGGTTACCGTCAACGTCATCCTTCCCGAGCGTGCGACCACCATGATTGGCATGGACGCCAATGGCACGGACACCTTCAAGACGCTGTATCTGCTGCACGGTCTTTCGGACGACCATTCGATCTGGCTGCGCAGAACCTCGATTGAGCGCTACGCCTCCGAGTATAACATTGCTGTAGTCATGCCCTCGGTCGGACGCAGCTGGTATACCGACACGGTCAGAGGAGAGAAGTACTTCACCTTTGTGTCCGAAGAGCTGCCGAATAAATGCCGCGGGTTTTTCAAGGGCATGTCCGAGAAGCCCGAGGACAATATCGTAGCAGGCCTTTCGATGGGCGGCTACGGTGCGCTCAAGGTTGCACTTTCGCATCCCGATCGCTTTGGCATGTGCGCCTCGCTTTCGGGAGCTCTGGACATTGCGCAGCTCAAGGATCCCGGGCTTTTGCCCGAGTGGCGTTGCATCTTTGATATGAACATGCAGAGCGCAGATCAGCTTGCGGGCACAGAGCATGACCTGCTGTTCTTAGCGTCGCAGCTCAAAGAGAAGGGAATCGCTTTCCCCAAGACCTTTATCTGGTGCGGAGAGGACGATTTTCTTTTGCAGCACAACCACAATTTCGCCGCACATCTGACCTCGCTGGGTGTAGATTTCAAGTACGAGATCAGCGAGGGCAACCACGGATGGAAATGGTGGGATATGCACATTCAGAGTGCGCTGAAATACCTGATCGGATAAAAGAAAAGGAGCTGAGTCACATGACTCAGCTCCGTATTTTTTACTGATCTCCGTAAGAAATGATGGTCTTGCTGACGCCGTCCACCTCAATATTGAGGGATTGCTTGGAGTTGCAGATCTCGCCGCCGCGGATGCAGTTGATAAAGCTGATATTGTCTATCGTGCCTCCCTTGGTAGAGCGGTTCTGGATCTTGAGCACGCCGTCGCAATGGATGTTGATATCCTTGAAGGTCACGCCGTCAATGTGTGCGGAGGAATCCTCGGAAAGCTTGACGCTGATGGGGTATCTGGCCGAGCTGTAGATCTCGATGCCCTCAAAGGTCACGTTAGTCAGGTTTGCCTTGTCGTTGAGGAATATGATCAGAGCGCCCAGGTCGTCCATCCAGCTTGCAGAAGCAAATCCAACCGAGCCGCCGATAAAGTGAATGTCGGTCATATCGCGTGCGCTTTCAAAGATAATACCCATGCCGCGCGCCTTGTCGGGCCATGCGTTGTTGTTCTCGAATACGATATTCTCAATCTTGATCGGGCAATATCCGTACATGGACTTGACCTCGAAAAGGTCGTCGCCCGAGCGTGCAAAGCAGTTCTTGACCGTCGCATTTGCTGAGTCAACAATGGCAATACCGTCCGAATTCTGTCTGTAGCCAAACAGCATGACCTGATCCACCAGGATGTTCTTGCTTTGCGTGAAATACAGCGTCCACTCGGCTGCGTTGTTGAGCGTGATACCTTCTATGGTAATGTTCTCACATTGATCAAACTGAATATGAGAGCGCGCGTGCCAATCCACGCAAGTCAAGTCGACATAACCACGGCCGCTGATGCGTACGTTTTGCACGTACTGACCCTGGAACAGGGCTCTCCAGCGCGTCATACCTGCCCAGTCGGATTCCATCAGGGGCTTTTCTACCGAAGCATCGGGCATGGTGCCGATGACGTGTGCGCCGGGCTCAAAATACACCTCGGTATTGGATTTGAAGTTGATTGCATAAGGCATCTCGTGTACGCCTGCTTCAAAGTAAAGCACCTGCTTCTCGGCCGTGAACTCGATGGGCTGATCGTGCTTGCCGGGAGCGACCTTGATGACCTCGTAGCCTTCAGGAGCTGTGTATTCTTCTTTGGCGCGCGCAAAAATGGTCAGCGCGTGGGTGATATCGTCGTCGGGGACAAAGGTATAGTTACCAAGTGCGGGAATTTCTGTGGTGATCTCTCTGCCGTTGATCTTGGCCGTCACGCCGTAAGATAGGGGCATGACCTTGACCTGCTCGGCGTCAACCTTTGAGCTGATCTGAACCGAGAGAGGGAAGCTTTCGTCGGTGGTATCCAGCATAGCAAAGGAGTGTGCACCGCGCGAGGTGCGCACGCTGTAGCAGGGAACGTCCTGGCCGTTGATCTTAACGGTGAAATAGGGCGAGATGATGGTGCCCACGTCGTGTGCTTCGTTATTGTGGTTGCCGTCGTCGTAATCCACCTCTTTGATAAATCTTGTGAGTGTGCGGGTGGTTTCTATCCCTTCGTAGGAAATAGGATAAATGGTAGAGGTGTTGATCATCATTTCTGTCTCTCCTTCGGTAGTTTGCTCATTCTCGGGCTGTGTGGTCGCTACGGATTCGGTCGGTGCGTCTGTTGTCTCGGTGTCTGACGGCGTTTTGGCTCCGTCGCACGCGCAAAGCAGCAGGCAGACGCAAAGCCATATCAACCCAAGCCGTGTGATCATGTGGCGCATATTGGTTCCTCCTTGAATTGGATATTGAGTTTATTATATCACACGAAAAGAATTTTTTCAATATGCCTGTGCGACATTCTTTTGCAAAAGTCAAGCTGTGCAAAAAACGGAAGATATTGTCGGACGAACGAGCACGGAAAATCCGTGATTTTGCTTGACAGCGAGCAGAACAAGTGATAAAATATGAACGGTACGGTTGGTGTCCTCGGGCAATTTCTCACCGTACGAAAAGGAGTTACTTATGTTCAAGCGTATGAATTGGCTGGTAATGTGGCTGGTAGGTGCCGTTACCTTGAATATTTACGCCATTTATGCATGGTACACCATGGGCAAGCAGCAGAACAGAATGGCCGCGCAGCTTGGTGAGAGACCGCTGATGAACTATATTGCCGTGTTCTTCTTGGGCTTTGTGACCTGCGGTATCGTGCCGCTTGTGTGGCTGTATCAGTTTATGAAGCAGCAGATGGTGCTGGCGCAGGCCAAGGGTGTCGAGCTGACTCCCTGCAAAAATCCCATTGCGCTGTGGCTTTTGATGATCGTGCCGATTTACAGCCTCTACGTCGTCTGTGCAAACCACAATAAGCTGTGTGGCGCGTACGAGGAATGATTGATAAAACGCTGCTTGATCGGGCTGATGATTTAGCGGAATAAAGAAAAAAAGGGCTGCTTCACAAGCAGCCCTTTGAATATTTTCCGTTGATTTGCAGTCCCATTCACAGGCGTTTTTTGCGTCGCTTGACTTGACAAAGCGGAAAAACCGGTGTATAATCTATTTGGTTAGCGCGCGCTAACCGTCATGGATAAGGAGAAATTATATGATCAGAATTACGTTACGGATAGACGGTATGATGTGCTCCATGTGCGAGTCGCACGTCAACGATGCCGTCAGACGCAGCTTCAAGGTCAAAAAGGTGACCTCGTCGCATACAAAGGGAGCAACCGAGATTCTGAGCGAGAGCGATATTCCGGACGAGCTGCTTGCAAAGGCCTTGGGAGAGATGGGATATCAGCTGCTTGGCAGTCAGCGCGAGCCTTACGAAAAAAAAGGTTTTTTGGCCTCACTCTTCGGCCGCTGACTCCCAAAAGAGCAGCGAGCCCACGTCGCAAAGCTTGCCCGCGCACAAAGAGACGGGCTGCTTGCCGTGGCGGCGGCAGAAGGCGGCTATGCGATCCCCCTCGGGATGCTCTGAAAGATCGCCGCAAAAGAACACGTGGTGACCGTCGTTGCCCGAAGCACCGCCGATAAAGCCGTAAGGGTAGCCCGGAAGCGTGATGTGTCCGGGCGTGACGTGCAGGACCTCTGCGCCAACGGCCGAAAGCGCCTTGGCAATGGAGGCGTCCTCGGTGATCACGGCGTTTTCGGAAACGGTACAAAGATTGCATTTGGCGTACCCCTGCCGCACGGGCAGAAGGGCTGCGCCTTTTTTTCGTGCGTTTTCCAACACCGCACAAGACGTGGCGTCGGGGCGGCAGACCAGGTGCTTGCCCACCAAGGCAGCGTCCAGCAGCACGTCGCGCGGGTATTTCGCCTCAATCCGCTCCGGAATTGAGACCACGGGCAGAGCGGGGCACAGCGCGCGTAATGTGCACGCGTAGTCGGCGTGCGTCAGAATAGCGTCATCGGCAGGAAAGAGTAAAAGATCCGGGTGCGAGGCCACCGGAGCATCCAACCCGGGATGCGGCGGACAGGGAAGGACGGTATGCCCGAAATTCCGCAGCGCTTGCACGGCGAATGCGTTCATGCGACAATCGGTAAAGACAATCATAAAAAATCCTTTCAGAAAAAATCGAAGGGATGCCGCTATGGGCATCCCTTCGATTTGATTTTCCATCAATCAAGCGCGGGTAACCTTGTGAGAACGAAGGCAACGAGAGCATACGGCAACGGTCTTAGGGGTACCGTCTACGATTGCTTTTACCTTGCGAATGTTGGGCTTCCAGGTTCTGTTGGTCTTGCGGTGAGAGTGGGAAACAGTTGCACCGTAAACAACGCCCTTTCCGCAGATACTGCATTTTGCCATGTTTGACACCTCCTTCTGCACAAATTGGTAGTGCATCTATTCAAGAAAAAATTTTTTTACGTATTTTTAGCTGTAAGATACAGCACAGCACGAGATATTATATCACAAGAGATCGCAAATTGCAAGGGTTTTGTGAAAAAAAACTAAAAAATTTTTAACCTTGTGAAATCTTCTAAATCAAGGCGGATTTTTGTGGGATTTTTATCAATTTTATCGGAAAAATCACGCATTTTTCACAATCAGCCCTGCGCAAACGGCGATCAGATCGCCCGAGAGGCGTTTTTTTGCCTCCACAAGCACGGCGCCGGGGTAAACGCCTTCCACCGTCTGTACGTGATCTTTGTTCAAAATGACCTTGCATTCATCTGCAGCATGGTCCAGCACCTCGCGGGGAGTCTTGCCGCACAGCGCGCGTGCGCAAAGCACGTTGCCTTGCCTGATCTGCGCGTGCAGATATGCAAGCATCTTTCGCTGCTCGCCAAGATCGGGCAAGCCGCACGCGTCGCAGGTCGGACGCAGCAGATACACGTAGCCCTGTCCCTGCAACGTATCGGAAACGGTCGTGCTTGCCTCGCTTTCGCCTGCCTGCACGGTCAGCTCGATCTGCTCTGCGTCAAACGTCACGTCGGTCTGCACCGAAATCATGGTCTCCATTGAGAAGCGGTAAAGCCCCAGCAGCGCGGTAAGCGCGTCACCGTAGGAGCGGGAGAGCGGCTTGTGCGCAGTTGCGCGCAGATGCGCTTGCAAAGAGAGAAGTGAGGGATCGTGTCCTGCAGCCACAGCGGAGCTGCACGCATCGGCGGCGCAAAGCAGGGCAGAAAAAAAGGGATCTGCCTGCATATCTGCGCTTGCGACCACTTGCCGATGCAGACGCAGGGAATAGGATCTGATAAAGCAAAGCGCTTTGAGATAGTTGAAGTCAAGGGAAAAGAGCTGCTCGGTGCCGTTTTTAACCACCAGAGCACCCGCGTGATCCGCAACGCCGAAATAGCAGCAGCCAACGCCTGCCTCCTCGGCCTTTTGCTGCAGCGCGGGCAAGGCACTTTGCGAGAGCGCCAGCAGCTGCCCCTGCACGGGCAGCGCAAGCCTTTCGGCCTGCTGCATTTGCTCGGGCAATCTGGCGATATTGATCACAGCCCCTCGGCTGATGCCAAGCAGGGTGTGCAGAATGCTTGACGCGGCAACGCTTGTGCTGACGTGCACGTCAGTGGTCAGCTCGCGCACCTGATCTTCAAAAGGCATTTCGCTCGGCTCGCCCGGGCACAGCAGCACCAGCGCGTCCGCATATTCTGCCTGCGCGGCCGCGGGCTTGACTGCCTGCTTGCCGCCAAGCACCTGCAGATATTTCGTGGGCAGGTCGGCCATATCCTGCAGCGTGATCGGTCTTTTGAAGGTGTAGCCAAGCGCGTGCAGCTTGTCAATGGCGTCGCGATATGCCTCGGCAACAGCCGGGGAATCGGTCAGCATTTCCTTGACGGCGATCTTGGACGCCTTGATGCGGTCGGGACAGGCAAGTGCATCCAGCATGCGCAGCGCTTGGATGCTGATATCCTTGCCGTTTTTTGTGGGATAGTGCTTGGCGCAAAAGGCAAGCTCGGCGCGACTCATGCGCAATCCGAGATTGGCGGCCAGCACGTCCAAGGATGCCTGCGGCAGGCTGCAAAAATCATGTATGAGGTTATTATCCTTTTCGGTTTCCTGCATAAAATTCCTCCGTGTAAATGGTTCAGTCAAGCAGCTCTGCCGTGCAGCCGCTTTGGTCAAGACCGGTCAGGCGCACCGTGCGCGTCTTGGCGCACAGCTTCTCGTCGGTTCTGACCGTGACCTCGATGAATTCGGGCGTGTGGCCGACCGAACAGCCGTCACCGTCGGTCTCAAAGAGCACCTGCTTGATCGGAGCATCGACAATGGCCTGCTCCAAGAGCTGCGTGCGGATCTCGTTTTGTACCTCCTGCAAGCGATGCACGCGTGCGCGGCGCTCCTGCATGGGCACTTGATTCGGCATGCGAATGGCGGGTGTGTTTTTGCGTCCGGAATAGGGGAATACGTGAATTTGCAAAAAGCGTGCCTTGCGGATAAAGTCCAGCGTCTCCAGAAAATCCTGCTCAGTCTCTCCGGGAAAGCCGACGATCACGTCGGTGGTGAACTGCACGCCGGGGATGCGATCGCGCAAAAGCTCCAGCGCGGCCATGGCCTGCTCGGCGTTGTATTTGCGCTTCATGGCGGCAAGCGTGCGTGAGCAGCCGCTTTGCAAGGAGAGGTGAAAATGCGGGGCTAGCGATTCAAGACCTGCGATCTTATCCACGAATTTCGGACGGATCAGTGAAGGATCCAGCGAGCCAAGGCGTACGCGTCCGATGCCGGGAAGCGCGTTCACCGCCAAAAGCAGGTCGCCAAGGTCGCCCTTTGCAAGATCCTTGCCCCAGGAGGCGGTCTCAATGCCTGTCAGCACGATCTCGGCACAGCCGTTTTCGGTCAGCACCTGCACCTGCTCCAGCACCTCGTCCAAGGGCTTGGAGCGCACGGGGCCGCGCGCACCGGGGATGGCGCAGTAGGTGCAATGCGAATCGCAGCCGTCCTCGATCTTGACGTAGGTACGGGTGCGGTCAAACGAGGTGATGCGCATGGGCTCAAAGCAACGCGCGTGATCAATGTGCGGCACCTCAATATAGGCTTTTTCATTCTTTTTTCCCTTGGCAACCAGCTCGTCCAAAATATCCACGGCACGTATTTTTTGCGTGTTGCCAAGCACCGCGTCCACGCCCTCCAGCGCAGCGCCTTCGGGATCAGCCTGGGCAAAGCAGCCCGTGACGATGACGTACGCTGCGGGATTTTGCGCAAGCGCACGGCGGATCAGCTGTCTGCCCTTGCGGTCGGATTCGGCCGTGACCGTGCAGGTATTGATGATATACGCGTTAGAGGGAAGGGCAGGCGAGCCTACGGCATAGCCGCGGGACAAAAGAGTCTCCTCCATGGCGCGGGATTCGTATTGGTTGACCTTACAGCCGAGCGTGAGTACGCTGACAGTAAACTGTTGGTTGGGCATATCATACACTTCCTAAACGTAATTTCTCATCCTATATTTTATCACACCCCGACCGAATTGTAAAGAACTATCGTAAAATTTACACAGAGTACTTGAAAAAGCAAAAAAAAGGTAGTATAATAAACACAATGATAAAAAATTCAAAGGAGAATTACTATGAGCCAGTTTCATTTGATCGACCACCCTCTTATCACACATAAGCTTACCATCATGCGTAACAAAAAGACAGGCTCTAAGGATTTCCGTGAGCTGCTCAACGAGATCTCGATGCTCATGGGCTATGAGCTGACGCGCGACCTGCCCCTGCAGGATGTCACCATCGAGACTCCCATTACCAAGATGACTGCCAAGATGGTTTCTGGCAGAAAGCTCGCCATTGTGCCCATTCTGCGCGCAGGTCTTGGCATGGTGGATGGCATTCAGTCGCTCGTTCCCGTAGCAAAGGTCGGCCACATTGGTCTGTACCGCGATCCCGAGACCCATCAGCCCGTTGAGTATTACTGCAAGCTGCCCACCGACATTCAGGACAGAATGGTCATTCTGGTTGACCCCATGCTGGCAACCGGCGGCTCCGCCATCGACGCGCTGACGCTGCTCAAGAACAAGGGCTGCAAGAATATCCGCTTTATGTGCTTGGTGGCTGCTCCCGAGGGTGTTGCCAAGGTGCTCAAGGCGCATCCCGACGTGGATATCTACGGCGCTGCACTGGATGATCACCTCAACGAGCACGCTTATATCGTTCCCGGTCTTGGTGACGCAGGCGACAGAATTTTCGGTACTCTTTAATCATTGAAAATCCACGGGGGAGAGGACACCTTCTCCCCCTATTTTACTATTGGAGGTACTATGCGTACCATAGTTGTCAAGAAAAACGACGCAGGACAACGTCTGGATAAGTTTTTGTCCAAGGCAGTCAAGGGGCTGCCTACGTCGTTGATGTATAAATATATCCGCACCAAAAAGATCAAGGTCAACAGGGCAAGGACCGAGCAGAAGTATATGCTTTGCGAGGGCGACGAGATCCAGCTCTTTATCCGCGAGGAGTTCTTTGAGTCTCCCGAAAAGGATACGGGTGCGCTCTCGCGCATCGTGCCCAAGCTTTGCATTGTGTACGAGGATGAGAATATCCTGCTGCTCAACAAGCGTCCGGGCGTGCTGGTGCACGAGGATGCGGATGCCAAGGATAACACGCTGGTCATGCATCTGCAGGCGTATCTGGCGCAAAAGGGGGAGTATGATCCCGAGGACGAGCAAAGCTTTGCGCCTGCCATGTGCAATCGTATCGACCGCAATACGGGCGGTATCGTGATCGCTGCCAAGAACGCGGCGGCCTTGCGCGAGATGAACGAGCATATCCGCGAGGATCGCATCGGAAAATACTATCTGTGTGCCGTGCATGGCGTGCCCGCGCAGAAAAAGCAAACGCTGCGCGGATATCTGCGCAAAAACGCGGCGGATAATATGGTCGAGGTGCGTGACAAGGCGTTCCCGGGTGCGAAGGAGATCATCACCGAGTACCGCGTGATCGGTCAGAAGAACGGCGACGCACTTTTAGAGGTACATTTGGTCACGGGCAGAACGCATCAGATCCGTGCGCATCTTGCGCATATCGGTCACCCTCTGATCGGTGACGGCAAATACGGCATCAACAAAAAGGACAGGGAAAAGGGCTATAAATATCAAGCCCTGTACGCCTACCGCCTGCGCTTTGATTTGGGCGGCAAGGGTGATGTGCTTTCCTACCTTGACGGCAAGGAATTCCGCCTGCCCGAGGACGAGATCTGGTTTTTGAAGGACTTTTCTCATTGATTTTTCGTTGAATTTATGAAAGGAGAGAGCTTATGCAGGACACGGTCAAAAAGCTGCGCTATCCGCTGCTGATCATGAGCGGTCTTTTGTCATCACTTTGCGTGGTCTACCCGCAATATTTCGGCCTGCTTACCTGGGTCTCTCTCATTCCCGCGGGCCTTGTGCTGCTTACCCTTGGCGGTCGTGCCAAGAGCGGCGGTATGTATCTGTATGGGCTTGTGTTCTATTTTGCTTACTACGTCATGGGCTATCATTGGTTTATTTCCATGTATCCCATGGATTTTGCGGGCTTTGAGCCGAGCGTGGCAGCAGGTGTCATCGCGCTTGCCATATTCGGCATTTCCGCGCTGCAGGCGTCGCTGAGTGCTTTGATGTTTCTGATCTTCGGGCTGTTTTGCCGCACGGTTGTTTTGCAGAAATATCCCGTGCTCAAGCCCATTCTGTTTGCCTGCCTTTGGATGGTCAACGAGTGGTCGCAAACCATTGGCTGGACAGGCCTGCCCTGGTCGCGCCTGTATCTTTCGCAATCCTATCTGCTGCCCATGGCGCAGAGTGCCTCGCTGCTTGGCGGATTGTTCGTGTCCTTTTTGATCGTGGCGGTCAACTTATCCTTTGCAGGCGTGATCGCTTGCCGCGGCGCAAGACTTGCGCACGGCCTTTTGGGCGGCTGTCTGCTTGGCGGAAATCTTTTGTTCGGCCTTGCCGCCATGGATTCGATCAAGGGCAACGTGCTGCCGTGGCAGATCGTCTTTTTCGCGCTTGCGCTGGTCACCGTGCTGATGGCGTTGATTTACGGCCTTGTGCGCCGCCTTGGCGCAGACCGTCGCGTGCTCAAGGCGTTTTTGTGCATTGGCTTGACGCTCTGCATTCTGTCCTCGCTTTCACCCGTACTTGCCACGTATGCGGATCCCGAACAAACAATCAAGGCGGCCGCGCTGCAGGGCAATCTTTCCTCTAAGGATAAATGGGCAACCAACGCGGGATGGCGCTCCTTCCGCGTGTATGAAAATCTGACCGAGCAGGCAGCCGCCGCGGGTGCCTGCCTGATCGTATGGCCCGAAACCTCGCTTGCTTATTCGCTACTTGAGATATCTGAAGATAGCAAGAAAAGCGCGCCCTTGAGTGCCGTGTATGACATGGCCGAGCAAACGGGTACGACCGTGCTGATCGGTACGTTTACCCCTTCGATATATTTTGATCCGGGGGCAGAGAAGTTCAGCACCAACACGGTGATCACCATCTATCCCGACCGAAGCTTTGACAAGAGCATCTATCTGAAGAGAATGCTGGTGCCGTTCGGCGAATACGTGCCGTGGCGTGACTTGATTCTCTCGATCGTTCCGGCGCTCGGCGAGATCAATATGCTGGGTGAGGACGTGATGCCCGGACAAGAAGCTACCGTGGTAGAGCTCAAAACGCACGGTGTGGGAGTCTCTCCCATCATCTGCTTCGACTCAATTTTTGAAGAAACGGTCAGACAAAGCGTGGCGGCCGGTGCGGAGATCATTTCGCTTTCCACCAACGATTCCTGGTTCTCGGATTCGGCAGCCGTGTATATGCATAACAATCAAGCCAAGTTCCGCGCCATTGAAAACGGCAGGTACTTGATACGTTCCGCCAATACCGGCGTGTCGTCTATCGTAGGCCCCGACGGCAGGGAGCTGGGGCGTCAGGAGGCGCTGACCAGAGGGCTTGTCATAGCGAACGTCTGTGCGCGCAATAATACCACGCCCTATACCTCGGTTGGCTATTTGCCTGTTTATTTGTGCTTCGCTGCACAGATTGCACTCGTGATTGCACAGATTGCATATGCGTCGGTCAAACGGTACAAATGTCACAAAAAGTCTTGCGGCACTTAATAATTCTTAAGAAAATCTGTGCAAAAAAAAGCGCAAAATCTATTGACAAAAGTGATGGGAACTGCTATAATGTTCACATGGGGTTCACCCCAAAAACACTAATCAAAAGGAGACTATCCACTATGAAAACCATGACCAGAGTAGTAGCAGTTGCTCTCGTAGCAGTTGTTATGTGCATGATGCTCGCTTCTTGCGGCAACACCATCAGCGGCAAGTATTCCGCTTCTTACGAGTCTGACGGCTTCTTCGGCTTCGGTGCAGGATCCTTCACCACCACCTACGAGTTCAAGGGCAAGAACGTTACCATGACTGTTGATGCAACTGTTGGCGGTAAGACCACCACCACCGTTACCAACGGCACCTACACCATCGAAGACGATCAGATCGTCTTCACTTGGGACAAGAACGTTGAGACCAATGCAAACGGTGACAGCGTTGTTTCCACCGAGAAGTACGAGTTCAGCAAGGGCGACGATTTCATCTACATCGGCAGCCAGAAGTACACCAAGCAGTAATTTCAATATTGCTACATAAAAAAGCTGTTGCTTCGGCAACAGCTTTTTTATTGACCATCGGTCAATAAAAATGCAGAATGCAGAATGTAGAATGCAGAATTGTGGAAAAAATCCGCCTATTGGGGCGGATTTTCGTTTATCGTATTCAAAGGCGGTCGTAGGGCGGGGGCTTGCTCCCGCATACAATCAACGAAAAAACCGCTCGTTTTTCAGACGAAATGAAAAAATCGTCCGCCTGTCAGACGAACGATTTTTTCTGTTTTTCTATTGCATTTGCCAATTAGTCGCAAACGTAGGGCAGAAGAGCAGCCTGGCGAGCACGCTTGATAGCGGTGTTGAGCTCACGCTGGTGAACAGCGCAGGTGCCGGACATTCTTCTGGGCAGGATCTTGCCGCGCTCGCTGATGAACTTGCGGAGCTTAGCGGAATCCTTGTAATCGATATAAGCAACCTTATCGGCGCAGAAAATGCAAACCTTCTTTCTTCTGCGAACCACGGGGCGCGCAGGACGAGAAACGTTTTCAGTCATCTTATGAATCCTCCTGTTTAAATTTGGGAACGATCGCCTTTAGAAGGGCAGATCGTCGTCTGTTTTGATCTCCTCAAACTTGGGCGCAGAGCCTGCGGGAGAGGAGTAAGCGGGTGCACCGTAAGCATCGGGTGCATAGCCACCGGATTGTGCGGGGCTTTCGCTGCGGCTGTCCACGAACTGGACCTCTTCAGCGACAATGTCGGTCATGTAGCGCTTCTGACCCTGCTGGTCGGTCCAGGATCTGTTCTGGATAGAGCCGATCACGCAGATAGAAGAACCCTTCTTGAAGAAACGGTTGACAAACTCAGCAGTGGAGCGCCAAGCAGTAACGGTAAAGAAATCGACCTCAGGCTGCTGACCGGACGCGGAGTCACGGGAAGCGAATCTGCGATTGACTGCCATACGGAACGTTACGACGGCAATGCCGCTCTGTGTCTGCTTCAGTTCAGGATCAGCGGTCAGTCTACCGCCGAGGATGACTTTGTTCAGATTAAAATTTGCCATGCTGTTTGACCTCTTTTGTCTGATTACTCAGCGTCAGCTACAACTTCGGTAGCTTCTTCAACTGCAGCAACTTCTTCAGCAGCGTCTTCAACAACGACTGCCTTAGCGGTAGGCTCGAAGTCCAGCTTGATGGTCAGAGAACGCATAACGTTCTCGTCGATCTGGAACAGACGGTCGAGCTCAGCCAGGAAGTTACCTGCTGCCTTGAAGGTCACGACTACGTAGTAGCCTTCGGGCATGTCATTGATGGGATATGCCAGGCGGCGCTTGCCCCACTGTGCAACCTCAATGATAGTGCCGTTCTCAGCAATCAAAGAAGTGAACTTGTTCACGGTTGCATTGGTTGCTTCCTCACCGTTGCTAACGTCAACGATGAACAGACTTTCATAAGAATTGAGTACCTTTTCCATGTGTTTTTACCTCCCTATGGACTTTATTACGACCGCGCACCTCTTCGTTTTTTATGCGCGGTAGAGAGACGGACCGCTTTGCAGTCCGTACCGAAGATACATTATACCACAACAGAGAATACTTGTCAATGCCTTTTGTAATATTATTTTTTACAAAAAAACACAAAAGTGCTGTCAATTTGATGGAAAATATGCTATAATATACGAAAGACAAGAACATAGGAGGACTTTTATGGCGCAGAAGAAGAGAAGAAAAAAGAGTAAGAAGATGCCAAAGGCGTTGCGCGTGTGTTTGATCATGCTGGCAGTATTGGCGGTGCTGTTTACCACCGTGGTGGTGCTTGCCATGTCGGGTGTGATTCCCGCCAACGACGTAGAGGACTTTTTGGACGGCTTTGTCGGCAAGGGCGTGGAAAAGGCATTGGACCGCATTTTGCCCAACGACCTTGTGGACGAGGTGTTTGTGGATAAATACGGTGACTTTGTGGATTTTGTGATCGACTTGTTACCCAAGCCCGAGAGAGTTGCGCTGGACGGACAGATCCAAGTGTATTTCTTTGACGTGGGTCAGGCGGACAGTATTCTGATCATGGCACCCGAGGGCAACGTGCTGGTGGACGCAGGTGATAACGACTGCCAGGACGCGCTGGAGGGGTATCTGGACGATCTTGGCGTGACCACGCTGCATTGCGTGATCGCTACGCATCCGCACGAGGACCATATTGGCAGCATGGATATGATCTTTGAGGAATTTGAGGTGATCAATCTGATCATGCCCAATTCCGAGGTGGATACCGATACCTTTACCGCCACGGGTGACTACACCCGCATGATGGAGGGTGCAGAGGAGCAGGGCACCGCGATCAGTTATGCGGCAAGCGGCAGCACCTTCAGCCTTGGCGAGCTGGAATTTTTGTTCTTAGCCCCCAATGCCACCGATTATAACGATCTCAACGACTGGAGCCTTGTGACCAAGGTGACCTACGGCTCTACCTCCATGATTCTGACGGGAGACGCCGAGAGCATTTCCGAAAAGGAGATCGTTGCAAAATACGGCTCAAGCGCATTGGATTGTGATATTCTCAAATCGGGGCATCACGGCTCGTCCTCCTCGTCCTGCGAGGAATTCTTAGACGCCATTGACGCCGAGATCGCCATCATTTCCTGCGGTACGGGCAATAAGTACGGTCATCCCAACCAGCCCGTGCTGGACAGATACGAGGAGCGCGATATGCAGGTGTACCGCACCGACCTTGAGGGTACCATCGTATTCGTCAGCAACGGCGCGGAGTTCGTTAAGCAGCCGTAATAAAGTATACTTCTCCCGCCGATTACGGTCGGCGGGAGAAGAATTTTGAAAAAGGCCTTGACTTTTCCATGAAACCACAGTATAATATATAGGTCGTTTGACGGGCTATTAGCTCAGTTGGTCAGAGCTACCGGCTCATAACCGGTTGGTCCGGGGTTCAAGTCCCTGATAGCCCACCAAAACAAAGAGAGGGGTGCAGTAGCACCCCTCTCTTTGTTTTGATGTACTTTCCCGACTCAGAACCCCGCACGCGCGGCTTTGCCGCTCGTGCAAGGTTTGCGCCGGGCAAGTGAAGAGATATAGCAGCTATAGGCGCAAATATGGGTTCTAAGTCCCTGATAGCCCACCAAAAAAGGATACGGAGTACGCAAGTATTCCGTATCCTTTTTTGCTTGGAGTAAACAGACGAAGAACCCCCGCATAAGCGTCGCAGAGCGACGCGATATGCAGATTTGCGCAGGTTAAGTGAAAAAGTAAAGCAAAGTATAGGCGCAAATGTGCAAGCGCGATGCGCTTGCGATGTTCTAAGTCCCTGATAGCCCACATGTGTGGGCGATTCGTGAATCGCCCCTACGTATTTTTACCCGCACGCGCGGCTTTGCCGCTCGTGCAAGGTTTGCGCCGGGAAAGTGAATAGATATAACGACTATTGGCGCAAATATGGGTTCTAAGTCCCTGCCATAGCCTTGGAACTTGTTTGTAGGGGAGGATGATATCCTCCCCTACAATTTCTAAGTATAAGAGTCCCGCAATTTGCCGTTGCTTTTTTTCTCTCGCTATTTACTTTTTTTAATAAGTGTGTTATACTATTAAATTGACATACTATGACGTGCGAAGGGAGAAGAAGCATGGACAAGTTCAAATTAGTCAGCCCGTTTGAGCCCATGGGTGACCAGCCGCAGGCAATCGCGCAGCTGGTGGAGGGCTTGGAAAACGGTGCGCGTTATCAGACGCTGCTTGGCGTGACCGGCTCGGGTAAAACCTTTACCATGGCCAATATCATTGAAAAATGCAACCGCCCCGTGCTGATTCTGGAGCCCAACAAAACGCTTGCAGCGCAGGTGTGCACCGAAATGCGTGAATTTTTTCCCGAGAATGCTGTGGAATTTTTCGTGTCGTACTACGATTATTACCAGCCCGAGGCCTATATCCCGGGCAAGGATATGTATATTGAAAAGGATGCCTTAGTCAACGACGAGATCGACCGTTTGCGTCACAGCGCGACCTCCTCGCTGTTTGAGCGTCGCGACGTGATCATTGTGGCGTCGGTTTCCTGTATCTATACCCTCGGTGACCCCGTGGAGTATCAGACGCTGCAGATCTCGCTGCGCCCGGGTATGCTGATGGATCGTGATCAGCTGATCCGCCGCCTGGTGGCTATCAGCTATTCGCGTAATGACCTCAATCCCGTGCGTAACAGCTTCCGCGTGCGCGGAGATACGATTGAGATCATGACCGCGAACGTGTCGGATAAGCTTTTGCGCATTGAATTTTTCGACGATGAGATCGACCGCATCTCGGTCATCAATCCTGTGACGGGCGAGCTTGTGCGCCTACTTTCCTACGCGGTCATTTTCCCCGCGACGCACTACGCCGTATCTGACGAAAAGCGCGACGCCGCGCTTGAAGAGATCCGCCGCGAGATGGTGGACAGGGCAGCGTGGTTTGAATCTGAGGGCAAGCTGATCGAGGCGCAGCGCATTACCGAGCGCACCAAGTACGATCTGGAAATGCTGCGCGAGGTGGGCTTTTGCTCGGGCGTGGAAAACTACTCCCGTGTGCTTGCGGGCAGAGAGCCGGGCTCAACCCCTTATACGCTGCTGGACTATTTCCCGGACGACTATATTTTGTTTATTGACGAGTCGCACGTGGCTGTACCGCAGGTGCGCGGCATGAGCGGCGGCGATACCGCAAGAAAGAAAAATCTGGTGGATTTCGGCTTCCGTCTGCCGTCCGCCTACGACAACAGACCCTTGTATTTCGAGGAGTTTGAGGACAAGATCAATCAGGCCGTGTTTGTCAGCGCAACCCCCGGTCCCTTTGAAAAGGAGCATGCTGAGCAGGTGGCAGAGCAGCTGATCAGACCGACCGGCTTGCTTGACCCCGAGGTCGAGGTGCGTCCGATTGAAGGGCAGGTGGACGATCTGCTTGGCGAGATTCGCGAGCGAGTTGCCAGGAGCGAACGCGTGCTGGTGACCACGCTGACCAAGAAAATGGCAGAGGATCTGACCGATTATCTGGAGCAGAACGGCGTGCGCGTGAGATATATCCACTTCAACGTGGAGACCATGGAGCGCATGGAGATCATCCGCGACCTTCGTATGGGTGTATTTGACGTGCTGGTGGGCATCAACCTGCTGCGCGAGGGACTTGATTTGCCCGAGGTATCGCTGGTTGCCATTCTGGACGCCGACAAGGAAGGCTTCCTTCGCGGCGAGACCTCGCTGATTCAGACCATTGGCCGTGCCGCGCGTAACGCGTCGGGTAAGGTCATTATGTACGGTGATACCATTACCGGCTCTATGCAAAGAGCGATAACCGAGACCGCGCGTCGCCGCGCCAAGCAGGACGCGTACAACCGGGCAAACGGCATCGTGCCGCGCACGGTTGTCAAGGATATCCGCGACGTCATCGACATGGCGTCTCCCACGGGCGGCAAGCAGGGCGCGAAGACCGAGCAGGCTGCCAAGGGTAAAATGCCTGCCAAGCAAAAGGATAAGCTGATCGCCGAGCTGACCACAGAGATGCGTCAGGCGGCTGCCAAGCTGGAATTTGAAAAGGCGGCGTACCTGCGCGATCAGATCAAGAGAATCCAAGGAGGGGACACACATGAAACAAAATAAAAAAAGGCGCATTCCGCTGGTCAACGGGAAATATCTTCTATGGACGCTGCTGATCCTTGTCGGCGAGCTGGTGCTTCTTTGCGGCGCGTATGCGCTGGGCTTGTTCGACAATTTCATCGGCTATATTCTGCTGCCGTTTTTGGGCTTGTTTACGCTGTATACCGCGTATGAGGCGGCCGTTTTGGCACTTGAGGCGGTCAGTGTCAGCGCGGACGGCGTGGTGGTTGCAGGCAAGGACGAGCAGAGCACGGCCATTCACTTCGAGCTGCAGGATCTGATGGGCATTTTCCCTTGTGATAAAAAGGGAAATCGTATCCCGGAGGATCAGAGCAAATACAAGGATATCGGACTTGTCTTTTACATGAAAAACGGCAAGAAAAAGATCAGATCCACCTCCTATATCACACAAAAGCAAATCGATCGCCTGCGCAATGCCTTGGACGTGGGTGCGTGCGATCACATTAAGGAATAAAAGAGAGTACAAATAATGAAGCTGCAAAAAATCGTGATTCGCGGTGCGCGCGTCAATAACCTCAAAAACATTGACGTGGAGATTCCGCGTGATCAGCTTGTCATACTGACAGGCCTTTCGGGCTCGGGAAAATCCTCCCTTGCCTTTGATACCGTGTATGCAGAGGGACACCGCCGCTTTGTCGAGTCGCTGTCCTCGTATGCACGTATGTTCCTCGGTCAGATGGATAAGCCTGACGTGGACACCATCGACGGCTTAAGCCCCGCTATTTCCATTGACCAAAAAACCACCTCCAAAAACCCGCGTTCCACCGTGGGCACGGTGACAGAGATCTACGACTACCTGCGTCTGCTTTACGCACGCGTGGGCATTCCGCATTGTCCGGTCTGCGGCAAAGAGATCCGCAGACAGAGCACCGATACCATCATAGATAAGATTTGCGAGCTGCCCGAGGGCGAGCGCTTTTTGGTGCTTGCGCCCGTGGTGCGCGCGCAAAAGGGTATGCATGAAAAGGTGCTTGCCGATGCCAAAAAGAGCGGCTACGCCCGCGTGCGCATCGACGGCAGCCTATACGACCTTGGCGAGGATATTTCGCTGGATAAGAACAAAAAGCACGATATTGAGGTCGTGGTGGACAGACTTGCGCTCAAGGAGGGCATTCGTTCGCGCCTGGGTGACTCGGTGGAGACCGCGCTCAATTTGGCCGAAGGACACCTTTTGATCGTGACCGTGCCGCGCGGGGAAGGCAAGCCGATCGAGCTTTCGTTCTCGCAAAGCTATGCCTGCGAGGAGCATGGCATTTCAATCGGCGAGTTGGAGCCCCGCATGTTTTCCTTCAATAACCCCACGGGTGCTTGCCCCGTATGCGCAGGCCTTGGCGAGATGCAGACGGTATCTGCTGCCAAGGTGATTCCCGATAAGCGACTTTCGCTGCGCGGCGGTGCGATTGCGGTCAACGGCTTTAAGACCTTGGAAGAGGACAGCTGGAACGGCCCTTTGTTTGCCTCGGTGGGCGAGATTGCGGGCTTTGATCTGGATATGCCCATCCGAGAGTACAGCCCCGAGGCACTTGACGCGCTGCTGCACGGCACGGGTGACCGCGTCTATCGCATCAAGCGTCATTTCGGCGGTCAGACGCACGAGCAGACTACCACCTTCCACGGCATTCTGGAAATGGTGGAGAGCCGCATGAAGAACGGCGGTATGTTCGGAAAAGAGTATTATACGCAGTTTGTGCAGGAGGCGGATTGCCCCGTTTGCGGCGGCAAGCGCCTTTCTCCCGTGGTGCTGGGCGTCACGGTGGGCGGACTCAACATCCACGATTTCTGCGCCATGTCGGTGGAAAATGCACTGGAGTTTATTGAAAACTTGAAGTTTACGGGCGGCGATGCGGTCATTTCCAAGGAAATTCTTAAGGAAATCCGCGCAAGACTCGGCTTCCTTGTCAGCGTAGGACTTGGATATCTGACGCTGGGGCGCAAGGCGGGTACGCTTTCGGGCGGTGAGGCGCAGCGTATCCGTTTGGCAACGCAGATCGGCTCTGCCTTGACAGGCGTGCTGTATATTCTGGACGAGCCCAGCATCGGCCTGCACTCGCGCGATAACTCCAAGCTGATCGCCACGCTCAAAACGCTGCGCGACCTGGGCAACACGGTCATCGTGGTTGAGCACGACGAGGAGACCATGCAGGAATCCGACTATATCATTGATATCGGCCCGGGTGCCGGCGTGCACGGCGGTCAGGTCGTGGCCTACGGCACTCCCGAGGAGGTTGCAAAGAACGAGAATTCGCTGACCGGCGGCTATTTGTCGGGCAGACTGCGCATTCCCGTACCCAAGGAGCGCAGACCCGGCAACGGCAAATTCCTGCGCGTATACGGAGCAGAGGAGCACAACCTCAAAAAGCTGGACGTGGAAATCCCTCTCGGCTGCTTTGTATGCGTCACGGGCGTGAGCGGCTCGGGAAAATCCTCGCTGGTCAACGGCATCATTCATCCCGTGCTTGCCGACAGACTCAACAACGCCATCACCTATCCCGGTAAGCACGAACGCGTGGAGGGTGACGAGCATCTGGACAAGATCATTTGCATCGACCAAAGTCCCATCGGCAGAACGCCGCGCTCTAACCCCGCGACCTATACGGGGCTGTTTGGCGATATCCGTGATCTGTTTGCGCAGACCAAGGACGCCAAGGCCAAGGGCTACGGCCCCGGCAGATTTTCCTTTAACGTCAAGGGCGGACGCTGCGAGGCCTGCGAGGGCGACGGCGTGCGCTGCATTGAAATGCACTTCTTGCCCGACGTGTACGTAACTTGCGACGTATGTAAGGGCAAGAGATACAACCGCGACACCTTGGACGTCAAGTATAAAGGGAAGAGCATCTACGACGTGCTGGATATGACGGTCGAGGAGGGCGTGACCTTCTTTGACGGACTTCCCAAGATCGTGCGCAAGCTCAAAACGCTGCAGGACGTGGGCCTTGGCTATATCAAGATCGGCCAGTCGTCCACCACGCTCTCGGGCGGTGAAGCGCAGAGAGTCAAGCTGGCAACCGAGCTATCAAGACGCGATACGGGTAAGACCATTTACGTGTTGGACGAGCCCACTACGGGCCTGCACACCGCCGACGTAGCGCAGCTGCTGGGCGTTTTGCAGCGTCTGGTAGACGGCGGTAATACCGTGCTGGTCATCGAGCATAATATGGACGTGATCAAGTGTGCGGACCATATCATTGATCTCGGCCCCGAGGGCGGTGACGGCGGCGGCACGCTGGTCGCGAGCGGCACCCCCGAGCAGATCGCCGCGTGCGAGAAGTCGTATACAGGAAATTACCTGAAGAAGGTTTTGAAGAAATAAATCATGAATAATTGCGGAAGAAAACCCTTGCACAGCAAGGATTTTCTTGAGTTTATTGCAGGGACCGGCGTCCTCGACGGTCTGACTGCGTGATCACCGATTGTGTAGTCGTATGGATTTTGTAGAGGAGGATATCATCCTCCCGCTCGCGATATTGTTGGTTGCGTAAACCGTCCGTCGGTAGGGGGCGACGTCCTCGACAGCCTGCCATAACCGTAGGGGCGATTCACGAATCGCCCGCGAATGATCAATATGCGCTGTCGGGCGATTCTTGAATCGCCCCTACGGACGGATTACAACCCGTGAAGCTTGGGGAGAGGAATCCCTTTGAACTTG
This sequence comes from Eubacteriales bacterium, assembly GCA_045594445.1. Taxonomy (GTDB): domain Bacteria; phylum Bacillota; class Clostridia; order Oscillospirales; family CAG-272; genus SVQP01. Next base: position 24,189 of record JAZNYL010000117.1, read on the forward strand.
TACCGTATTTTTCAAAAATTCCTTGTCTGCCTGTTGACACGTTGTGCTCGTAATGTTATAATAATAAATACTATACTAATATGGGGGCGTGTGGCTATGGCGTTCCCGAAAGGACTTTGAAATGAACCGTACGGTTAGCAGATATATCTCGTTTTCGTTGCTTTTTTGCTTGCTTCTGACGCTTTGCACGTCGCTGGTCGGCTGTGCCAAGGGCGTGACCATTGAGGCGGGGCAAAAGATCACGGCCGCGGAATTGACGGGCGACGCCGGCGCCACCTTCGGCGCGGATTTTGACCCGGATTGCGTCAATCACGCAGGAAAATATACCTTTTCCGTGATCAGCGGCGGCAAAACGGCCAAGGTCAAGCTGACCGTCAAGGACACCGTAGCCCCCACCATGCAGGTGCAAAGAGTGTACTGGGCTGTCGGTACGACGCTTCCTGATCCTTCGTATTTCGTGCAATCCACCACCGAATTTGACAATTATACCGGAGAATACGTGGGTGATCTGCCCGATTTCAATTCCTATACGGATTATACCGTTCAGGTGCAATATACCGATGCCAGCGGCAACAAGTCTCCTGTATACGACGTGGTGCTGACCCCCTGCAAGGACGAGGTGCCGCCCACCGTCGAGGCGCGCGATATCGAATGCAATATCGGTGAGGGCATCGTGTGGCGCAATCACGTCACGGTGACCGACAACTGTGCAGGCGAGATCACGCTCTCGGTGGATTCCTCAAAGGTCAACGTCAACCGCGAGGGCTCTTATACCGTATATTACACCGCCACCGACCTCTCGGGCAACGTAGCCAAGGCAGAGGCGACCGTGCTGGTGGTCTCCATGACCGTGACCGATGAGATGCTGTATGCCGAGATCGACAAGGTTATTGCGCGCATTATCACCAAGGATATGAACAAAATCGAGCAATGCCGTGCGATTTACACGTACGTGCAGGGCAATATCGCATACGTCAATACCTCGACCAAGGGTGACTGGAAATACGCCGCATATATGGCGTTGTTCTCCTCGGGCACGGGCGATTGCTACAGCTATTTTGCAGCATCCAAAGCCTTCTTTGAGCGTCTGGGCATTGAGAATATGGACATTCAGCGTCTGCCCGGCTATACCGACAACACCCACTTCTGGAGTCTGGTCAACGTGGGCACGGCCGACGCGCCCGTGTGGTATCATTACGACTCTACGCGTCTGACCGCTGCTTACAACGTCAGCGGATGCCTCTTGACCGACGCGCAGGTTGCAGCCTACGACACCTGGCGTGCAGGGGATTACTTCCGCATTTACGATAAGTCCAAGTATCCCGCAACCGGCAACAAGATCATTACCGACATTCCCGAGCTGACCCCCTATCTTAAGTAATAAAGGACTTTAATATGCAAACCAATATACTGGAATATCTGGAGCGAACTGCGCCGCGTCTGCCGGACAAGGTTGCCTTTTCGGACGGAACGGACCACATGACCTTTGCCGCGCTTTGGGCAAGTGCGCGCAGCATCGGCTCGTATCTGCTCGAGCACGGCCACGGACGCGGATGCGTCGCGGTGCTCATGGACAAGCATCCCGTGCAGCTGGCAGCGTTTTTCGGCGTGCTGTATGCGGGTGGCTTTTACGTAGCCCCCGATGCGGCAATGCCGCCCAAGAGATTGCAAATGATCCTGGATACCGTGCAGCCACGCATGATCATCTGCGACAAAAAGAATATGGCGCTGGCATATACGCTGGGGCTTGACGTGGCACTTTACGACGATATTTACCGCCATCCGATCAACGACGCGCTGCTTGCTTGTGCAAGAGAGACGCACGTGGACACCGATCCCGCCTACGTGGTGTTTACCTCGGGCTCGACCGGTGTGCCCAAGGGCGTGGCTGCCTGCCACCGCTCGGTGATCGATTATACCGAAACGCTGTGTGAGGCAGTCGGCTTTGACGAGAACACCGTGTTTGGCAACCAGACGCCTCTTTATTTCGACGCGCCCTTAAAGGAGATCATGCCCACCATCAAGTATGGGGCAACGGCGTATCTGATCCCCAAGCAGTTATTTATGTTCCCGGTCAAGCTGTGCGATTACCTCAACGAGCATAAGATCAACACGGTCTGCTGGGTGGTCTCCGCGCTGACCATGATCTCGTCTCTTGGCGTGCTGGAAAAGAACCCGCCCAAGTATCTGAACACCGTTTGCTTTGGCAGCGAGGTATTCCCGAAAAAGCAATACGACCTTTGGCGTGCGGCTCTGCCGGATGCGCGCTTCTTTAATCTTTACGGCCCTACAGAGGCGACCGGCATGTCCTGCTACTGGCCCGCGACGCGCGAGCTTGCCGAGGACGAGCCCATTCCCGTGGGCAGACCCTTTCGCAATACGCGCATTCTGCTGATCAACGAGCAGGGCAAAAGAGCAGAGCAGGGCGAGGTTGGCGAGATCTATATCTCGGGCACCTGCGTCACGCTTGGATATTATAACAACCCCGAAAAAACGGCCGAGGCATTCGTGCAGAACCCCTTGCAATCGGCTTATCCCGAGACCGTGTACCGCACGGGAGATCTGGGCAGATACAACGACTACGGTGAACTGGTGTTTGTCTCGCGCAAGGATTCGCAGATCAAGCACATGGGACATCGCATCGAGCTTGGCGAGATCGAGGCCGCTGCCGCTACGGTGGAGGGGATCGGACGCGCATGCTGCGTCTACATTGCCGAGCAAAAAAAGATCGTGATGTACTTTGTCGGCGAGATTGAGACCTCTGCGCTTACCAAGGAGCTGCGCCTCTTACTGCCGCGCTATATGCTGCCGAACGTGACGCATAAGCTGGACACCATGCCGCTGACCGTCAACGGCAAGCTGGACCGCCGTCTGCTTTTGGAGCAGGCAACCCAAAACGATAAATAATATTCAGGAGAAATAACATGGAACAACTCATCGAACTGTTAGAGGAGCTTCACCCCGAGATCGATTACGCGACCGAAGAGGGCTTGGTTGACAACGGAATCCTGGATTCCTTGGATATCGTGACTCTGATCACGGACATCAACGACGCCTTTGACGTATCCATTCCCGCAGAGGAGATTTTGCCCGAGAACTTCAATTCGGCAAAGGCTCTTTGGGAGCTGATTGAACGCCTGGATACGGTGTAAGGCATGAATTTTGCTTCGATAGAATTCCTTTGCTTTTTGCTGATCCTTGTCGCGGCCTACTATCTCGTGCCCAAAAGGGCACAGTGGGTGGTGCTGCTTGCGGGCAGTGTGGTGTTCTACGCCTTTGCGGGCGTGGCTTGCTGCCTGTTTTTGCTGGCGGTCATCGTCGTGTCATATCTCTCGGTACGCCTGATCGGCAAGCGACAGAGCGCGTGCGCCGAGTGGCTTTCTGCCAATAAGGAGCTACCCAAGGAGGAGCGAAAGGCCTATAAAAATAAGAGCAAAAAGGGAAATCTGATCATCGTTTGCGTCGGCATCGCCGTGCTGATTGCTGCGCTGGTGTACGCCAAGTTCGTATCCGGCTATTTCGGGATCAGGGTGAGCGGCGCAGGTATTTCGTTTGGCGCGTATGCTCTGGAGATCATGGGTATTTCCTACTATACCTTTATCGCCGTCGGATACATGCTGGACGTCTACCGTGAAAAAGCGCCCGTGCAAAGAAATTTTGCCAAGCACGCGCTGTTCATAGGCTTTTTCCCGCAGCTTGTCATGGGTCCGATCAGCAAATATGCGGACGTGGGCGAGCAGTACTTTGTGCCGCACGCATTTGAGGGCAAAAATATCTACACGGGTGCCGTGCGCATCGCCTGGGGCTTTTTCAAAAAGCTGGTGGTGGCAGATGCCATCGCTCCTGCCGTGGGCCCCATCGTGGCGCAGCAGAAGAGCGGCGTGTATTTTTTGCTGCTTTGCCTGTTTTATTCCATCCGTATTTACGGTGACTTTACGGGCGGCATCGACATCGTGCTGGGCTCTGCGGAGATGCTGGGCATCAAGCTGCCCGAGAACTTCAACCGTCCGTTTTCCTCCAAATCTACCGCGGAATACTGGCGCCGCTGGCATATCACCATGGGCGCGTGGTTTACGAATTACATTTTCTACCCCTTGTCCGTGACCAAGAGCATGCAAAAGCTCTCCAAGTGGAGCCGCGCGCATCTGGGCACGGCCATCGGCAAGCGCTTGCCCGTGTATATCACCACCGTCGTCACCTGGCTTGCAACAGGCCTTTGGCACGGCATTGCATGGAATTTCGTGGTCTGGGCAATGCTGAATTGTCTGGTGCTGCTGGTCTCGCAGGAGCTTGAGCCCTTGTATACCAAATTCCGCACCAAATTCCCGCGTTTGCACGCAAGTATGCCGTATCAGACCTTTATGGCTGTGCGCACCTTCTGCCTGATGGCGCTCATCCGCGTCTTTGACTGCTATTGCAACGTGCCCCTGACCTTTGCAAAGTTCTTTTCGGTGTTTACCACACCCAACTGGGGTAGCTTGTTTGACGGTGGCATGACCTCGCTTGGCGTCAGCACGGCTTCGTTCTGCGTCATCGGCGTGGGCATTCTCGTCATGTTCGGCGTCAGCCAACTGGGCAAGGACAGACCCTTGCGCGAAAAGCTTTGGGAGCGCCCCTGGCTTGGTAGCCTTGCCTTGGCAGCGCTTGTGTTCTTGGTGCTGGTGTTCGGCACGTACGGACTTGGATACGATGCGTCCGCCTTTATCTACGGCGGCACGTTCAATTAAAGGAGGCGGACTATGAAAAAGAGAATCATACCTGCCGTCCTTGCATTGGTTTTGTTGCTTGCTTTGCTGTTTTTGGCGCAGGCTTTGCTGATTCCGTCGCGCTACGACAATCGCGAGGGGCATCTGCTTTGCGGCTATGAGAGTGCAGGTGATGCACACGACGTTATTTTCGTGGGCGACTGCGAGATCTACGAGGGCATCGTGCCTGCCGTGCTTTACGAGCAATACGGCATTACCTCGTACGTGCGCGGATCGTCGCAGCAGACCGTGTGGCAATCCTACCATATCCTTGAGGATACGCTCAAAAAAGAACCGGACGTCAAGGTCGTGGTGTTCAACGTGCTGGCAATCAAGTACGGCGAGACGCCCAGGGAAGAGATCAGCCGCATGACCTTGGAGGATATGCCGTGGTCGCTGTCCAAGCTGAACGCCATCCGTGCGTCCATGACCAAGGATGAGTCGCTTGCATCGTATTTTTTGCCGATTCTGCGCTATCACGACCGCTGGAGCAGCTTGACGGCAGAGGACGTCAAGAGAACCTTTGCAAAGCACGAGGATATCACGCACCAGGGATATCTGATGCAGACAAACATCGTGCCGGTCGATCCGACCGATGACCGCAAGCCCGACGCGCTGATCGATTCCACGTTGCCCGCACGCAGTATGGAATACTTGGAAAAAATGCGCACGCTTTGTGAGCAGCATGGGGCTGAGCTTGTGCTGGTCAAGGCGCCCACCAATTCGGTCAAGTATTATTGGTACGACGAGTGGGATGCGCAGATTGTGGATTACGCAAAAGACAAAAATCTTACCTATTATAATTTCGTCGGCATGGACGAGGAGCTGGGGCTTGACTGGTCGCGCGACACCTACGACGCAGGCCTGCACCTCAACGTGTACGGTGCGGAGAAGTTCACCGTCTATCTCGGAGGGCTGCTGCAAAGCGAGCACGGTGTGACTGACAGACGCGGCGACGCAACGCTTGACGCACTCTGGCAAGAGAGAATTGACCGATATACCCAAGAAAAACAACAAGGAGAACAAACAAAATGAGAAAATTGAGTTTGATTTTCGCAGCAGTCCTGCTGCTGACCTGCTTTGTTGCTTGCGACGCGGGCAAGGGCGGGGAATATATTTTTTCCTATAACGGTACGGCCATCCACGTCGGTGACGACGGCAACGCAGTTGCATCCGCGCTTGGCGCGTATTCCGATTATATTGAAGAGGACAGCTGCGGCGGTGAGGGACCCGATAAGACCTTTGTGTATCCCGGATTCCGTTACGATACGGTGATGACGGGTGGCGTGGATCGCATTGTTAAGATCGTACTGACCGACGACAGCGTGGCAACCCCGCAGGGCATCAGGATCGGCGACGCCAAGAGCGCGGTCGTATCCGCATACGGCGACGGCTATACCGAAACGGCTGATGGCGGCCTTGTCTACACAGACGGCACGACCAAGCTGATGTTCGGCATCCGCGATGGTGTGGTCACGGCGATTCATTATATCAAAGCGTAAAGATCAAGCGGAGAGGGATGACCTCTCCGCTTTTTTAATGCAGAATGCAGAATAGCTGAAAAACAAAAGGAAATCCGCTCGTATGAGCGGATTTCTACCACCATTCTTCATTTTGCATTCGCGCGCTGCGTTGCGCTTCGTGACTTTGACGGAAACTTTGGGCAGAATATTTTTGAAAATTCCGTGCATAATGTCAAAATACTTGTCAAAATTGTCAAAATAGGGCTTGACAATTTGGTGATTGTGTATTATAATAGTGAATAATCAAGGAATTTGACGCGCCTTTTGATGCGTCAAATTGTGCAATTTTTTCGTCGGAGGTTTCTATGCCCCGTTTTTTTGTGTCCGAGGAGCAGTTTGAAAATGATACCGTCGTCCTTGTCGGAGAGGATGCGCATCACGTAGCGCGCTCCTTGCGCATGGCAGCGGGGGAGCGAATTACCGTTTGCGACCGGGAAGCCATAGAATATGAATGTGAGCTGATCTCGTTCGAGCAGGATAAGCGCGTGACGGCCAAGGTGCTCTCAAGCGCGCCCTCCGGGACCGAGCCGCCCTATAAGGCCGTGCTGTTTCAGGCACTTCCCAAGGGAGAGAAGTTTGATTCCATCATTCAGAAGGCGGTGGAGTGCGGTGTGTATGAGATCGTGCCGTTCCAGAGCAGCCGCTGCATTGCAAAGGCAAAGGCGGATGGCGAGGCGGATAAAACCAAGCGCCGCTGTCGCATCGCGGAAGAAGCCGCAAAACAGAGCGGTCGCGGCAGAATTCCCGCGGTAAAGCCTACCATATCTTATAAAGAAATGCTCAAAGCGGCAAGCGAGTGCGATCTGTGCCTTTACTGCTACGAGGGCAAGGGAACCGAGACGCTTGCAAGCATTTTGCAACGCGCAGACCTGCCGGCATGCCCCACCATCGGCATTGTCGTGGGCAGCGAGGGCGGATTTTCCCCCGAGGAAGCAGCCGAGGCGGCAGACGCCGGACTTCGCATGACAGGCCTTGGCAAGAGAATTTTGCGCACCGAAACCGCAGCCCCCTTTGTGCTTGGCTGTCTTGTTTACAAATTTGAGATGTGACGTTTGTAAAGGATAGCAAAACACAGCCGAAAAAATCACATATTTTTCACAAAAATATGCAAAACGCTATTGAAAAATCACAAAAAAGGGTGTATAATATAGGTAAGTATTCACAACACCCCGGAATTTAGAAAAAGAGGAGAAAGATTTATGTCTAACAGACTGTTCCAAAGTGTAATTCACCAGATGAAGGATGCGATCGATCGCGTGATCGGCGTCATCGACGAGAACGGCGTCATTATTGCGTGCTCCGAGCTTGTCAAGATCGGCGAGATCAAGCAGGGCGTTCGTGACGAGCTTGCTTACACCTCTGACGTGGTGACCTCCTCCGGATATACCTACCGTCCCGTCAGCGGCGGCGTCAAGGCTGAGTATATCGTATTCGTTGAGGGTGAGGATAAGATGGCTGAGAAGATGTCCAAGCTGCTGGCAATCTCTCTTGGCAACATCAAGAACCTGTATGATGAAAAGTACGACAAGGGCTCTTTCATCAAGAACATCATTCTGGATAACATCCTGCCCAGCGATATTTACATCAAGTCCAAGGAGCTGCATTTCAACACCGAGGAGAGCAGAATCGTCTTCCTGATCAAATTCTACGGCAAGACCGATATGATGCCCTTTGAGATGCTGCAGAACATGTTCCCGGATAAGTCCAAGGATTACGTCATTTCGGTTGGCGAGCACGATATCGTACTGGTCAAGGACGTCAAGCCCGGCACCGAGGCAAAGGACGTCGAAAAGATCGCGACAAACATCGCAGACACCCTGTCCGCAGAGTTCTATACCAAGGTCGCCATCGGTATTTCCACCACGGTAGAGAACATTAAAGACCTGGCAAGAGCTTACAAGGAAGCACAGGTGGCTCTTGAGGTCGGTAAGGTATTCGAGACCGAGAAGAACATCATCAGCTATGAAAACCTGGGTATTGGCCGTCTGATCTATCAGCTGCCCACCACGCTTTGCGAAATGTTCTTGCAGGAAGTATTCAAGAAGGGAAGTCTTGAGGCACTTGACAGAGAAACCCTGATGACCATTCAGTGCTTCTTTGAGAACAACCTCAACGTCTCCGAGACCTCCAGAAAGCTGTTTGTACACAGAAACACTCTGGTTTACAGACTGGAAAAGATCAGAAAGCTGACCGGTCTTGATCTGCGTGAGTTTGAGCATGCGATCACCTTCAAGGTGGCTCTCATGGTCAGAAAGTACCTCAACTCCAAGCCCACCAAGTATTGATCTGACAAATACATAGACATTCAAGTTAAGCGAAACGCCGTGACACGGCGTTTCGCTTAATTGGCGGTTTGGCCATGTTTATAGATATTTTGAGAACAAAGCAATAACGGAGAGCAACGAATTTATGAAGAAATTGGTTTATACCGTGCAGGGGCTGCAAAACGCCGAGCAGGAGCAGCAGTTGCGCGAAATCTTGCCCGAGGTGCTGCGCGCATATGGCAGCAGCGGCGAGGTCACGGCGGATGCGCTTAGCTCCTCCATCTCGTTCGGTGTGCCCAAAAGTGTGTCCTGCGCGGAGCTGGAGCAAAGTGTCAACGCGGCCATTGCCCCCTTGGGAATGGAGCTGATCACTCCTCCCGGTGTGCGCTATTACTCCTATGCAGGCCCGCGGAAAAAGGAAAAGAAGAGCATTTCCACCGGCACGTTCGTCGCGACGCTGATCTGCGCGATCTCGGTCACGCTGGTCGTGACCATGCTTCTGACCGCACTCGTTACGGGCGCGTATTGGAATGCCAAGCACCTGGGCGGTATGATTTCCACCGACGGCACCACCGTATTGGACGATAAAACGCTGCAGGTGGTGGAATCTCTGATCAAGACCTACTCGTTTGACGAGGTGGACGAGGAGGAGATGATGGAGGCCGTGGTCAAGGCCTACGTAGCGGCCACGGGCGACCTTTACGCCGAGTATTACACACAAGAAGAGTTTGACGCCATGACCAGCGAAAACCAAGGCAAAATGCAGGGGATCGGCGTCAGCGTGGTCAATTCCACGCTGGAATATAACGGCATGACCTACAGCGTCATCGAGCTGATCATGGTCTATCCCAATTCTCCTGCGGAGCGCGCAGGATTGCGCCCGGGCGATAAGGTCATCACAGTCAAGCACGAGGGCGTGGAGTATTCGATCTCCGAGATCGGCTACACCGCAGCGCTGAACTATCTGCGCGGCGAATCCGGCACGCAGGCAGAGTTTACCGTCATGCGCAAAAACGGTGCCGATTACGAGCCCGTATCCTATTCCGTGACCAGAGAAGCGTTTGAGACCATGTCGGTCACAAGCCGCGTCAGCGAAACCGACTCCAAGGTCGGCATCGTCATGATTTTGCAGTTTGACCTGACCACTCCCGAGCAGTTTGAAGCTGCCGTGGACGGCCTGACGGCCAAGGGCTGCGACAAATTCGTCTTTGACGTGCGCAACAATCCGGGCGGTGACCTAGAATCCATCAAGGCGGTTCTCAGCTTCTTCCTTTCCGAGGGCGATTTGATGGTCAGCACCAAGGATAAGAACGGCTCCGAGGAATTTGACCGCGTCAAGGTGGTCAAGCACAGCGAAAAGGCCTACGCGGGCTGCGACGTGACTAAGGATGACATCGGCAAGTACAGCGATATGACCTTCAGCGTGATCACCAACGTCAATACCGCCAGCGCGGCAGAGCTGTTTACGGCAACCGTGCGTGATTACGAGCTTGGCACCATCGTGGGAGAAACGACGTACGGCAAGGGATGCATGCAATCCATCTTCTCGCTGCAGTATTACGGTGTACCCGGCGGACTCAAGCTGACCACCAGAATGTATTATCCCGCAAGCGGCGAGAGCTACCATGGCGTTGGCATCGCACCCGACGTGACGGTTGAGCTGAGTGCCGAGGCGCAGGGATATAACCTGTACGTTTTGCCCGAGGAGCTGGACAATCAGCTGCAGGCGGCAATTTCACAACTGAAATAAAAATTTGCTATATAAATAAGGAGAATAACAGCCATGGCAACCAAGGAAAAAACTTTATACACACAGGAAGGTTATGACGAGCTGGAGAAGGAGCTCAAGTACCTCAGAGTTACCCGCAGAGAAGAGATCAAGGAAGCAATCGCAGTCGCACGCGGATTTGGCGACCTTTCCGAGAACTCCGAGTATGACGAGGCAAGAAACGAGCAGGCAAAGGTAGAGGCTCGCATCAAGGAGCTGGAGATGCTGCTGGAGAATGCCGAGATCATCGACGAGGCAAGCATGGACGCGGGCGTGATCAGCCTTGGCTCTACCGTCAAGGTTTACGACGTGGAGTGGGATGAAGAACTGACCTACGAGATCGTAGGCTCCAACGAGGCTGACGCACTCAACCACCGCATTTCCGACCAGTCTCCCATCGGCAGCGCACTGATGGGCAAGCACGCAGGCGATTCCGTTGAGGTTCAGGCTCCCAACGGCATGCTGCACTTCAAGGTCCTGCACGTAGAGAGAACCAAGTAAAAAAACAGGCAAAAACGGATTTGACAATCGGAGCAGATCCGTTTTTTGTCCATGTAGAGGAGATTTTGCATGAACCGGAACGATAATCAAAAACTCGACAGCACCGAGATCGTAACAGAGAATCGCGTCATCAAAAAGGTGGAGAATTTCTGGTATCACAATAAGTGGACGGTAATCGTGGTCGCATTTTTCGTATGCGTGGCCGTAGTATGCACCATGCAGATGTTTTCCAAGGAGAGATATGACGTCACGGTGCTTGGCGGCACGACGGTGCAAATGAACGCTGAGCAAAGAGAAGCGTTTTTATCGGCACTTGAGAGCGCTTTGCCCGAAGACTACGACAAGGATGGCGAGAACGCCGTGGGCATGGTGAACTATCAGATCTTTTCTGAGGAGGAGAGATTTGTCGAGGTGGAGACCGAGATCAACGGTGTGGAGACAACGCTGCTTGAGGAGCAGGTGGCGGCGCATTGGAACAGCGATCAGATATCAAGCTTTCTCTCTGCCGTGCAAACGGGGGAGTATTCGGTTTGCTTTGCAAGCCCCTATGTATATGAGCTGCTGACCAAGGATAAAAACGTAGTCAGCCGTTCGTTTTGCCTTGGTGATACCGATTTTTATCGTTATAACGAGGCCTTGCAGGTGCTGCCCGCGGACACCGTGGTCTGCTTGCTGATCCAATTCCCGATGGGAACGAGTGGCAAGGACGATATCTACGCGCGCTCGGTTGCGCTCTTTGAAGCGATCCAAGTATACGACGTGCAGGAATAACAAAAAAAGCAGCCCCATGGGCGTGAAAAATTAGCGGAGAAATTGACACGGGAACTGTATCAAAAGCAGTTTCCGTGTTGGTTTTTCTCATGTAAAAATCAACA
>JAZNYL010000118.1:0-26102 GCA_045594445.1 Eubacteriales bacterium
CCTGCGCGCTGAACTTAAAAAGGCTGGTAGCGGCTCTCAAAGCGAGAACCTCTGCCAACCTTAAATATTTGTTTTTCATCCGTTTGGTATTATCCGAGCGGATTTTTTTCTTTATTTTTTGGGGCTTTGTCAACAGCGCCATTTGAGGCAGCCCTGTTTTCAAACAAAAAATATAGAGTTGCTGCAGGTGCTGGCGAACGCAGTTCGCCCCTACGGAAATTCATATAGAGGGTTTACGATAACGAAACCCAAAGCAAAAACACTCGTAGGGGCGAACTGCGTTCGCCAGCGCCTGCGATAACTACTATTTGAAAGCATTTGAATCAATAAAGGGCTGCTTTGCAAGCAGCCCTTATCAATATTTTCGCAAATTTTACTGCGCAGCCTCGACAAGTGCGCCAAGCTTTGCGCGCAATTCTCTGAACTGCTCCTCATCGGTGCTGTACTCGCCAACGCTCGTGGTCCACTCGTTGATGATGGCATTGACCACGTCCTTGCCGTACTTTGCCTCCAGCATGGTCAGATACTCAAAGTCCTCAATGCCGTCGCGCACGCACTCAAGACGCAGCGATCCCACGGGATCGGTTTGCGCAAAGTATGCACCGCTGTAGATCAGAATGCCGTTGCCGTACACGTTGATTCCCTGCGAATTTTCAATCTCATGCAAAGCATCCATGCCGTAATAGAATTCATCCGCGCTGGGCACGTACCACTTGCTGGTACCGTTGGTCCAGTCGTTGACCAGGTAGTAAAGGAATCCGTCCACACCGTACAGCTTTTGCTGCCAGAACAGCGTGCGCACGTTGACTGCCTCGGTGTTGATGATCAGCGTGATCTCGGGATCGCAAGGTCTTCTGGTCACGTACCACCAAGCCTCGTCGCCGCCTGCCTGCTCTGCCCACATACGGTCTCTGAAAGAGCCCAGCTTCTGCTCGGTCATGACAGAGCAGCCGTAGGTCAGCGTGCGGTCACCGTACCACTCTGCAAATGTATTGTAGAAGAAGGTCTTGGGGCACCAGACGTTGACGTACTCCGAAACGTAAGAGAAGTAATCGCCACCGCCCACGGTATAGTTGACGTGCATGGGCACGATCAGCTTGTATCCCGGGAAATATTCGGTCAGCAGCTTGCCGTAATTGTTGACGTCGTCCAGTCTGCCCACGTTCAAGGGTTCGTCAACGGGATAGAAGTAGGCCTTGTCCAGCCATTCCTGCTTTTGCGACAAGAAATTATACGCATTTGAAACGTTGTTTGCATTGAGCTCCTTGCTAAAGCCAAGGGGCTGGAATGCCACAACTCTGGGATTATCCAGATATTCCACGAATCTCGGATCGGAGAAGGTACCGTCTTCATTGCCAAAAGGCAGATCGTACGCGCAAACGCGGTTTGCAAGCAGATAATCGTAGTAGATCTGCGGCAGATTTTTGCCTTCCTCATTGGCTACAATACCCGTCCAGTCCTTATAGGACACGTACACGTCAAAGCCGCTCAGGCTCATCAGCGTCTTGCAGGAGCTTGCCTCGGGAAGCTCGAAATTCCAGACGTAGGCAAACACGGTGGCTTTCTTGATCTCGTTGCCGTTCTGATCCACAACCGTCACAATTGCACTATATTCACCGGGCGTGCTGTCCGGCGTGCTGGTTGCCTTGATGATAAAGGCTTGGTTTTCTCCCGCCCCCACATCAAAGCCGTCGTAAACCTGCAAGAGCGGCAGCTGCTCACCTGCGCCGTTACCGCCGTTTACCCAATCAAGCATAGCCTGATCCGGCTCGTAGGTCACGGGCGGCAGAGGATCAATGACTCTCTCGCCCTCTACGTTGAAATAGTAACCCCAGAACAAATCGGTCTGCAAAGTAGCGCCCGCTTGGTTGGTAAAGTCGGAAACGTAAATCTTCAAGCCCTCGACGTCGTTCTGCGCGCCAAGCAGCACCTGACAGCCCTCGATCTCGTTCTTGGCCATCTGAATCTGATAAGTCACCTTGCCGTTGGATTGGCTGGTTGCCTGCGGCGTGCGGTTGTAAAGGTGGTCAAACCACAGAGAAAGACTTGCATCCTCGTGCGCGGCCTGCTCGGGGGTATAGGTATCGTACTTGGTGGTGGGCATGCTTACCGAGCCCAACAGTGCCTGCGCCTCGGCCTTGGCCTGCTCGCTTGCAATCACGCCAATCTCATCCCAGCCGATATCAAACAGCTGATAGTACGCCTCGTCGCTCTCAAGGAACTGAATTTCTGCAATATGCAGCTCCTCGCCCTTTTCAATGCCGCTTGTCATATAGTCAAAGCGGAAGCCGTTGACGTTGCCCTTCCAGCCTTCAAAGGAGGAGAGGTCAAAGAGCACGTACTGCCAATCGTGGCTGTCCAGATCAAAAGAGGACGTCGTGACCATGCTGCCCGATGCACCGCCGGTTGAGCCGGAATAGAAGAACAGCTCAAACGTGCCCATGTTGCAGCTGACGTTTCTGACCTTGAGCACGACGTACTTGTATTGGTCTGCATCCACGGCAGGCATGCCGACCTTTCTATAGAATTTTTTGAAGCTGAAATCCACGTGGGGATCGTTCGCACCCGCTTGGTTGGTGGAAAGAGACAGATACTGCTCACCGTCCTCGTCCGCACCGACTTTCACGTCGATCTGATAAGCGCCCGAGCAGAACTTGGCAAGATCATCGGCCTCAACCAAGTTGAAATCCGCAACCACGCCGTTGACCTCGGGCACGATGGGCTCGGTGGAGCTTTCCTCGGGCGGCTCGGTCTCTCCCGCGGTAGTATCCTCGGGTTCGCCTTCTGTCTCGCCTTGGGTATCACCCTCGGTGATTTGCTCGGTGACTTGTTCGGTATCGGTCGGATCCTCTGCGGGGTCATCGGGCGTGCAAGCCACCAACGCACACGACAGCATGACGCAGGCAAGGATGCTTGCAAGCAAAATAATAGGAAGTGATTTTTTCATATAAGTTCCCCGTTTTCTTTTTAATAAGGAATGTGCTCGTTGACCTCGTCCATGGAATGGAAAAATGCAACAAAGCCAAACTGAATGGTATCACCGCTCTCAGCCATGGAAAGGCCAAAGCGCATGTAGCCAAGCGAGGATGCGTCCGCATCATAGCAGGCTGCCACGTCGCAAAGATCCAGGATCAGATATCCCCAATCGTCGCCCTCGGTTGCAAACATTTCGTCTGAAATGTGGTCGCCTGCGCCGGTTGCACTGTATCCTTCCGTGCCTGCGTACATATTCAGCGTCTGGTCAATGGCAGAGCGATACTGGATGACCAGAATGTTGTCCACCACGGTATCTTCCTTGATCAGATAGAAATAAGGATCCCAGATATCGTTTGTGCCCATGCGGAACAGCGCGGTAAACGTGCCGTCCTCATGCACGGTCAGGCCGCCAAAGTCGCTCCAGTCCTGCTGCTCGTTGTTCGCAGCTGCCAGAATATCATCCATTTCCAGCACGACCGACGCAACCTCCTTGATCTGCTCACGGGTGGGGTGCACCACGACTTCCTTCTCGGTCGTCTCCTCGGGAGTTGTTTCCTCGACAGTCGTCTGCTCGGGCGTGGTGATCTCGTCGGTCACGGGAGCAAGAGTGCCTTGCTCGGTTGTGGTTTCGGGGGATTCGGGAGTCTCGGTATTGTCGCAGCCAACCAAGCAAAGATTGCACAGCAGCGCGATGGCCAAAAGAATCCATAAGCGTTTCATGGTTCGTTCCTCCAAAATATTGTTTTATGGGGTACTGTATTCATCATATCACACTGCAATCAAATTTGCAATGCTTTTTTGCGTCTCTTAATTGACAAATTGCGCGCCGTACAAGGATGCGTAAAATCCGCCCATCTCCAGCAGCTGCTCGTGCGTGCCGCTCTCGATGATATTGCCGTCCTTGACGACCAGGATATTATCCGCGTGCTGCACGGTGGAAAGTCTGTGTGCGATGACAAAGCAGGTCTTTCCCTTCATGAGCGCCAGCATCGCGTCCTGGATCTGATGCTCGGTGCGACTGTCCACGTTACTGGTTGCCTCGTCCAGAATCAGCATGGGTGCGCGGGAAAGCATGGCGCGCGCGATGGTGATCAGCTGTCTTTGTCCCTTGGAGAGATTGACGCCGCCGTCGGATAGCTGCGTTGCATACCCCTCGGGCAACGACGTGATAAAATGGTGGATCTTGGCCGCTTTGGCCGCTTCGATCACTTCCTCGTCGGTCGCGTCCTCGCGTCCGTACGCAATATTGTCGCGGATGCTGCCGCCAAACAGCCACGTATCCTGCAGCACCATGGTAAAGCTCTTGCGCAGGCTGTCGCGGGTGGCGTCCGTGATGGAAATGCCGTCAAAGGTGATCTCGCCTGCGTCAATATCGTAAAAGCGCATGAGCAGATTGATGATGGTGGTCTTGCCTGCACCCGTGGGTCCTACGATGGCCACGGTCTGCCCCGGCTCTACCTTGACGGACAAGCCGTGCAATATCTGCTTTTCGGGCACGTAACCAAATTCCACCTTATCAAGCGTGACCTGCCCCTTGGCATCCAGCACCACGGCATCCTTTTTGTCCGCAGGCTCGGGAGCTTGATCAATCACGCCAAACACTCTCTCGGCTGCCGAAAGCGCGCTTTGCAGCTCGCTGAAGATATTGGCAAACTCGTTGATGGGACCTGCAAACTTACGCGCGTACTGCACGAACGCGCCCACGTCGCCAAGTTTGATGATGAACAAGGGATTTGTAACCGTGCCGCCCAGCAAGAACATATAAAAGATGCTTCCCAGCAGCGTGATCAGCGCGATGGACAAATTGCTGACGAAATTGACGGTGGGGCCAATGACCGAGCCATGATAATCCGCCTTGTAATATGCGCTGCACGCGTCCTCGTTGCGCAGATCAAAGCGGTCGGTAATGACCTGCTCCTTGCCGTAGGTGCGGATGGTCTTCTGACCCGACAGCATCTCCTCGGCAAAGCCGTTAAGCTCGCCCAATTTTGCCGAACGCTTGCGGAACAGGGGTCGGATATGCGTGGATTTATACTTGGTAAAGATCAGAGAGATGGGTACTGTGATCACAAAGACCAGAATCAGCACCGGGGAAATGGTCAGCATCATGATCATTGAGCCAACAACCGTGATACTGTTTGCGCAAATAGCCAGCACATCGTTGGAAAGCGACGCATTGAGCGTATCGATGTCGTAAGACAGGCGGCTGACGATCTCGCCCGTCTGGTGCATATCGAAAAATCCGACAGGCAGGTCGGTCAGGTGGTCAAAGACCTCCTTGCGCATGGTGTAGGTAATGCGCTGAGAAAGGTTGACCATGACGATAGACAGCAGGTAAGACATCAAGCCCGACATCACATAAAAGGCGATCATCAACGCGCAGAACAAAAATACGCGTTCAAAATTGACCTGCCCCGGTTCCACGATCTCATCGATGGCGAGTCCGGACAGCTTGGGTCCTGCCAAGGCCAGCACGTTTGCCGACATCATTAAGGCAAATGCCAGCAGCACAAGTCCCGGATAACGGAACATGTATTTGCACAGGCGCAAAAGCGTTCTTCTGCGCTGTGCGGGGGTCATGGGAGTCTTTTGCGGCTTATTCTGATTACTCAAGCAAAGCACCTCCCATCTGCGAATCGCGGATCTCGCGATAGACGGAACAAGTTTCAAGCAGCTGCTCGTGGTTGCCCTTGCCGATGATTTTGCCCTCGTCCAGCACAAGGATCAGATCGGCGTGCATGACAGAGCTGACGCGCTGCGCCACCACTACGGTGGTGGTATCTGCGAAATGTTGGCGCAGATCCGTACGCAACGCCGCGTCGGTCTTATAGTCAAGCGCACTTGACGCGTCGTCCAGAATCAGAATCTCGGGCTTGCCCGCAAGTGCTCTTGCAATCAGCAGTCTTTGACGCTGGCCGCCCGACACGTTGGTGCCCTTGCTGGTCAGCTCGTGCTCCACGCCCTCGGGGAAAGCAGACACAAATTCCTCCGCCTGGGCTACGCGCAAGGCAAGCACAAGATCCTGCTCGCTCACCTCTCTGCCAAAGCAGACGTTTTCGCGCACGGTATCCGCATACACGAAATCGTTCTGCATCGCCGTGCCGAACATGGCGCAAAGCTCCTCGTGCGCAAGTGCGCGCACGTTTTTGCCATTGATATAGATATTGCCCTTCTGCGGATCGTAATTGCGCAAAAGCAAACGCAAAAGCGTGCTCTTACCGCTACCCGTAGCACCGATGATGCCCAAGGTGCCTCCGCGCGGCAGCGAGAACGAAATATTCTCCAGATCGTTGATCTCGCCGTTATAGGAAAAGGATACGTTTTCAAACACGATGTGATCGCTCGTGGGCAGCGGCAATCCCGCATCCTCCGGCTCAAGCTCAAAAGGCGCGTTCATGACCGTCTCAATTCGGTTTGCCGACGCAATGCACTTGGTAGACATGATAAAGATACGGTTGATCACGATCATGGCGTTGGAGATCAGCGTGAAATACTGAATAAAGGCAATGATCTTACCGGATTGGCTCAACCCGTCGTTGACCAGAAATGCACCCACCAGCACCACCGCCACAAGTCCTGCGTTGAGCAGAATGGTGATCAAGGGGTTGGTCAGCGCCATGGTCAAAGACGCCTTCTTTTCGCTTTTGACAAGCGCGCGATTGACCGTATCAAATCTTGCGCGCTCATACTCCTTTTTGGAGAGTGCCTTGATGACGCGGATGCCGCCAATATCCTCGCGCACCACGCGCACCATGTCGTCCCCCGCCTTCTGGCTGGCGGCATATAACGGTACACCGCGACGCGAGATATAAAACACGCTCAGACCGATAAAGGGTAACAGGCACACCATGACCGTGGCAAGCCGCCAGTCAAGAAAATAGGACACGACAATACCACCGATCAACAAAATGGGCGCGCGCACGCCAATACGCTGGATCATGCCCAGAAAGTGATGGATATTGTACGTATCCGAGGTCAGTCTGGTTTCCAGCTCGGGAATACCGAATTTGTCGGTCTGCTTGGGAGACAGACGCATGGTTTTGGCAAACAGATCGTGACGCACCCTCTGCGCCGCGTCCTTTGCCACGCGAGCCGCCATACGGTTGGCAACGATGTTGAGCACCAAAGCCGCCAGCGCGCACAAAATCATGATGCCGCCCCAGACAAACACAAGCGTCAAATCTCCCGTAGGTGCGTGCTCGGGCACCACCACGTCCAGCATGTGCGACAGAATAGAGGGCAGCGCAAGCTCAGCCAGCGTACCCGCAACCTTGATACAAAAGCCGATCAGGAGAGAGATCCCGAACGGTTTTAAATATTTTATGACAAGCTTCAAAGAGTCCCGCTCCTTTCAGAAAAAATATACAATAATTATATAATAAATTTCGCGATTTGTCAATGAATTGTCGGATTTTGGGGAAGAAAGAAAATATACAAAAAACGCCACCATACGGACGAACCCTCACGAAAGTTTTTGCGTCGCTTTTTTCAAAAAGCGACTGGGGTACGGGGCAACGCCCCGCACCATGCCGTTTTTTTGGTTCTTTTTTTGCGGCTACTTGCTCAAAAAAAGAACGGAAACGGTTTGCTCAGCAAAAAATTTGTAAAATTTGTTGTAAGGGAGGTTATTTACAAGTGAAGTCATCCTCCCTTACAAATGATTTACGCCGCCCTTGTCCCAAACCAAAAAGGCGTGCCGAAGCACGCCTTTTTGTATATTTGGTTGTTTACGAAATTATTCGTACAGCTTACCCATCTTTTCAAGTCTTTCGAACTTAGCTGCTGCAGCCTTTTCAGCCTTGTCAAACAGCATTGCAGCTCTTTCGGGGTTAGCCTGCGCCAGACGAGCGTAACGAACCTCGGACTTGATGAAGTCAACGTAGCTTGCAGTGGGAGCCTTGCAGTCGATGCTCAGCTTGTTAGACTCGAGAGTGGGGTTGTAGCGGAAGGTCTGCCAGTAGCCTGCCTCAACAGCCTTCTTCATCTCGAGCTGGCAGTTCTGCATGCCGCCCTTGACACCGTGCATCTCACAAGGAGCGTAACCGATGATGAGCGAAGGACCGTTGTAAGCCTCAGCCTCAGTCAGAGCCTTGAGCAGCTGGTTCATATCATAGCCCATGGAAACCTGTGCTACGTATACGTAACCGTAGGACATAGCGATCTCTGCAAGATTCTTCTTGCCGATTGCCTTACCTGCAGCTGCGAACTGAGCTACCTGACCGATGTTGGAAGCCTTGGATGCCTGTCCGCCGGTGTTGGAGTAAACCTCGGTATCGAATACGAATACGTTGACGTTTTCGCCGGAAGCCAGAACGTGGTCCAGACCGCCAAAGCCGATATCGTATGCCCAACCGTCACCACCGAAGATCCATACGGACTTCTTGTTCAGGTAATCCTTTTCAGCCAGAACGTCTGCAGCGATGGGGCAACCTGCCTCTGCTGCCTTTTCCAGCTCTGCGATCAGAGCGGTGGTAGCTTCAGCGTTCTTTGCGCCGTCATCCTTGGTTGCAAGGTAAGCGTCAGCTGCTGCCTTGAACTCTGCGGATGCCTTTTCGGAAGCAGCCATTTCCTCAACCTTAGCGATCAGCTTCTCGCGGATTGCCTTCTGACCAAGAGCCATACCGAGACCGTGCTCAGCGTTGTCCTCAAACAGGGAGTTTGCCCATGCCGGACCCTTCTTGGTTGCATTGTTTACGGTGTAAGGAGTAGCGGGTGCACTACCGCCCCAAATGGAGGAACAGCCGGTAGCGTTGGAGATATACATTCTCTCACCGAACAGCTGAGTGATCAGCTTCGCGTAAGAGGTTTCTGCACAACCTGCGCAAGAGCCGGAGAACTCAAGCAGGGGCTGCTTGAACTGGGAGCCCTTAACGGTGTTGTTGATCAGCTCGGGCTTCTCGGTTACGTTCTTCACTGCGTAATCGAATGCAGCCTGCTGAGCGGACTGAGTGTGCTGAGGAGCCATCCAGATAGCCAGATCCTTCTTGGAGGGCTTGGTGCCTGCAGCAGCGGCCTTCTTTTCAGCCATTGCGTTGATGGGACAAGCCTTTACGCAAAGAGTACAACCCATGCAGTCCAGAGGAGAGACGCCAATGGAGAACTTGTAGTTGGTCTTTACAACGGGCTTGGGAGCAAACTTGGTGGACTTGGGAGCGCCTGCAGCCTCTTCCTCGGTCATAGCGAAGGGACGGATTGCAGCGTGAGGACATACGAACGAGCAGTTGTTACACTGAGCGCACTTGTCAGCGTTCCATTCGGGAACCATAACGGCAACGCCGCGCTTTTCAGCAGCAGCTGCGCCCTGAGGCATGGTACCGTCAACGTACTTCTCGAATGCGGAAACGGGCAGCTTGTCGCCTTCCATTGCGCCAACGGGCTCAACGATGTTGTTGACAAACTCGTCCAGCTCTGCGCGGTCAGACTTGAACGCGGGCTTCTTGGGATCCTTGCGGCACTTAGCCCATGCCTCGGGAACGTCAACCTTGACGAATGCATCTGCGCCTGCGTCGATAGCGGCATAGTTGAGGTCAACCATAGCCTGGCCCTTCTTGATGTAGGACTTGTAAGCCATCTTCTTCATGTACTCAACAGCCTCTGCTGCGGGCAGAATGTTAGCCAGAGCGAAGAATGCGGACTGCAGAACGGTGTTCTTAACCTTTGCGTTACCGATGCGGTTGGTTGCAAGGTCGGTTGCGTTGATGACGTAGAAGTTGATATTGTTGTTAGCAATATATTCCTTAACCTTTGCAGGCAGGTTCTTGGACAGAGCCTCGATGGTGCTCCACTCGCAGTCAAGCAGGAAGGTACCCCCGGGCTTTACGTCGGAAACCATGTCATACTTCTTCAGGTATGCCTGGTTGTGGCAAGCAACGAAGTCAGCCTTGTTGATGTAGTAAGGAGACTTGATGGGGGTGTCACCGAAGCGCAGGTGCGAGATGGTGATACCGCCGGTCTTCTTGGAGTCATACTGGAAGTATGCCTGAATATACTTGTCGGTGTGGTCACCGATGATCTTAATGGAGTTCTTGTTAGCACCAACGGTACCGTCGCCGCCAAGACCCCAGAACTTGCAGGAGATGGTGCCTGCGGGAGCGGTGTCGGGGCAAACCTTCTCGGGCAGAGAGGAACCGGTTACGTCATCAACGATACCAATGGTAAAGTTGTTCTTGGGAGCTCTCTTCTTGAGGTTCTCGTATACTGCGAAAATGGAGGAAGGAGGCGTATCCTTGGAGCCAAGGCCGTATCTACCGCCAACGACAGTCTTCTTGATGCCTGCCTGTGCAAGAGCGGTCACAACGTCCAGGTACAGAGGCTCACCCAGAGAACCGGGCTCCTTAGTTCTGTCAAGCACTGCGATCTTCTTAGCAGTTGCGGGGATGGCTTCAATCAGCTTGTCAGCGCGGAAGGGTCTGTAAAGTCTGACCTTAACAAGACCGACCTTTTCGCCGTTAGCGTTCATGTAGTCGATGACTTCTTCAGCAACGTCGCAGATAGAGCCCATAGCGATGATAACTCTTTCAGCATCCTCTGCACCGTAGTAGTTGAACAGCTTGTAGTTGGTACCGATCTTAGCGTTGATCTTGTCCATGTACTCCTCAACGATTGCGGGAAGAGCATCGTAGTACTTGTTGCAAGCCTCTCTGTGCTGGAAGAAGATGTCGCCGTTTTCAGCGGAGCCGCGGAGAACGGGATGTTCGGGGTTGAGGGAGCGAGCGCGGAAAGCCTTAACAGCGTCCATATCGGTCAGCTCAGCCAGATCCTCGTAGTCCCAAGCCTCGATCTTCTGGATCTCGTGGGAGGTACGGAAACCGTCGAAGAAGCTGATGAAAGGAACGCGGCCCTTAATGGTAGCGAGGTGAGCTACTGCACCGAGGTCCATGATTTCCTGGGGGTTGGTCTCAGCCAGCATAGCGAAACCGGTCTGACGGCAAGCATAGACGTCGGAGTGGTCGCCGAAGATGTTCAGAGCGTGAGATGCAACGGTACGAGCGGAAACGTGGAACACGCAAGGAAGCAGCTCGCCTGCGATCTTATACATATTGGGGATCATCAGAAGCAGACCCTGGGAAGCGGTGTAGGTGGTAGTCAGCGCACCTGCAGCCAGAGAGCCGTGCACAGTACCTGCTGCGCCTGCCTCGGATTCCATTTCGGTTACCTTAACAGTAGTGCCGAAAATGTTCTTCAGACCCTGAGCTGCCCACTGGTCGGTGTAGTCAGCCATGGGGCTGGAAGGGGTGATGGGGTAAATACCAGCTACTTCGGTGAACGCGTAAGACACGTGCGCAGCAGCCTGGTTGCCGTCCATAGAAAGCTTTTTTCTCGGGATAGCCATTTTGTTTTTTCCTCCTGCATTTATAAAATTTTATTAAAAACGAAAAATGTGGAAAAAAATGCGTAAATGCTCCGCAAAATTTCTCACCTTATATAATAGCACAACTTTTGCAAAAAGTAAAGAGGATTTGAGAACTTTTATGTTGGAAAAAGTGTTGAAATCTGCGTTTTTTGCAATTTCGCAACAACTTTCGCGTGATTTCGGGCATTTGGGGCGAATAAAATGCACCTTCACCGCTAATCCGCAACCGCCACCACACGGACCACCCCTTGCGAAAGTTTTTGATCGACCTTTTTTCAAAAAGGTCGCGGGTCGAGGGCGGAGCCCTTGTCGCGCCCGCAGGCGCGAGATCACTCGGCGTTTCTTTTTTGCTAAGCTTTTTTCTTTGCGCCAGCGGTGTCAAAGAAAAAAGCGAGTGAAGAGTCAGGATGGGTAACATTGAGCAAACCCTCTCCGTTCTTTTTGAGCAATGAGCTGCAAAAAAGGGAGACCTCTCAATCTCCCTCTTCCCTTTTGACCAATTTATATTCCGGACTTTTGATCAGCACGCCCTGTTCCGTGGCAACGATCTCGACCTTATTATCCAAGGCATATCGCTCACGCAGATCTTTCGGAATGACCAATCTGCCCAGCTTATCAAACTCCTTAATGATCCCAATATTCGCCATATCGCACCTCTCTAACCGTTCTGAACCGATTATAACACAATCTGCGCGCTTTGTCAACACTTTGCGCGTTGTCTTGATCACCCATTGTGTTATATTCTCTTGTATAATGATTTCAACACAATAAGCGTTGGAGGAGCACACATGATCAAGGGTTTACCGGAAAAATTACAAACACTGCGAATCGGATTCGGATATTCACAAAAGCAGGTCGCAGATATTCTCGGCGTCTCTCCTTCCATCATTTCAGGATACGAAACAGGCGAACGAACGCCAAGCACCGACGTGCTGCTTTCTCTTGCGCACCTTTACAAATGCAGCACGGACTATCTTTTAGGCAGAGATAATCAATTTCACATTATGATTGATTGTCAAAATCTGACCGATGCACAAATTCAAGCTCTTCGTCAACTGATCGAAGCCTTTACAAGAACACAATAAGTGTAAGAGAATCCCTTGTTGGGGTTCTCTTTTTATATCAGGCGTAGGGGCGATTCACGAATCGCCCGAAGTAACCGTTGAGATGTTATGTGAGAAAACCGACTCCGTTCTTTTTGAGCAAAGAGGCCCAAAAAGAACCAAAAAGGCCGATATGCGGGGCTCTGCCCCAAGTCCCCGCGACCTTTTTGGAAAAAAGGTCGATCAAAAACTTTCATGAGAGGTTGTCCGTATGGTGAAGGCCGCCCTTTCTCCGCTGCAACTACCCAAGCCTTCCCCGCTGGGGAAGGTGGCGCGAAGCGACGGATGAGGTTCTCCACGCGGACGCTCCTTCACGGGCGCGGTTGGGATATTATGTGAAAAAATCCTCTCCGTTCTTTTTGAGCAAAGAGGCCCAAAAAGAACCAAAAAGGCCGTTATGCGGGGCGCAGCCCCGCCCCCCCGGTCGCTTTTTGAAAAAAGCGACGCAAAAACTTTCATGAGAGGTTGTCCGTATGGTGGCGGTTGGCCTCTTGACTGTTTTTTTGTTCCGTGCTATAATTATCATGAAGTATTATGCATTCTTTTTTGTAAAGGATATTTTTATGAAGCTTTCAACAAAAATTGCGGTCATCGGTGCAGGTCATGCCGGTGTTGAAGCCGCCCTTGCCTCTGCTCGCATGGGTGTCGACACCGTCCTCTTTACCCTCTCCCTCGATGCCGTTGCCAATATGCCCTGCAATCCGTCCATCGGAGGTACGGCCAAGGGCCATCTGGTTTACGAAATCGACGCCCTTGGCGGAGAAATGG
Source organism: Eubacteriales bacterium (assembly GCA_045594445.1). Lineage (GTDB taxonomy): Bacteria > Bacillota > Clostridia > Oscillospirales > CAG-272 > SVQP01. The sequence continues at coordinate 13,201 of JAZNYL010000118.1, forward strand.
GGCGCGCTGCCGACCGCGTCACTCTCCAATCCCGCACGCTCAATCTCGGCAAGGGTGCCGCCGTGTATTCCAAGCGCATTCAGGCCGATCGCCGCAAATATCAGAATATTATGAAGCACACGCTGGAGCTGACGCCCAATTTGCGTCTCATTCAGGCCGAAATCGTGGAAATTCTGACTGATAACGCCCCCGAGCATCCGCAAATCACGGGTGTTCGCACGCATCTTGGTGAGATCTGGGATTGCTCTGCCGTCATTATCGCCACCGGCACGCACCTTGGCGGCCGCATTTTCGTAGGCGACGTCAACTACGCTGCAGGCCCGGACGGCATGCTGCCCGCAAACGCTCTGACCGAGTCCTTGCTCTCTCTCGGCATTAAAATGATGCGTTTTAAAACCGGCACGCCCGCGCGCGTCAAGCGTTCCACCATTGACTTCTCTGTGCTTGAACTGCAGCCCGGTGAGGAAAATCCGCTTCCGTACAGCCAGGACAATATAGAACATTCGTTCTATTCTATGCAGCAGACACCTTGCCATATCGTCTATACAAACGAGAAAACCCACAACGTCATTCTCTCCAATATCAAGCGTTCCGCGCTCTATTCAGGTCAGATTCACGGTACAGGCCCGCGTTATTGCCCCTCGATTGAGGACAAGCTCGTCCGTTTTGCCGACAAACCGCGACATCAGCTTTTCGTAGAGCCTATGGGTGAGGATAACGAGGAAATGTATATTCAAGGCTTTTCCACCTCTTTGCCACCCGACGTGCAATATGAAATGCTGCGCACGCTGGACGGCTTTGAAAATGCCGAGATTATGCGCTACGCCTACGCCATCGAATACGACTGCGCAGACCCCTTACAAATGCTGCCCACGCTGGAATTCAAGCAAATCGGCGGTCTCTTTGGCGCAGGACAGTTCAACGGCACGTCCGGCTACGAGGAGGCTGCTGCGCAAGGTCTTGTAGCGGGCATCAACGCCGCACGTCGCGTCAAGGGACTTGACGGTATGATCCTGTCGCGTTCCGAGAGCTATATCGGCACGCTGATCGATGATCTGGTCACCAAGGGTACGCACGAGCCCTACCGCATGATGACCTCGCGCTCTGAATACCGTCTCTTGCTCCGCCAGGACAACGCCGACGCGCGATTGACGCCCATCGGCTATCAAAACGGTCTGATCTCCGAGCAGAGATATCAAAGCTTCCTTGAAAAGCAGGAATTGATCAAAAACGAGAAGGATCGCTTGGAAAACACTCACATTTCCATGCAAAAGGCCAATGATTTTCTCGCTTCCTTCGCTTTGCCGCCCATCAAATCCGGCTGCTCGCTGGCAGATCTTTTGCGCCGTCCCGAGCTGACCTACGCCGATCTTGCTCCCGTGGACGCTTCTCGCTCACCTCTGGCACGCCGTGTTTTGGAAACAGTGGAAATTGATATCAAATACGAGGGATATATCAAGCGCGCCTTTGCCGAAGCGCAAAGACAGCAAAAGCTGGAGGACAAGCATCTTTCGCCCGATACCGACTATACGGCAATCCGAGGCTTGCGCCTTGAAGCCGCGCAAAAGCTCAACGCCATCAAGCCCCTGACCATCGGACAGGCTTCCCGCATCAGCGGCGTCAATCCCGCCGATATTTCGGTGCTTTTGATCTGGCTTGGGATCAAATAAGGAGGATTTTTGAAATATGCAGCAATTTGATACCGTATTTGATGCGGTTTTTTCCGCAAACGGCCTTGGTGAATACGCAACCGAGCAAAACAAGCAAGCATTTGCAAAGCTTTGCACGCACATTCTGGAAGTCAACAAGGTGCACAACCTCACCGCCATTCGTGACGTACCCGGCGTGATCACCAAGCATTTCGCCGACTCCTTAACTATTGCAACACATATTCCGCAAAACGCAACCGTCATTGACGTTGGCACGGGCGGCGGGTTTCCCACGCTTCCGCTTGCCATAGCACGGCCCGATTTGAAGATCACAGCCGTAGACAGTACCGCGAAAAAGATTGCACACGTGCAGAACACCGCACGTCTGTTCGAGCTTGATCTCATCAACGCCATCGCAGGCCGCGCCGAGGACCTGGCGCAGACAAGCATGCGCGAAAGCTACGACGTCGCCACCGCACGCGCCGTCTCCGAATTGCGTATTTTGTGCGAAATCACGCTGCCTTTCGTCAAAATCGGCGGAAATCTGATCGCTATGAAGGGCGCGTCAGGAATGATAGAGCTTGAAGATGCAAAAAACGCGATATTAACGCTTGGCGGCAAATTTGTTGCCGAGCATCACATCTTCCTGACCGACGAAAACGGTAATAAAGAGGAGCGATATATCTTTATTATTCAAAAGGTCAAGCATACGCCAAATAATTTTCCGCGCCAATACGCGCAAATCTTAAAAAAACCGCTGTAATTCAGCGGCTTTTTTATTTCTTTTTTCGATTATGCCGACCAAATAGATCCATCTTTTCTGTGATACATATAGAATCAGCGATCTCCCGACACACCACGCAACTACAATCTTTACAGGCAAAGCGTGATAAACTTGTTCATAAAAAAATACAAGGAGTAACCATGAGCAACGATATTTACGATCAACTTGATTTGATTGGCGCGTTAACGTACTTTAATCATAATTCCTTAAACATGTTTGAGCAAGCAGATCTGATGCGATATTTATGTACGCGTTTTCAACTGACGCAGTATGATTTAGCCAAGCATCTTCATATCAGTCAGTCAAGCGTCGGAAACAAGATCAGATTACTGCAATATACAGATCAGGAGCGATATTTGATTCTCAAGCATCATCTTTCCGAGCGCCACGCACGTACTCTTTTACGAATTTTGCCGCCAAAGCGCATCAGATTGATAGAAACTGTCGCAAATATGCACTTAACGGTGCTGCAAACCGAGGAACTGATAGAAAAATATCAAACGAATACGGACGATCGAGAAAATTTATTATCGCATGAACCAATTTCGGTTGAGAATTATATCTCATCTATTCAGTCAGGCGCAGAAAAACTGCAACGTAATGGCAACAGGGTATCTTGTCTGACAGAAACAAGTGACCATTGGGTCAAACTCAGCTTAACAGTCTTTCTCAATTGAATACGTTCCACGTGAAACGTTCTTTTATTCGGCCAATGTTTCACGTGAAACGTCATTCGTGCACAACGTCGTCACGTTTCACGTGAAACACTATTTTTGCAAGCGCACGTGTTCCACGTGAAGCATTCCTGCTTATATACGGGTTGGTTTCACGTGAAACATTTGCAATATGTGTATTATTTTTGCGATGTTATGCGGATAATTTGGTTCCACGTGAAACATTTTTTGAATTTTGTGCAAATAATCTTATGAAAACTATTGCAATCGCATCTGTTCCGTGATATAATAGTCGCAGAATATTTTTTGGAGGTACATAGATTTCATGGCAAAAATCATCTCTTTTTGTAATCAGAAAGGCGGCGTTGGCAAAACGACCTCTGCCGTTAATATTGCCGCATCGCTCGGCATTCTCGGTTACAGAGTTCTTTTGATTGACCTTGACCCCCAGGGCAACGCGACCAGTGGCGCAGGCATCGCAAAAAAGTCTCTGAAACTGACCATCAACGACGTTTTGACCGGCGATATTGCAATGAAGGATGCAATTATCGAAACCGAATACGAGAATTTGCACCTTGTTCCCACGAATATTGCACTCGCGGGTGCTGAATTTGAGCTTTTCCAGCACGAAAACAGCGAATACCGCATGAAAGAAGCGCTTGAGCCCATCAAGCCCGACTACGATTATGTAATCATTGACTGCCCGCCTTCTCTCGGCATGCTGACCGTCAACGCTATGGCAGCAAGCGATGGCGTAGTCATTCCCATGCAGTGCGAATTCTACGCGCTCGAGGGCTTGTCTCAGCTCATGATTACCGTGGGCAGAATCAAGTCTCACTACAACAACAATCTGACTGTTACCGGCATTCTGATCACCATGTATAACGCAAGATTGCTGCTTTCTCAGCAGGTTATGAGTGAATTGAGACGTCATTACGCAGACAAGCTGTTTACTTCGCCCATTTCCCGCAGTGTTAAGGTGTCCGAAGCACCCGGCTTCGGCATGCCCGTATACTATCACGACAAGCGCAATAAAGGTGCATCCGAGTATTTGGCGTGCGCTAAAGAGCTTGCATCCAGAATTTAATAGGGGGTTGACGAAAATGGCAAGAAAACAAGGTGGACTTGGCAGAAATTTCTATGAAATTCTGGACGATAATATGCTTGAAACCAAAAAGGACTCTGTAACCAAGCTTCGCGTTTCCGATATTGAGCCCAGACGCGATCAGCCCAGAAAGGATTTTGAGCTGGAGCCTCTGCAGGCTTTGGCAGATTCCGTGGCAGATTACGGTGTTCTGGTTCCTCTGATCGTACGTGAGAACGCAATTTCTCCCGACACTTACGAGATTATCGCGGGCGAACGTCGTTGGAGAGCTGCAAAAATGGCAGGTTTGACCGAGGTTCCCGTTGTCATTATGGACAGCGACGACATGAAAACCTCCGAAATCGCGCTGATTGAGAACGTACAAAGACAGGATCTCAACCCCGTAGAAGAGGCGTTTGCTTATCAGGCGTTGATCGACAGATACGGTTGTACGCAAGACGAGGTGGCAAGAAAGGTCGGAAAGAACCGTTCTACCATCACGAATATGCTGCGTTTGCTGGAATTGCCCGACGAAGCGCTTGAGCTGCTCAAGAAGGGTGAGATCTCCGGCGGTCACGCAAGAGCGTTGCTTGGCCTTGAGGACGACGCACAAATCATTGATCTGGCACACAAAATCGCTGAAAAGGACTATTCCGTGCGCGAAACCGAGCGTATCGTCCGTCTGTTCAAGGCGCGCGCTGCTGCTGATGAGCAGCCCGAGGAGATCGACGAGTCGGATTCTCAGCGTAAGGTATATATGAAGGATCTTGAACGCCGCGTCATGCATACGCTTGGCAGAAAGGTCAGAATTGCCCGCGTGGCCAAGAAAAAGATCGTCGAGCTGTCTTACGAGGACGACGAGGATCTGGAAGCAATCATCAAAATTCTCTGCGGAAACGACTTTTTTGCAGAAGACTAACGAAATTTTACGGAGAAATATCATGATCGACATCAATTATATCAAAAATAATCCCGAAGAAGTCATTGCAAGACTTGCCAAGAAGGGTAAGGACGCAAGACAGGAAATTGAGCAGATTCTTGCTCTTGACACCGAAAGACGCGCTCTGATCGTAGAGGGCGAGGCCATCAAGGCTGAACAGAACAAGATCAACAAGCAAATTCCCCAACTCAAGAAGCAGGGCCAGGACGTTACCCCCATCTTTGCCCAAATGAAGGAAATGGGCGCTCGCGTCAAGGAGATTGACGAGAGAAAGAAAGAGGTTGAGGTGCAGTATCAGGGTCTGATGCTTTGCCTGCCCAACCTGCCCGACGAGGATCTTCTGGCAGGCGGTAAGGAAAACAACCAGCCTCTGCGCTACTACGGTGAGCCCAGAGCCTTTGATTTTGAGCCCAAGAACCACGTTGACTTGTGCACCGATCTCGGTTTGATCGATTACAAGCGCGGCACAAAGCTGTCCGGCTCCGGCTTCTGGATTTATTCCGGCGTCGGTGCTCGTCTGGAATGGGCTTTGCTCAACTACTTTATTGATTTCCACCTCGGAAACGGCTACGAGCTGATGCTGGTTCCCCACATGCTGGGCTACGAATGCGGTCAGACCGCAGGTCAGTTCCCCAAGTTCAAGGACGAGGTTTACTGGCTGGAGCAGCAGGATGACGATGAGCGTCGCCGCTTTATGCTGCCCACCGCAGAGACTGCGCTGGTTTCCTTGCACCGTGACGAGATCCTGACCGAGGCAGACCTGCCCCGTAAGTATATCTCCTATACTCCTTGCTTCCGTCGCGAGGCAGGCTCTTATCGCGCAGACGAGCGCGGTATGGTACGCGGCCACCAGTTCAATAAGGTAGAAATGGTACAGTACACATTGCCCGAGAAGAGCGACGAGGCGTTTGACGAGCTGGTTGCCAACGCCGAGAATCTCGTCAAGGGTCTTGGATTCCACTTCAGAACGGTCAAGCTGGCTGCAGAGGATTGCTCCGCTTCCATGGCAAGAACCTACGACATCGAGATCAACATTCCTTCCATGAACGGCTACAAAGAGGTTTCCTCCGTATCCAATGCGCGCGACTATCAGGCTCGCAGAGGTATGATGCGTGTCAAGCGTGCGGACGGCAAGATCGAGTATCTGCACACGCTCAACGGCTCCGGTCTTGCTACCAGCCGTATTTTCCCCGCACTTGTAGAGCAGAACCAGAACGCCGACGGCTCGGTCAACGTGCCCGATTGCCTGCGTAAGTATATCGGTCTGGACGTCATCCGCTGATTTTCCCACAAAATATAAGAACGGGTGTTCCATTTTTGGAACATCTGTTCTGTTTCAAGAAAGGAGGACTTCAATGTCCGGATTTTCCCGTATACTGATCAATCTGAGCAAAGACGCCTCCTCGCAGCCCTCTTTGCTTGAAGAGATCTGGTCGTATATTTCCGAAAAATATCTCACGCTGGACATCTCCATGTATCAGAATCTTGATATTGACCTTGGCAAGGGCGGCGTGATCAATCTTTCCTGGGCTATCGTTGCGCTGTGCCTTGGCATGGTGCTGGCCGCCATTCTGGGCGTTTACGAGAAAAAAGGGCTTGGCGAGTTCGTGCGTAAGCTGATTTACGAGGAATGCTATACGCCTGAGACTGCCAAAACGCTCTACGAGCTGGGTTATCACAAAAATTCCGCCGTGCGCAGCGCGCTGCGCAGCGGATCTTTGTCCCGCATCGTGGTCTGCACACAGAAAAAGGAGTACGACGACGCCGTCGCGCAAAAAAAGCAGGAATATGAAGCAAATTCCGCCAAGGGAGCTCCGGCTTTCCGCAGCGTCGCTTACAAAATCGACTATCAGAACGACACGTTTTACATTCCGAAGGACAAATCCTACGCAGCGGACGTCCGCTACGACAAAAAAGGCTCGGGGTGGATCGCCGTACTGGTCGTCGCAGTGCTTTCCGTGCTGATTGCGCTGTTTGTCATTTTCATTTTGCCGGATATGCTGCAAATGCTGGATAACTTTATCGGTCTGCTCAAGCCCGAGGCAAATTACCACTGATTTTTAAGGAGATTCTCATGAATAAACCTCTGATCGGCATTACCTGCTCCAAAACTGCCGAAGGAAAAATTGCCATGAGCCAGAATTACCTCAATTCCGTCTGGGAAGCAGGGGCTGTTCCGGTCTTTTTGGCGTACACCGAGGACGAAGATAAGCTTGCGGAATACGCGCAGGTCTTCGACGGATTTTTATTCGGCGGCGGCGACGATATGGATCCTGCGCGCTACGGAGAAGAGAAAATGTTTGACAGCGTGGAGATCGATGCCGACCGCGATGCGTTCGAGCTGTCTCTCTACCGCCACGTCAAACCCACAAATAAGCCCATTCTGGGCATTTGCCGCGGCATTCAGCTGCTCAACGTAGCAGAGGGCGGCTCGCTGTATCAGCACATTGACGGTCACAGACAGGACGCACCCGGCACCACGACAGCGCAAAAAACAATTGTTTTTGAAGGCTCTATGCTGCACGGGCTGACGCAAAAGAGTGAAATTTTGGTCAATTCCTTCCATCATCAGAACATCAAGGCGCTCGCGCCAACGCTGACAGCCGATGCCGAAAGTGAGGACGGATATATCGAGGCAGTACACATGGAAGGGCACCCCTTCTATCTTGGCGTGCAGTGGCACCCGGAGATCTTCCGTCAGCAGGATCCCGCTATGCAGCGCGTGTTTGCGGCGTTCGTTAACGCTTGTCGGAGCTGATTTTATGAAGAATATGCAATTGGCGGACATTCTCCGCCCCAAAACGTTGGATGAAATCGTCGGGCAAGAACATTTGTTCGGCCCTCGCGGTGTGGTACGCCGCATGCTTGCCGGCGGAAGAATCACGAATATGATCTTTTTCGGCCCTCCCGGCACGGGAAAGACCACGGCCGCATCTGCGATCGCGGCGGCTTCGGGCATGCAGTTCCGCAAGCTCAACGCAACGCACGCGTCCACGCAGGACATCAAGGATATTATCGCCGAGACCAACAATATTTTCGGGTCGGGCGGCATTCTTTTATACCTCGACGAGATCCAGTATTTCAACAGAAAGCAGCAGCAAACGCTGCTGGAATACATGGAGGACGGCAGAATCACGCTGATCGCCTCCACCACCGAAAATCCTCATTTTTACGTCTATAACGCAATCATTTCGCGATCTTCGCTGTTTGAATTCAAGCCCGTACCGCCCGAGAGCGGTGCAGTGATGCTCAGACGCGCTCTGAATTACCTCAACGAGGAGCACGGAACCAATAAAACGGCGTCGGACGAGCTGCTTTGTTACGTGGCAAAAGCCGCAGGCGGTGACGTCAGACGTGCGATCGGCCTGTTTGAAAACGCGTTTTTCTCGGCCGACGACGAGATTTTGCGCGAGCACGCGGACGCGTTCAAGAGCGGCATCGGAAATTACGGTGACGACGCGCATTACGACCTGCTTTCCTGCCTGCAAAAGTCGATTCGCGGCTCGGATCCCGATGCAGCGGCCTTTTATACGGCAAAATTGCTGGAATCGGGCGAGCTGATCTCGGTTTGCAGACGCCTGCAAGTGATTGCAAACGAGGATATCGGCGCAGCTTACCCCATGGCGGCTGTGATTACACGCGCTTGCTGCGAGTCTGCCAAGGAGCTTGGCATGCCCGAGGCGAGAATTCCGCTGGGCAACGCGGCAATCATTCTGGCAACGTCACCCAAGTCCAACGCCACGCATCTTGCACTGGATGCGGCGCTGGAGGACGTACGGGCAGGCAAGGGAACAGAGATTCCCGAGCATTTGCAAAGTCCGCTGAATAAGGGATATAAATACCCACACGATTACCCGAATCATTACGTCAATCAGCAGTATTTGCCCAATGATTTGAAGGATAAGAAATATTACACTCCCGCGCAGAACAAGACCGAGCAAGCTGCCGCGGAGTATTGGAAGAAGATCAAGGGGAACTGACCCAAACGGACAACCCAACTCACGAAAGTTTTTGCGTCGCTTTTTTCAAAAGGCGCCCGGGGGCGGGGCAGAGCCCCGCATATCGCCGTTTTAATTTGCGAAGCAAATATGTTCTTCTTTGCGGCAATTTTGCCAAAAAGAACGGAGATGGTTTTCTCAATGTTACATGTCCTAATTCATTCCGTTCTTTTTTTGAGCAAGTAGCCGCAAAAAAAGAACCAAAAAAACGGCGTTTTTCGGGGCTCTGCCCCGTACCCCGCCGCCTTTTGAAAAAGGCGGGCGAAAACTTTCATCCTGTGAGAGTGGCCCGCTTTGGGTTGCTTAACCCATTTTTCATCCGATTTTAATAAAATTGAAGGATAAAACCATGAACGTACCCGAGCTTTACGGCTCACGCGTCTTTAACGACGACGTGATGCGTCAAAAACTTCCCAAGGACGTCTATCGTTCCTTGACCAATACCATTGCCACCGGCGGTGTCATTGACCCCGCCATTGCAGGTACGGTCGCCTCCGCTATGAAGGACTGGGCGATCGAAAAAGGCGCTACCCACTTTACCCATTGGTTCCAGCCGCTTTCGGGCGTCACCGCAGAGAAGCACGATGCCTTTATCTCCCCTCTGGGCGATAAGGTCATTATGGAATTCTCGGGCAAAGAGCTGATCAAGGGCGAAAGCGATGCCTCCTCCTTCCCCTCGGGCGGCCTGCGCGCCACCTTTGAGGCCAGAGGTTATACCGCCTGGGATCCCGCGTCCTATGCCTTTGTCAAGGACGGCACACTGTATATTCCCACCGCCTTCTGCTCCTACACGGGCGAGGCGCTGGACACCAAAACGCCTCTGCTCCGCTCCATGGACGCGTTGAACACGCAGGCGCTTCGTATTCTGCGCCTGTTTGGCGATACCACCACCTCGCGCGTTTGCGCAACGGTGGGTGCAGAGCAGGAATATTTCCTTGTAAATAAAGATTATTTTGACCGTCGCAAGGATCTCTCCTACTGCGGCAGAACCCTGTTTGGAGCGCCTGCGCCCAAGGGACAGGAAATGGAGGACCATTATTTCGGTCCGCTCAAAACCCGCGTTTCGGCCTTTATGGCCGAGCTTGACCGCGAGCTTTGGGCGCTTGGCATCAACGCAAAGACCAAGCACAACGAGGCAGCACCCTCCCAGCATGAGCTTGCTCCCATCTATACTACGGCAAACGTGGCGGTGGATCAGAATATGCTGACCATGGAGTACATGAAAAAGGTAGCCGAGCGTCACGATCTGGTTTGTCTGCTCCACGAAAAGCCCTACCAAGGCGTCAGCGGCTCGGGCAAGCACAATAACTGGGCGCTTGCAACCGATGCCGGCAAGAATCTGACCGATCCCGGCAAAAAACCGGGCGAAAATCTGCAATTTCTGCTGATTCTGGCGGCCGTTATCCAAGCCGTGGACGATTATCAGGGGCTGTTGCGTCTATCTATCGCTACCGCGGGCAACGACACGCGTCTTGGCGTGGCCGAGGCACCTCCCGCCATCATTTCGGTCTTTGTCGGTGAAGAGCTGGAGCACGTCATTGATTCTATCATTCGCGGCACGGCCTACACCGGTGCGGGACGCGCCACGCTCAATCTGGGCGTTCCGTCCATTCCCACCTTCCGCAAGGACACGACCGACCGCAACCGCACCTCTCCCTTCGCTTTTACCGGCAAGAAATTTGAGTTCCGTATGCCGGGTGCGGCGCAAAATATCGCCATGCCCAACATCGTGCTCAACACCGCCGTGGCAAAATCCTTCTGCGAGTATGCAGACCGTCTGGAAAGCGCCGAGGATTTTGATGCCAAGCTGCACACACTCCTGCGCGAGGTATTTACCAAGCACGAGCGCATTCTGTTCAGCGGAAACGGCTATTCCAAGGAGTGGGAGGAGGAGGCAGAGCGTCGCGGACTTTGCAATTACAAGCGTTCCGTTGACGTTTATCCGCACCTGACTGACGCAGAAAACGTGGAATTATTTGAAAAGTTCGGCGTTATGAGCCTTTCCGAGCTGGAGTCGCGCAAGGATATCCTGCTTGAGAACTACGCCAAGATCATCAACATCGAAGCGCAGACCATGATTGTAATGGTTAGTAGAGAATATTTACCGGCTGTTGAGGAATATATGTGCCGTCTGGCCACCACCGCCAAGGAAAAGAGAGAAATTTTAGGCGTTGGATCAATCGGTGTGGAGAAGGATCTCTTAACAAAGCTTTCCTCTTATAATGAGCAAGCGTACGCCGCCCTGGAGGCACTCAAAAAAGCGGACGCCGAGGCGATGGCGCAGGCCGACCACCTTGCAGCCGCACGCGTATTCTGTGATAAGGTCGTTCCTGCCATGCAGGCGCTGCGCGCGCCGGTAGACGCCATGGAGGCCATCATGCCCTCCGCGCTGTGGCCGGTTCCCACCTACGGCGAGATGACCTACAAGCAGTAAAAAGCGGTTACAATAAGAAATATTTTGCTTAAAAAAAGAGCACTGCCAAAAATGGGGGAGTGCTCTTTTGATTTTTGGCGGATTTTTTTGGCGAGTATCACTATTTTTCAAAGAGGTGATTTGTTCACTTTTCCCTATTTTTGTACATCTTCACCAAGGTTGAATTTTTCCTCTTGTATATTATTTCCACTTGTGCTATCATATTATCGTTCCTACTTGTAGGCAAAATCATCATGAAAGGAAAAATATCATGAAAAAGTTACTCGTTCTGTTGGCACTTTGCATGGTTCTGTCGGTCGTTCTGGTTGCTTGCGAAAACCCTGAAACTCCCGCAGAGACCACCGGTGCAGAGACCAATGCTCCCGAAACTACTCTGGCTCCTGAGACCACTCAGGCTCCCGAAACTACTCAGCCTGAGACCACTCAGCCTGAGACCACTCAGCCTGAAACCACCCAGCCTCCCGAGACTACTCAGCCTCCCGAGACTACCACTGAGGAAGTGACCGAGCCCGCGCCCGATCCCGTAACCACCTGCCTGTCCTTTGACGAGCTCGCTATGGTTCTGAACGGCAACGCTACCGGCTTCTTTACTCCCGGCCAGTCCGCAACCTGGGACGGCATTGCAAACGTAGAAGACTACAACGTCCAGTATATTAAGGTATGGGGTTGGGTAGGCTTCTTTGCAGAAGAGCTTGGCCAGTTCGGTTACCAGATTGGTGACCAAGAGCCCGTATTCGGTGATTACCTGTTTGATACCGAGCAGGCAGTCATTGACGTAGCTGCTACCACCGGTGCAAAGTCCGCATCCAGATTCCAGATTATGGTTCCCGTTGAGTACGTTGGCGGCGAGGGCATCGAAGTCAAGGCTCTTGTAAGAGACGCTGTAGGCACTGTTGAAACTCTCGTTGAGTTCACTCTGAACAAGGCCGTTAACCCCAACGCTCCCGTAGCATTCATTCCCGCAGCAGATATGGCAGCAACCATTCCCGGTTCTCCTGACATTGATTCTGCCAAGATGAGCGCTGATGGCACTTACATTACCATCAACACCACCGACCTCAACGGTGACGGCTTCAATGATCCTTTCTATCAGCTTCCTATGCTGAACGGTAAGGGCACTGTTGCAAGCTTCGTTGCTATCAAGTACCGCACCAGTGTTGAAGGCGCACGCAGCGAAATCTTCGTTGGTTCCGGCGCTGGCCCTGCAGGCGGTACCGATAACTATGCATTTGACGTTGTAACCGACGGCAAGTGGAATCTCGCTATCATTGATCTGGCTAATACTCCCGCAGTTGTTGATGGTGTTATCAACTATCTGCGTTGGGACCCCTACGTTGGT
>JAZNYL010000119.1:0-24214 GCA_045594445.1 Eubacteriales bacterium
GTACTACACCACCGGTGTTGTTACCGAAATCGGCCAGGGCGGTTCTTACTACAAGAACGTTTACTTCACCGACGGTGAGCAGACCATGCTGATTTACACTCTGAATCCCATGGAAGGCATGCCCGAGCTGAAGGTTGGCGATACCATTACCGTTTTCGGTTACATTAAGAATTACAAGGGCACCATTGAGTTCGCTTCCAAGAACGTTGATGACGCTCAGGTTTACGTTTACATCGTTGCTCACGAAGCAGCTCCCGTTGAAGAGCCTGCAGTATTCGAAGGCAACTGGCACACTTCCGTTGACTCCTTCATGTACTGCGTACAGGACGACTTCTCTGACGTCGTAACCTTCGCAGGTGCAGCTACCAACAACACCAACGGTACTACCATTGCAAATGCATCCGGTTCTCTCGCTTCCGTAACTGCTAAGTACGTTTACTTCGCAGGCGGTTGGATCGCAGTTGACGGTTACTCTCTGGAGAACTGGGCTTGCGATATCGTTGCAGCTGACGGCACCGTGCTCAAGACTGTTGAGCTTGGCCTGAAGGAAGCTGAGCAGGGCGTTCTGGATCACGTTGCTAACAACATGGGTTATGCAGGCGTTCCCAACAGACTTGGTAACGAGTCTGAGATCATCGCTCTTGGCGAATATGCAGGCCAGACCGTTAAGGTTGTTTACAGAGTTGGTGCAGGTGAGTACACCATCAACCTCATTGAACTGGAAGTAATCGTTCCCTAAGATTTCTTCATAAATCAAACAAATTTGGGCTCTCCTTCGGGAGAGCCCTTTTTTATTCTAATAAAATTGCATTATTTATTGTTGTATTTTTAATTATTTGTTTATTTTATCAACGTAACAAAATTTTCTGACACTCGTAGCAAACCGTTACTTTTTTCAGTAGAATCATCAAATTAGAAAGTGTGAAACAATATTATTGTGAATATATCTAATTTTCACAATAATTTGTTGTGAAAACCGACTATTTTTCGTTTTGTTATATAGTTTTTCACAAAATTTTGTTGCAAATTTCAAGCACTTGTGCTAAAATAAGGTATACCTATCCGAAAGTAGGTAAAATCTGTTCATGAAAGGAAAAGTATCATGAAAAAGTTACTCGTTATGCTGTTGGCACTTTGCATGGTTCTGTCGATCGCTCTGGTTGCTTGTGAAAACCCTGAGACTCCCGCAGAAACCACCGGTGCAGAGACCAATGCTCCCGAAACCACTCAGGCTCCTGAGACTACTCAGGCTCCCGAAACCACCCAGCCTCCCGAGACTACTCAGCCTCCCGAGACTACTCAGCCCCCCGAGACTACCGAGCCCGTTGAAACCGAGCCCGTTACTCCCGATCCCGTAAAGGTAATCATCGCAAAGTCTTGGGACTCCCTGTTTACCGTTGTTGACGGCTATGAAAAGGATCCTGTCTTTGCTGACGGTTATGCTTACATGGCCTGGGAAAATGATCCCGTTGCTAACATCGACCACACCGTAGAAGCTCTGCGCGTTTGGGGTTGGATCGCTTATGCAACCGAGACTGAAGGCACCGTTGGTTACTCCATCAACGGCGGCGACGTGATCTACAACGATTCCTTCACCTTTACCGCTGAAGTAGGCGTTCAGGATCACATCAAGAACAACGTTCCCGGCGCTCTGTCCGCATGCAGAATGAAGTTTGATATTCCCACTTATGAGCTGGGTGCAGGCGAATACACCGTTGCACTCGTAGCTAAGGATCCCGATGGCAACGAAGAGCTCATTAAGGAATTCAAGCTCACCAAGACCCTGCCTTACGTAGAGAATGCTTATGCTAACTTCTCCATTGACAACCTCTATCTCAACAACGCTCCTTACGTTGACGAGGCTCAGGTTGTTGCACAGATGCAGGCTAAGAACAATACCGTTCTCGTTATGCCCGATGATGCTAAGGAAACCATCAGCATGAGAGGTTGGGCAGCATTTGCTGCAGCTCCTGCAACCGAGTTTGGTTACTTCATCGGCAAGAAGATGGAAATCGTAACCGACGCTGCATTCGGCCAGGATCGTCCTGACCTTGCTGCTGCAGGCATCGTAAACGGTGCAGGCTACAACGTTACCGCTTCTATCGCTGACGTTCCCGCAGGTATTCACCCTGTAGGCGTTATTGCAAAGCAGGCTGACGGCACTTACGCTCTGCTGTACTCCTTCTATCTCCAGATCATCCCCACCTGCAATGAAGCTACCGTTGATCTTGGTGTTCGCACCACCGGTGGTCCTTACAGCGGTGTTAAGACCTTTGGTCAGAAGCTGCCTCTGGGTGACAACTACCTGACCGGCATCACCATTTCCGCAATGGCTACTTATGCTGACGGTAACACCAATACCTGGGCTCTTAAGGTTTGGGCATGGGATACCGACTATGCAACTACTGTTGCAGGCAAGGTTCTGTACGAGACCGCAGGTGAAAACCACAACGACAACTCTGACTTCGTTGTTGAAATCCCCTTCGAAGCTCTGATTACCGGCGACGTTTACTACGAGCTCGAGTACCTGACCGGTTCTGCACAGTTCACCGGCTGGGCTGCTGACGAGATCCTCGTTCCCGGCGTTGAAACCTACGCAGGCGGCACTCTGATGGAAGGCACCTACGCTTCTTCCGTTAAGCTTGCAGTTCCTGAAGTAATCGCTCCTCCCGCAGTAGTAACTCCTCCCGTAGCTATCGGTGACGCTGCATATATTGCAGGCACTGCTACCGGTGAAGGTGCAAATAATATCGCTTCCGTAACTCTTGCTGAAGATGGATCTTACGTTACCATTACCTCCACCGCAGGTGGCGACCCCTTCTTCTGGGTACTGCCTCAGAATTCCAACATTCTGGGCGCTAAGGTTATTGCTCTCAAGTACCGCACTACCGTTGACGGCGGTGAAGAATTTGACGGTGAGTTCTTTGTAGGCTCCGGCGGCATCACCGGCGGCGCAGACGAGCTCAAGTTTGAATACATCCAGGACGGCGAATGGCACGTTCTGATTCTCGACGCTACCTCTTACGTAAATGCTGAGGGTAAGATGAACTACCTGCGTTACGACTTCTTCGCAGGCTCTGAAGGCTCCATTGACATTGCTGAAATCGTTCTGTTCGATTCCGTTGTTTCCGCTAACGCTTACTACGGCATCGAAGAGCCCAAGGAACCCGCTGTATTTGAGGGCAATTGGCACGCATCCGTTGACTCCTTCATGTACTGTGTCAATGCTGACTTCTCTGACGTTGTAAACTTTACACAGGCAGCTACCAACAGTGCTAATAACGGCACCACCATTACCAATGCATCCGGCACTCTGACTTCCGTAACTGCTAACTTCATTTACATGGCAAACGGCTGGCTCGCAGTTGACGGCTATTCTCTGGAGAACTGGGCTTGCGATATCATCGCAGCAGACGGCACTGTGCTCAAGACCGTTGATCTGACTCTGAGAGAAGCTGAGCAGGGCGTTCTGGACCACGTTGCTAACAACATGGGTTATGCAGGCGTTCCCAACAGAATTGGTCAGAACGATGCTGAAATCATTAACCTCAGCGAGTACACCGGCCAGACCGTTAAGGTTGTTTACAGAGTTGGCGCAGGTGAGTACACCATCAACCTTGTTGAGCTGGAAGTAATCGTTCCCTGATGAAAAACTGATCATCTGATTGATTAGATTTCACTTACCAAACAAATTTGGCCTCCCCTTCGGGGGAGGCCTTTTTTGCTAAATGATTCAGATAAAAAAGAAAACCCTTTTACAAGGGTTTTCTTTTTGTTTTAAGAGAAATTTGCTTATTCCTCGGAAGATTCATTCTGCTCGGAAGAGTCGTTCTCGGTAAGATTCTGATCCTCGGTAATGGGATTCTGATCTTCAATATTTTCATCCTCGGGCAAAGCTTCACCTTCGGTGATTTCTTCATCCAACTCGTCCTGACGGGCAAGCTTGGTAAAGTTGACGATCTTCTGACCCTCTGCAAGCTTCATGACGCGAACGCCGCCCGCGCTTCTGGAATAGGTGGGAATATCTGCCGCAGAGGTACGGATCATGGTACCTGCGTCGGTAATGATCATGACGTCGTCGTTGTCGTCCACGATATTGATACCCGAAAGCAGACCGGTCTTTTCGGACAGGGCATGGCAGGAAACGCCGTGTCCACCGCGATGCTTCATCTGACGGAAGTCGTCAAATTCGGTACGCTTACCGTAGCCGTTTTCGGTAATAGTAATCAGCGATTTGCCTTCCACCACGCTTGCAACACCCACAACGTAGTCGTCACCGCGCAGCTTGATACCGCGCACGCCGGTTGCGGTTCTGCCCATGGGACGAACAGACTCGTCGTCCACGGTAAATCTGACCGCGCTGCCTTGTCTGGTAGCGATCATGAGGTCAGTGGGATAGCCATAGGTATGAGTAACGAATACAAGCTCGTCGCCATCCTTGAGTGCAAGCGCGATCTTACCGCCCTTACGGTGGTAAGCGTATTCAGTCAGCAGCGTTCTCTTGATCACGCCGTATTTGGTGACCATGGTGAGATATTCGCCCTCGGCAAACTCGTGAATTGAGATCATAGCCGTGATCTTTTCACCCTCGGAAAGCTCCAGCACGTTGTTGATATGCGTGCCCTTGGCAGTTCTGGACGCCTCGGGAATCATGAACGCACGCAGCATCTGTACGCGGCCAAGGTTGGTAAAGAGCATGAGGTTGGAGTGCGAGTGAACGACGACCACCTTTTCAATAAAGTCTTCTTCCTTGGTGGTCAGCGCAGCCTTACCCATACCGCCACGGTGCTGTGCGGTGTATTCGGATGCGGGCTGACGCTTGATATATCCGCCGTGCGTCAGGGTAATGACGCAATCGTGCTTTTCAATCAGATCCTCGAGTACGATATCGTCCTCGGATTCCTCAATTCTCGTGCGTCTCTCGTCACCAAACTTGCGCTTGATCTCGGTCATTTCGTCGCAGATAATGCCGCGAATGCGTCCGATATCACCCAGAATTGCTCTGTATTCCAAGATAGCAGCGTTGAGAGCCGCCAGTTTTTCCTCTATCTTCTTGCGCTCCAAGCCGCAAAGACGGCCCAGCGTCATGGAAACGATGGCCTGTGCCTGCTCTTCGGAGAGATGCGCATCCTCGGCCATGGCAAAGGCCTCAAGATTGAGCGCAGCGGCAGAGCCGTCGTCGGTCTGCTCACCGTTAAAGCGTGCCATCAGGTTTTTCTTAGCGGTAGGCTGATCCTCGGAGGCACGGATGATGTTGATGACCTCATCCAGATTGTCGATTGCCAGCTTATAGCCCTCGTAGATATGTGCCTCGCGCAAAGCAGCATCCAGCTCGTGCTGGGTGCGGCGGGTAATGACCGACTCCTGATGGCGGATATAGTGATCCAGCATCTGGGAGAGGTTGAGCGTTTTGGGCTCGTTGCCCACGATGGCCAGCATATTGATTGAGCAGGTATCCTGCAGCTGAGAATACTTGTAGAGCTGATTGAGAATGATCTGACCGTTTGCATCACGCTTGTATTCAATGACGATTCTCATACCGTTACGGCCGGACTCGTCACGCATATCGGTAATGCCTTCCACTCTCTTATCCTTGACAAGGTTTGCAATTGCCTCGCAAAGCTGGCTCTTGTTGACCATGTAAGGAATTTCGGTGATGATGATGCGGCGGTTTTCCTCGTCGATCTCGGCCTTGGCGCGCACCTGAATCTTGCCCTTACCGGTCAGGTATGCCTCCTTGATGCCGTTGGTACCGTAAATGGTGCCATAGGTGGGGAAGTCGGGGCCCTTGATGAACTGCATCAGCTCCTCAATCGAGCATTCGGGATTGTGAATGCGATGGATGGTGGCATCAATGGTCTCGGAAAGATTGTGAGGGGGAATGTTGGTCGCCATACCGACAGCAATACCCACAGAGCCGTTGACCAGAAGGTTGGGGAAGCGAGCAGGGAGCACGCTGGGCTCACGCAGACGATTATCGTAGTTGGGCACCATGACAACGACGTCCTTGTCCAGATCCTTGAGCATTTCGTCCGAGATCTTATCAAGGCGTGCCTCGGTATAACGGTATGCTGCAGGGGGGTCACCGTCCACGCTACCGAAGTTACCGCTACCCTCAACCAAAGGATAGCGCAGCGAGAAGGGCTGAGCCATACGTACCAGCGTTCCGTAAACCGAGGAGTCACCGTGAGGGTGATAACGGCCAAGCACGTTACCGACCGTCTTTGCAGACTTCTGCGTAGGTCTGTCGTGCGTAGCGTGATCCTCGTACATCGCGTACAGAACGCGGCGCTGACCGGGCTTCAGACCGTCTCTGACGTCGGGCAAAGCGCGCGAAATGATAACCGACATGGAATATTCGATAAAGGACTTCTTTACCTCTTTATCCATACCGACGTCCACGATTTTTTGTTGGTCAAACAGAATATTTTCGTATTCCTGATCTCGTTTGTCTTTTCTGATCACTTTTTTGTACCTTCTTACATTATTTTATCTATCGAACGTTGTTTGATTTTGTTCAAGGGGAGTGCTATGAGCAGCCCGATCGGATAAGTGACGGGCAAAACTATAGAGGTGCCGAGCAGAATCGGCAGGCAGACGTAGCGTGCTACGTCCAGAATCGGCAAGGAGCCGCTGGAGAGCATGACGTAAATCATGGAAATCAAGGCGCGACCGATCACCGAAATCGCACCGAACGCCATATATACGGGAAATTTTTTATTTGGGATCAGCTCTGCACACACGGCAATAAAATAGCCGCAGAGCATGTAAAATAAGGGTAAAAGACTGATTCCGAATCCACCCGTGCTATCTGCCAGCGCGCCCGCAAATATGCCGAAAAATGCGCCGTAGGCCTGTCCTGCACAAATGCCGAATGCAAGCGTCAGACAAAGCAGCAGATCGCATACGAAATACGTATCGTTGAGATAATGGGGTAAAAACGATGTCTGTGCCGCGCAGGCAAAAATACATAGGATCATGCAAAGAGTTATGCTCAGGGCATGTCGCCAGATTTTTTGGTTCATGGCTCCACCGCCTCGGTTTGCTTTTCCGCAAAGCCGGTCACTACGTAAACCTGATCCAGCGTTTCAAAATCCACGGCAGGCTTGATGGTGGCGGTCAACGTGCGGTTGTAAAGATCGGGCATGATTTCAATGACGTGTCCAACCGTCAGTCCGGAAGGGTAAATATCGCCAAGGTCTCCGGTCACAATGCGGTCACCGATCTGCAGCTTGGCGCTCTCGGGCAAATAAATGACGCGTAAAAGCCCTTGCTCACCCATGGCGTACGGACAGTCCGAAAGCCCCACGTCACCCGTGCGCTGCACGTAAACGCCCACACCGGTATCATATTGGAGAATGGTGCTGACGCGGCAGGAATTGATGCTGACGTCACAAACGTAGCCCACAAGGCCGTTTTGTGTGATCACGGGCATATTTTCCTTGATGCCCGAAGAAGAGCCCTTATTGAGCGTAATGTACTGCAGGTACGTGCCATCGCTTTTGCCAAGCACCTGCGCACCCACCGCGTAAAGAGCCTCGTATCTGTCGCGAATGCCCAGATATTCACGCAAGGCGCTGTTTTCCTTGACCGCAAGCTGCGCGTCGTTGAGCTGGTTTTCCAGCTGATCCACGCGCTCCTGCAAGGCTCTGTTTTCTTCATAAAGCTGCTTGACGTTGGAAAAATAAATCATGTAACCGTCAAGGGCCTCTGAAATATTTGTAAACATGGTTTGAAAGGGTTTCATTGCCGCCTGAATCATGGAAGCCGGGAGATTCTGAATCCCCATGACGTAAAACACGGAAAAGATCATAACAAAGCACAGCGCCAAGGTCAGCGACACAAGGAATATTTTATTTTTGATATATTTCATGTTCCGCCTTTCTTGATTTCGGTCCGTGTCCATTCGGCAAAAATCTCTTCTGCCGACGGCAGGGTATTTGCAGGCAGTCTGACCTTTGCGGTGGCTGCGGCAGAAGCAAAGCGCAGGCTGTGCTCAATGGATGCATTGCTCAAAAGCCTTGCGTAAATAAAGCTTGCAAGCATGGTGTCTCCCGCACCCGCAAAGCCCACGATGTGCTCGACCTCGGGACTCTTGACCGTATAAATACCCTCGCTCCCCGCATAAACCGAGCCGTTTTTATCCATGGAGCAGAGAATGGATACACCCGTGTCACGATACGACCGAAAAATCGTGTCTTCGACTTGCTTTTGAGTTTTCAACATGGAAATATCTTGCGATAAAAGAGAAGAAAATTCCTGCAAATTCGGCTTGATCAGATCGGGTTTTGCTTGTACTGCAAGGGAAAGAGACTCTCCTGATGCATCTGTCACACAAGAAATATCAAGCGCATTTGCAGCCTTGATCAACGAGTTATAAACACCTTTTTCCACACCCTGTGGAAAACTTCCGCACAGGGCGAGGTGCGAAATTTGTCGTGTACGACAAATGTGTAAAACTCTGTCGATAAGCTGTTGAAAGTGCTGTGGAGAAAGTATTCCGGCGCTGCCGTTTTGCTCGCGCGTCCTGCCGTCCGCATCTACGTATTTGTAATTGCGGCGCAGAAACAGATTCGTAGGAATCAGCTCACAGTCAAAGTCACAATCTGCAAGCAGCGCGCGTGTTTCTCCCGCACAATCGTCCGGCGCGATCAGCGTCACGCGTGCGCCCAAGACGTGCAGCATGCGGGCAAGATTGATTGCCTTGCCGCCAAGATCCTCTCTGCGCGAAATTTCGTGTCCGTGATCGGTATAGACGGTCACGTCCAGCGCAGGATGCAGGCAAAGCGCCAACACGTGCCCTTGCGGACGCATATTGATAATATTTTGAAAATCAGATGTCAAGGTTTTCAGCAAATCTTGCATATTTTCTCGTTAAATATCGAGATTTTCCGCGAATTTTGCGTTTTCCTCAATGAAAATTCGTCTGGGCTCCACCTTGTCACCCATGAGCAGCGAGAAGGTCTGATCACAGATCATAGCGTCCTCCATGGTCACGCGCAGAATGGTACGGGTGCTGGGGTCCATGGTGGTTTCCCAAAGCTCGTCGGGATTCATCTCACCAAGACCTTTATAGCGGTCTGCTTCTACGTTGGTGCCACCCAGCTCTGCAATATAAATATCGCGCTCTGCGTCCGAAAATGCGTATTTTTCACCGATCTTTTTACCGCCGCTGCGCTTGTAAACCTTGTAAAGCGGGGGCTGTGCCAGATAAACATGGCCTTGCTTGATCAGCTCGGGCATGTGACGGAAGAAGAAGGTCAGCAGCAGAATACGGATATGCGAGCCGTCCACGTCCGCGTCGGCCATGATAATGATTTTGCCGTATCTGAGCTTGGTAATGTCAAATTCGTCGCCAATACCGCAGCCAAGTGCCTGAATGATGGGCACGAGCGATGGATTGGCGTAAACCTTGTCAAGTCTGGTCTTTTCGACATTGAGTACCTTACCTCTCAAGGGAAGAATTGCCTGGAAGCGAGAGTTACGGCCCTGCTTTGCAGAACCGCCTGCACTGTCTCCCTCTACCATGTAGATCTCGGTAAATTCAGTGTTTCTGTCCTGGCAGTCAGCAAGCTTACCGGGCAGGGAAGAGCCCTCAAAAAGGCCCTTTCTTCTCGCAGTCTCTCTTGCCTTTCTCGCAGCCTCGCGCGCACGGGAAGCGGCCAGGGATTTTTCTATGATGATCTTACCAACCGAGGGATTCTCCTCCAGGTACTCGCCGAGCTTATTGACCACGGTATTTTCTACCAAGGTTCTGATATCGGAGTTACCCAGCTTTGCCTTGGTCTGGCTTTCAAACTGTGCGTTTTCCAGCTTGACCGAAATGATGGCGCAAAGGCCCTCACGCACGTCGTCACCCGAAAGATTCTTGTCGCTGTCCTTTAAGATGCCGTTTTTGCGCGCGTAGTCGTTGAGCACGCGCGTCAGACCTGACTTAAAGCCGGTTTCGTGCGTACCGCCCTCAATGGTATTCATGTTGTTTGCAAAGGTCATGATGCAATCGCTGTAGGAGTCGTTATACTGCAGCGCGATTTCGGCAATGCTCGTATCCTTTTCGGCTCTCATGTAAATGACGTCCTTGTGAATAGGATCGCAATGTCTGGATTCGGTCAGATATTCCACGAAGGTAGAAATACCGCCCTCAAACTGCAGATCTGCCACGCGCATCTCCTCGCCTTCCTCCACGCGTGCATCCACCAGCACCAGGTGCACGCCCGCATTCAGAAATGCCTGCTCGCGCAAGCGATTGAGCAGAATATCGTAGTCAAATACGGTCTCTTCAAAAATGGTGGGGTCGGGCTTGAAGGTAACCTTTACGCCGTGCGGACGCTCGGGACATTCACCCTCGCAGCGGAAGGGACGCGCCACAAAGCCGCGCTCAAATCTCTCGGTATAGTGGAGTCCGTCCACCGAGTCGTCAAGCTCCAGCCATTCGGACAAAGCGTTTACCACCGACGCACCAACGCCGTGCAAGCCGCCCGCGATCTTATATCCGCCACCGCCGAATTTTCCGCCCGCGTGCAGAATGGTATAAACCACCTCAGGGGTAGGAATCCCCTCCTTTGCGTGCATACCGGCAGGGATACCTCTGCCGTTGTCCTCAACGGTCACGCTGTTATCGGGATTGATGGTCACGCGAATGGTGTCGCAATACCCCGCAAGCGCCTCGTCGATCGAGTTGTCCACGATTTCATAAACCAAGTGGTGCAGACCGCGAATCGAGGTGGTACCGATATACATACCGGGACGCTTTCTGACCGCTTCAAGGCCCTCAAGCACCTGAATCTGGCTTTCGTCGTATACGTTTTCTTTTTCCGGGGTAAGATTCTGATTTTCTTGCATTTTTTTATCCTTTTTCTGATTATTTTACGGTTTTATCAATGATTTAATAGCTTGAAGGATCATTCATTCTGTCCGAAAGCGTGGTTGCCGAGAGCTGCGAAAAGCAGACCTTGCAGCCATCCTTAGTGCGGTAAAGCACAAAGGATTTGGGAATTTCCTCGCGCGCCGAATCCACAAGTCCAAGCTTTTCGGCACGTGCGAGATATTTTTTGGTAATTGGTGAGAGTGTGGCGTTATCGGTATCAAAAATGCCGATAATGTCACGGCTGCGGATATTTTTGTTGTTTCCAACGTGTAAAAACATAATATTTACTCTTTTCTTTGATAAGTGCCCTGCTTGACGTACACCGTATTTTTCGCACCCGCAAGATCACTCTCACACGAGGTCATGATCACCTGGCGGTCTGTAATCTCTCCAAGCAGATAAGCGCGGCGTCCGGCGTCCAGCTCGGAAAGCACGTCGTCAAACAGAAATACGGGGTATTCGAGGCCGCTGTGTGCGCGTGAAATTTCGCCCTCTGCCATTTTCATGGCCAGCGCGATTGATCTTTGTTGCCCCTGAGAGGCAAAAATTCGCGCGTATTTGCCGTTCAGCTCAATTTCAAGGTCATCTCTGTGAATTCCCCACAAAGTGCTCCCAGCGGCAATTTCTCGGTCGTGGTGCGACATATAAAGTCGCAGATAGGCACGCTCGCAAAATTCTCTGTCGGCGTACATATCCTCCTCCACGTGCGCCTTTCCCATGTATCGTACGCAAACGCTCTCGCGCTCACCCGACATACCCGTGAAAAATTCGCCCACGTGCGCGTTAAGCGCCTTGACGTATTCGTATCGCACCGAGGAAAGGTACGCCGCCTCGTGCGCAAGCTGTGTGCTCCACAGCTCCACCGTGTCGTCAAAGGTCTTGCGGTCTGTTTCGGCCAGCTTCAAGAGGCTGTTTCTCTGCTTGAGCAGCTGATTGTATTTTTGCAGCGAGCGGATATAGGCAGGGTGCAGCTGCGAGATGGCCACGTCCAGAAAGTTGCGTCGCTCGGCAGGTCCGTCCTTGACCAAGGAAAGGTGCTCGGGGCAAAAAAGTACGACACGGAAATTACCAAGCAGCTGACTGGTGCGCGCCAAGCTGACTCCGTTACAGAATACGCGTCTGCGCGCCTTGGTGCCAAGCTGCATTTCAATGACCTGCTCTCTTGCGCTGTCCTCAAAATGCTGCACGATGCTGCATTCCTCCTGCCCGAATCGCACAAGCTCGGCGTCCTTTGCCGCACGGAAGGTTTTTCCAAGCGCGCAAAGGTAAATTGCCTCCAGCAAATTGGTCTTTCCCTGGGCATTGTCACCCACGAGCACGTTGACTCCGCTTTCAAATTCTACTGTCGCGTGCTCGATATTGCGGAAATTTGTGACCTCTATGCGATTGCATTGCATAAGTGTCTTAGTCCTTCATACGAACGGGCAGCAAGAGGAAGAGCTCCTTGTCCTCGCTCTGCTCCACGGGCTCAATGTTGATGCTGGAAAGAGGAGAGGTCATGCTCAGCTTGACTCTTTCAGCCGTGCAAGCGCGCAGGGAGTCGATCAGATAGCGGTTATTGAAGGCAATCACCAGGTCGTCACCCTCGTGCTCCACATAAAGCTCCTCGTAGGTAGAGCCGGCGGTCGAGGTAGCCGAGATCTTGAGATAATCACCGGAAACGGTCAGCTTGACGTGAGAGCGCACGCTGCCCGCAATTCTTTCCTCTGTAACCAGTGCCGCACGCTCCAGAGCGCCGATCAGAACGGCTCTGTCCACGCAAACAGAGATGCGGTGCGTGGTGATAATAATGCGGTTGTAGTCGATATAGTCGCCGTCAATCAGACGGGAGAAGAAAATCATATTGTCCAGATCAAATACGATATTCTTGCGGCTGGTGTAAACGGTAACGGTAGCCTCTTCATCGTTGTCCAGCATTCTGTAAAGCTCGATGACGGTCTTGCAGGGAATGATAAAGGAAAAATCCGAGGTACCCATAGCACCGATCTCGGTGGTCACGTTGCATTTTGCAAGCTTGAAGGAGTCACAGGATACCAGATAAAGGGTATTGTCGGTAATGCGAAAGTGCGTGCCGTTGAGCACGGGACGCTGGTCGTTAACGCCCATTGCGTACATGACCTTGGAAAGCATTTCCTTAAGCACGCTCTGCTTGACGGTAAAGCCGTTCTGCGAGGTCAGCTTGGGAATTTCGGGGAAATCTGCGCCTGCAAGCGCGTTCATTTTATGAGAAGAGTTTGCGGAAACGATCTCGGCACCCAGCTTTTCGTTCACGGTCAGGGTAACCGTCTCGCCTTCCATGACGCGAATAGTCTGCACGAATTTCTGTGCGTTGATGATATAGCTGCCGGCCTGTTCCACCTCGGCAGAGATTTCAATGCGAACGCCCTTTTCAAGGTCAAACGTGGTCAGAACGCAGGTATTGTCCTCTTTTGCTTCAAACAGAATGCCCTCTACGGCAGTCAGGGTGGATTTACCGGATACGGCGCACATTAAGGGAGCAACGGCGTTGCAGATCTCCTGGCGGTTGAATACGATTTTCATAACAGCACTCCTTTTGTTATTTCTCGCGCACGCGAGAGAGATAGAGAGATAGTAATATTTTAGTAGTTTTAATAATAGAACCTGTGCAAAATGTGGAAAAGTCGGATTTTGCTTGAAAAGTAAGGATTTATTTTTTCAAAACGCTGTGGCTTGCTTTGGAAAAGCATGTGTAAAGCTTTGACGTAAAATGTGGAAAAGTGAAATGAATTTTTGAAAAAATGTCCTGCACGTCGCACCTTGGTACGACATACGTGTCGCTGTGGAAAAATAAATTTGAGTTTTCCACAGATTTACAAAAAATCAGCTTTCTTTGACGGCCTTGATCAGCTCGTCGATCTCCATGGAGAAGGAGGATGAGGCCATCATTTTTTTCTCCACCGTTTCAATTGAAGAAATGACGGTGGCGTGGTTGCGGTTAAGAATTTTACCGATGCCGGGGAAGGACATGTCGGTAATGTTTCGGATCAGGTAAATGGCAACGTGTCTTGCCTGCGCAATATCCTTGGTGCGGCGCTCGCCCAGAATTTCTTCTTTCTTAATGCCGTATTTTCTGTAAACGGCGGCAAAGATTTTATCCACGGTCACGTTAACCGGCTCTGCACCGCCAAGCAGCTCGTCAATGCAGCCGCGGGCCACGTCCATGGTGATCACCTTACCGTACACGAATCCGATCGCACTCAGCTTACGCACGGCACCCTCGATCTGACGGATATTGGAGCGCAGATTTTCGGCAAGGAATTCAAGCACCTCGTCCGAGATCTCAATGCCCACCTGATCGGCCTTCTTTTTGATGATAGCCATGCGCAGCTCGTGATCCGGCGGCTGAATATCCGCAATCAATCCCCACTCAAATCTGGTAATCAGTCGGTCTTCCAGGGTTTTGATCTCTCTGGGAGGCTTGTCCGAGGTCAGAATGATTTGTTTACCGTCCTCGTGCAAAGCGTTGAAGGTATGAAAAAATTCCTCTTGTGTGGAAACCTTGCCCGCGATGAACTGAATATCGTCGATCATGAGAATATCGCAGCTGCGATATTTCTCACGGAATTCGTTCATGTTGCGGCGAGCCATGCAATCGATCATCTGATTGGTAAAATCCTCACTCTTAATGTAAATGACCTTGATATCGGGACGCTTGCGCTTGAATTCATTGGTAATAGCGTAAAGTAAGTGCGTTTTACCGATACCGGAAGGGCCGTAAATAAAGAGCGGATTGTAGTCGGTTGCAGGATGGTTTGCCACGGCCACGCAGGCGGCGTGCGCAAACTTGTTGGAGTTTCCGACGATGAAGTTGTCAAAGGTATATTCAAATTTGAAGGGAGGCATGGTAGAGCCAAGCGTAGGCTTTGCGGCAGGCTGCTCGGGAGCAGGTGCGGCTGCAGGCGCTTCGTTTTGTGCTGCGCGGGCAAATCTTTCGCGTAATGATTCCATTCCCTTGGTATCCCCGGAAAAGCGCAGCTCAATGTCTACGTCCATGCCCAGGTTTTCCGAAAACTTTTGCTTGATTTCGGGTAGATATTTGCTTTTGATGACGTTGATTTTAATTTCGGACGGCGTAACCATGACGATGGTGTTATTTTCAAAGCTTTGAATCTCCAGCCCACCGAACCAGACGTCGCAGATCAGATCTCCGAGCGTGCTTCGGTAGTATTCCTTGATACCGTCCCAGAGTGCGTTAAGCAGATTCAGAATTTCCATATATATTTCCTTTCCCGTATGGGTAACTTAAAAATCTATATAATTATAGTTATTATATATTATAACATATAATAGCCGTAAAAGCAACCCCATATACACCATTTTTACCTCATTTGGCATAAAAAAGTTTACATTTTTTTCTTACTTTCGGACAAAATTTGCGGTATAATAAGTTGAATATAAAATTGTAAATTTTTTGTGAAAAGAGATAAAATATGCAAAAAATCAGATATGGAGTCAAGGGCATGATGTGCGCTGCCTGTGTCAGCCACGTCGAGCGTGCGGCAAGGACCGTGCTTGGGCAAGGACAGATTGAGTTCACCGTAAGCCTTTTAACCAACTCTTTGAGTGTGACTTATCCCGACGCGTACAGCGCAGGGGAGATCAAGAAAATTGAAAAAAAGCTTGCCGCAAAAATCAAGTCGGCGGGATATGCGCTGACAGAGTATGCACAGCAGAATAAATCGGCGCACGACGAGCAAAAGCAGCAAAAGGCCGTGATGACAAGATTTGTGATCAGTGCATTTCTGACCGGTTTTTTGATGTTCGTATCCATGGGAAACATGTTCGGCGTGCCGTTCTTGCAGTTTTTATCCGAGCCCGAATACGCGCTTTGGTTCGTCATTTTGCAGATGATGCTGACGTTGCCGGTGCTGATTTTGAATTACGGCTTCTTTTTCCGCGGTTTTCGCGCGCTTTTGCATCTTTCACCCAATATGGATACCTTAATTGCCATCGGCTCGTCTGCGGCGTTTCTTTACGGCGTGTGGGCGGCTGTGGAAATTGGCGTGGCAAGTGCTGCGGGTGACGCCGAATTGCTTCATACCTGGATGCATTCGCTGTATCTGGAGTCCTCGGCTATGATCGTCACGCTGGTCTCTCTTGGCAAAATGCTGGAGGGCAGAGCAAAAAATAAGGCCGGTGCTGCCGTGCGTGCGCTGGCATCGCTGTTACCGGATGAGGCAACCGTAGTCCGAAACGGTGAGCACGTGCAAATGCCGATATCCGAGCTTGTCGTGGGCGATGTGGTCGTAGTCAAGCAAGGACAAGCCATTCCCGTGGACGGTACCGTTTTGGAAGGTCACGGCGGCGTGGACGAATCTCCCTTGAGCGGTGAGAGTATTCCCGTGGAAAAGGACGTGGGTGATTTTGTCAGCGGTGCGTGCACGCTTGTCAGCGGCTATCTGAGTGTGCGCGTGGATCGCGTCGGACAGGATACCGCGCTGCAAAAGATCATCAATCTCTTGGAGGAGGCTGCTTCTTCAAAAGCACCCATTGCCCGCGTAGCGGACAAGGTCAGCGCAGTTTTCGTGCCCTGCGTTATGGGCATTTCGTTGCTCACGGCAATCGTTTGGCTGATTGCAACGGGCGGAGATTTCAATCAGGCGTTGAGAAGTGCAATTTCCGTATTAGTCATTTCCTGTCCTTGTGCGCTGGGACTTGCCACGCCAACGGCAATTATGGTGGGCACGGGCAGAGGTGCAGGCGAGGGCGTATTGATCAAGAATGGTGAGACCTTGGAGGCCTTACACGAGGTGGAATACGTGCTTATGGATAAGACAGGCACGCTGACCAAAGGCAAGCCTGCCGTGTCTTACGTGGAAGTATTTGAGGGTGCGGACGCTGCGGATCTTGTTTCGTATGCGTACGCTGCAGAGAGCTTTTCGGCGCATCCCCTGTCGGCTGCGGTTTGCAGCTACGCAGAGGAGCAAAACGTGGCCTTACTGCCCGTCACCGATCATTTTTCCAGCGTGGGCAACGGCATCGGTGCTGTGGTAAACGAAAAGAAAATTTTGGTTGGTAAGCCGCAGTTTTTGATTGAAAACGGCGTATTGTTCAAAGATGAATATAAAAATGCGTTTGATGCGTGTCAGAAAAAGGGTATGACGGTGGTGGCCGTGTCTGCAAATGAAAGGGCACTTGGCATGATCGGCATTTCCGATCCAATCCGCGAGGAGAGTGCAAAAACCGTAGAGGCACTTGCCAATATGGGCATTACCTGCGTCATGCTGACGGGTGATAATCCTACCACGGCGGCTGCCATTGCCAAGGAGGCAGGCATTTCGGTATTTCACGCATCGCTTTTGCCGGGCGATAAGGAACGCATGATCCGCGAATATTGTGCCAAGGGAAAAACGGCTATGGTGGGCGACGGTATCAACGACGCACCTGCCTTGGCGCGTGCCGACGTTGGCATTGCCATTGGCTCGGGTACCGAGGTCGCCATTGATTCGGCCGACGCGGTGCTTTCCAAAAACTCGCTGTTCGGCGTGGTGCAGGCCATCAGGCTTTCGCGCGAAACGGTGAAAATTATCAAGCAAAATCTTTTCTGGGCACTCATTTACAACAGCATTTGCATTCCGCTTGCGGCAGGCGTGCTTGCACCCGTGGGCATCGTGCTCAATCCCATGATCGCCTCGGTGGCTATGAGCTTTTCCTCGGTCAGCGTAGTAATCAATTCATTAAGACTCAAAAAGCCGGCCAAGTATAAGGACGGCGTCAAGTATACAATTCATCATAAAAGGAGAAATCAGACTATGGCAGAACAGATTATTGTGATGGACGTGCAGGGCATGATGTGTCAGAAGTGCGTCGCACACGTCAAAAAGGCTCTTGAGGGCGTTAAGGGTGTCAAGGCAGTTGAGGTTGATCTTGACAACAATATCGCAACCGTGACTTATACCGGCAAAAAGCCCGAGGATCTGGTCAAGAGTGTGACACAAGAGGGCTATCCCGCGAAGATAAAATGAATTAATAATTAAGAATTAAAAATGCAGAATAAGGTAAAAAAACCGCCCATCACGGGCGGTTTTTTCTATATCTTACGAGCGTTTTTCTTTTTTCTTGGCAAAAATCTTATCCACGCAGAATTTTGGAATGCCCACGTCCAGCACGAACATAAAGGGCACGATAACTGCCAGCACGTAATAAATGATAGTCATGACGTTGCCGGGCAAGAGATAACTTAACAGAAAAGTCAGCGGCAGAATAATGGCAATCGAGGTCACGGGTAAGCCTCTGTATTTTTTGGTCACGCCCCCCTCGGTCTGCTGGCGTTTGATTTCCAGCACGTTAAAGAATGCAAGGCGAATGACTGCGCAAAGAACGAAAAGCATCAGCAAAATGATACCCACGACAGAGTCCACGCCGTTAAAGTACAGGAAAATGGCAGGAAACGCACCAAAGCAGATCACGTCGCAAAGCGAATCCAGCTGAATGCCGAAATTTTTTTCGTCGGCGGTTCTGTTTTTCTTGGATCTTGCCACCACACCGTCAAACATGTCGCAAATACCCGAGGCGGCAAGGCAGGCCATAGCTGCAAAAGCATTGCCTTCAAAAGCAAATTTGATGCCAAGCAGAGAAGAGATAAGACTTAAGTAGGTCAGAATGACCGTATAATTATAAAAACCGATCAGACGCATAACGTTTCTCCTGAATTAATTTTGATGGTGAGCTCCCCATACGTCCATGGCGCGGGCAAACGCAAAGCCTGCGACAAAGCAAACGATGGAGATGATCATAACGAAGGGGGATATGAAATCGGTGGGAATAATTTTTAGAGAGGATGCAATCACAAAGCCCAAAATGACGCGACACATCAGCGTATTGTGCTTTTTATAAAGCATATTGATCAGGCGAGCCAGCAAAAGCACGGTGGCAATAATACCGATCAGAAACGGAATCATGACGGACAGATTCAAGGATCCGATGCCTGCGGTCAGCTTCTCGTAAAGTCCAAGCTCAATTAAAATGGCAGACGAGGTCATGCCGGGCACGATGGTGGAAAGTCCCCACAAAACACCGCAGAAAACAAAGGCCAAAAACGAGGGAGCCATGGTGGTCTGAATGCCGACCTCAATCAGATGAAAGAGCAGGTAGGCAAAGGATAGGGAAATGACGAAGGGCATCCAGCTTTTGGACGTATTGGCCTGCGGATCGTTTTTGACCACCAGCATTTCGGGTAAGGTTCCGCAAATCAAGCCGAAAAAGAGCATGAGTGCGGCAGGCTGACAAAGTCCGAACACAAATTCTACCGCCTTGGCAAGCAGCACAAAGCCGAGTGCCCAGCCAATGGCAAAGGGAATTAAAATTTTGAGGTGCTTTTTAAAGCACTTGATGGGATTTGATAAAAATTCCATCATAGGCTCGTAAACGCCGAATACTACGCAGAGCACGCCGCCGCTGATGCCGGGTAAGATCGCGCCTATGCCCACAATGGCACCCTGCAGCGCGTAAAGCAAGCATTGAAGAAAATTATTCATGGTCGTTTGCCTCAAATTCGTTCTGAACGATGGAAATGTATTGTCCGAAAAGCTCGGTCATAGCGGAAAATTGCTCGGGAGTCATGCTGTCAAGGGCTCTTTGCTCAGCCTTGGAAATGGGAGAAACAATGCTCTGTCCTCGTTTTTTGCCCTCTTCGGTCAGACGGATGATTTTTCGCTTGCGCTGACCCGGCACGTGCTCCAGTCGCGCGTATTTTTTCAGAATCATTTGTGCGATGATCGAGTTGACCGTTTGCTTGGGCAAGGACCAGATTGCACAAAGATCCTGCTGTGTATAAGAGCTGTCCTGCTCGGTCAAGGATGACCAGATCCAAAATTCATTCATGGAAATGGAATTCTGACTGATAGCGTGCTGATAAGCGTTCAGATATTCCTTGATCTGCGTGTGAAACTGCTCAATTTGCTGCATAAGTACCTCCAAAAAAGTCCTAATTCGGACTTTATGTGTCTATTATAGTCCTAATTCGGACTTATGTCAAGAGCTTTTGACGAGTTTTGTAAAAAATAATTTATGAATGTATTTATATGTAGTTGCCGCAGGTGCGGGCGAACACAGTTCGCCCCTACGGGTGTTTTTGTTTTGCTTTTTTGTTAAAAAATCCTTACACAATTTCTCGTAGGGGCGAGAATTTCGGCAAAGCCGAAATATGTGTTCGCCCGCACCTGCAGCAACTAACTAAAAAAAATCAAGGACTGCATCTACGTGACACAGTCCTTGATTTGCGCAATTTTTTGATAATATGTCAGAAATTCAATTCTCCTCTGCGTAATAAGCCTCCAGCACGCGTGCGGCAGAGAGCGAGGAATAAGAGCCGCCCGCACCCTTTTCAATGACCACGGCGATCACGATTTCGGGGTTATTATAAGGTGCGGCGCACACAAACAGCGCGTTATCCTTCAAATTTCCGCCCAGCTGTGCCGTACCGGTTTTACCTCCCACCGTCACGGGCACGTTGCGCATGAAGTTGCTGACCGTAACGCTGTCCTCTACCATCATTTTCATGCCCAGCTTGACGGTATCCAGCGTATTTGCCCGGATATCCAACCTAGAAAGCACCTGCGGCTCCACGGATTTGACCGTTTCGTTGGTAAAATACGTGTTGACCGAGCGCAAAAGGTGTGCGGAATAGCGCGTACCGCCGTTGACTACGGTGGATACGTACGAGGCGATCTGAATGGGGGTAAAGGAATTGTCCGACTGACCGATCGCGGCGGCAATGGTGTCGCCCGGCTGCCAGGTGGCAAGGCCGTTTTGCTCGCGGTATTCCTCGCCTGCCAAAATGCCGGTTTCCTCGTAAAGCTCAATGCCGGTTTTTTGACCAAGGCCGTAAAAGGAGCAGTATTGATTCATGCGGTGAATGCCAAGTTGCCTGCCAAGGTCGTAAAAATAGCAGTTGCAGGAAACGCAAATGGCGTTTGCAGCGTTGATGTCACCGTGAAATCCGGTGCATTCCGGCTGATAACCGCTGTAATAAGTGTATTTTTTGTTGCAGTAAAGCAGCGTAGAGGCATCCACCACACCCTCCTGCATGCCTGCCACCACCATACCCAGCTTAAAGGTAGAGCCGGGTGCGTAAAGTCCCTGCAGCGCGCGATTGTAAAGCGGCTGCGCAGGATCGGCATAGAGGTCGGAATAATTCTGATTGTAGGTAGTCAGATCAAAGGTGGGATAGGATGCAATGGCCAGCACGTCACCGGAATTTGGGTCCATCACTACCATAGAGCCGGATTGACAGTCCTTGTTATAGCCGCGGTTCTGAATGTACTTGATATTCTCGGCCAGTCCGTCCTCGGCTGCAATCTGCAAATTGATATCAATGGTCAGATAAACGTCCTTGCCTGCCACGGGCATGGTCTCAAAGTATTCGTTTACCAGATTGCCGCCTGCATCAAATTCCAGCACCTTGACGCCGGACGTGCCGCGCAGGTATTGCTCAAAAACGGCCTCGCAGCCCGAAATACCCACGACGTCGTTCATATTGTAGCCAAGCTCCTTGTAATACTCCCAATCCTCGGCGTAAATATCGCCAATTGTGCCAAGAATGTGCGAGGCGTAGCCGGGATAAGCGTAAGTGCGTTGAATATCGTAAGAGAACGTCACGCCCTTGATGGCCTGCTCCTTGATCTTGGTGATCATGGAAAGGGAAATATCGCTGGCAAAGGTGTATTGATTCAGTCCACCAAAGTTGTTGCACTCCATGTCGTAGTACAGGCGGAGCAATGCTCCGATCTGCGCGTCGGTGTAAAGATTCTCGCCCTTGATCTGCTCGTCAAGACCGTATTTGTGCATAAAGTACTTGATTAAGTCCTCGGGTGAAATAAAATCCTCGGGATTTTCTGCGTAATGAGCCTCCAGCGCGGTTACGGTGTGCGTTTTGACGTCGTCCTCCAGCTCGTTGGCCGCAATACGGCGCAAGAGTCGGTAGCGCATGGTGGTGTCCTCGTAGACGTCGGGCAGGTAATAGAGATC
This sequence comes from Eubacteriales bacterium, assembly GCA_045594445.1. Classification (GTDB taxonomy): domain Bacteria; phylum Bacillota; class Clostridia; order Oscillospirales; family CAG-272; genus SVQP01. Next base: position 21,857 of record JAZNYL010000119.1, read on the forward strand.
GGGATACGTGCCGCCGAAGGGATAGAGATCGGGGGTTCTCTTGTGTGCCTCACTTGAATTGTTGAATGAATGCATAAGCACCAAAAGCGCCTTGTTTCGGTCGTAATCGTCGGCAGGCAAGGTCTGATCGTCCAGCATCAGATTGTAAACGTATTTGTTGGTCACGAGCGGGACGCCGTTGCGGTCGTAAATCTGTCCGCGCGCGGCATTGACCGTCACGTATACGAACGAGTGATCCTGCACGACGGGCTTTTCACCCGTCAGCACAATGCCTACCAGGCGAAATACGTAAAGCAGACAGATCAGGCAAAAAATGACGGTCAGAATAAAAATTCTGCGTGAGATTTTGTTTGTATCCATGCCTTACCTCGATCTGTAAATCAGCTGCTTGGAGGTCAGCTTGGGATATTCGATAAATCTGCCAAGACCAAGGCAAACTGCGTCCATAGGCTGCTTTGCAACGATCACGCGAACACCCGCGTGCTTGCTGATCAGGGCAGCAAGGCCGGGAATATTGGCACCGCCACCGGTCAGCATGATACCAAAGTCGAAAATATCGCCCGCAATTTCGGGAGGAGTTTCCTCAATGGTGGTAATAATGGCGCGGATAATGGCCTCAATGGGTGCGCGCAAAGCCTGACAAACCTCGCCTGACGTAATGGTCTGCGTGGTGGCAAGTCCGGTGCGCACGTTTCTGCCAAAGATCTGCATAGAGCCGCGGTCAAGATCGGGAGAGGCCACCGCAAGCTGACGCTTGGCCATTTCGGCTGCCGTGTCACCCACGATCAGATCCTTACGGTATTTGCAGTAATTGATGATGGCCTGGTCAAATTTGTCGCCGCCCACGCGCAGGGATTTTGCGCGCACGATACCGCCCGAGCTGATCACGGCAATCTCGGTCGTGCCACCGCCGATATCGCAAACCATGCAGCCGCGCGGGTCAGAAATGCGCAGGCCTGCGCCAAGAGCCGCTGCAAGCGGAGCGTCGATCATGGCCACCGATTTTGCACCCGCGTCCAAAATCGCGGTCTCAATGGCCAATCGCTCCACGTCGGTCAGTCTGTAAGGGCTGGCCGCAAGCACGATGGGCTTGTTGAAAAAGCCGGTGCAGTTGGTTTTGACGAAAAATTCGTGGATCATGGTCGAGGTCACCTCAAGGTTGGTAACCACGCTGTCCTGAATGGGTCTGTAAGCCGAGAGATGTACGGGGGTCTTGCCCACCATGCGGCGAGCGTCGCTGCCCACACAGACCACCTCGCGGGAACGGTTATCAATGGCAACGGCGGAGGGAGAGCGCAAAAGTATGCCTTTTTCCTTCAACCAAAAACGCGTATTGGACGTACCGAGATCGATACCGATATGCTTTGCCAAAGCTCTCCCTCCTTTCAAAATAGTTATGATTGCCCTTCGGGCAAGTGATGATGCGCTTCGCGCAGTGATGATATGCTTCGCATAGTTATGATGCCCTTCGGGCAGTTTTTGTAGTGAAGGCAATCATATCATAACTTGGCGTAGCCAATCATAACGCTTGCAACGCAAGCTCATCACGTTTGCGCAGCAAACTCATCACTACATAAATCAAGTTTTATAATCTGAGTAAATCAATTCCAAACGCCGATTGTGCCAAATCGCACATAACGTTGACGGGAAGGCCGACCACGTTGAAGTAATCGCCCTCAATGCCCGTGATCCATCTGCCTGCAAGACCTTGAATGGCGTATGCGCCTGCCTTATCAAAGGGCTCGCCCGAATCAAGATAAAGTTCAATGTCCGCCTCACTCATAGGTCCGAAGTGTACGGCGGTCGAGGCGTGCGAAACCGCGCTTTTCTTATTTCCTTGTGCGTCAAAATAGCAAAGTGCAATACCCGAGAGCACGTGGTGCGTCGTGTTTTGCAGTCCTTGAATCATGCGGCGCGCATCCTCGCGATCCTTCGGCTTGCCCAAAATCTCGCCGTTCAACGCTACCACGGTATCGGATGCAATGATCAGCGTATTTGGCCTTAACTTGTCGTACGATGCAATCAAGCTCTGCACGTCCTGCGCCTTTTGCAGGGAAAGCTGCTCAACCAGCAGCGCGGGATCGGTCTGATCACTGCGCTCGTCCGTGTCGGCGGACGTGATCACAAAGGGAATACCCAGCGTTTCCAGTATTTCTTTTCTGCGGGGCGATTTGGATGCTAAAATGACTTTCATATATGTAAAAACTCCTATCCGAAAATGAGAATAGCCGAAGAGAGTCGAACTCACACGGTTTTGAGCGGCAAATATCTGCACCTGCGGCAGAGAAAATGCTTGCAATATCTTATATTGCTTCGCATTTTCTCTTTGCATCTGCGAAATATTTGCTCGCGCAAAAC
>JAZNYL010000120.1:0-3347 GCA_045594445.1 Eubacteriales bacterium
AAAAAAATTAGCGCCCTGGCCCTTGGCACCCGGTCTCTTTTTGCATTGAATTATTCTTCCGCTTGACCGTCTGAAATTTGCTCATCGGCGGTTTCCGCTTGAGGTGCAGCCTCCTCCTCGGCGGGTGCAGGGGTTTCTGCGGCCTCGGGCTGATCGATCAGCGTGCTTTCAAGATCGTCGGCTATGGGCTCCGCAGGTGCTTCGGGGCTCTGCTTGCTTGCTTTACGCTTGATCTTTTTGCGCACGCTCAGGTAGATCAGCGAGCCGACGGGAACGGGAATCCGGAGCAGGAACGAGGAAACGGTCGCTTGCAGAGATCCCCAGGCGGGAATGACCGTAAAGGAGAAATTGAATCTGAACGAGGTGCCTATCATGCTGATTTGCAGAATGACCGAGACCCAGATCAGAATGATCCACAAAACCTTGAAGCGGATGGGACGCTTGACACAATCCACCGTCATCCAGATGCAAAGTGCAAGCGAGGCTGCAAATCCAAGGATCAACAGCACGCGCACGATGATGATCACGGGCGATATTCTTTCGGTGACGTCGGTGACGTTTACACCGCGCAGCAGATCCTCGCCGTCGTAGGTCAGCTTGAATTCCGCGCACGCCTTGGTGTCGGCTTTGGCTTGATACACAACGGTCGTGAGACTGGATTGGTCGGTAAAGGAATAGGTGGTATTCCAGGAAATGAACTTGATCTCGTAGGTGGACGCGCCGTCGTAAATGCGTAAAAGCTCATTCCAAAAAGCGTCCAGCTGCGCCTGGCTTGCAATCGGCACGTGCTCCATAAGTGCAACAGCAGCGTTTTTGTCGTCGGCAATCACGCTGTCCATCAGCGTTGCCACGTCAGCTTGCTTTTGGTCAAGATTGGGCTTTGCGCCCTGACAAGCAGAGAAGAGCAGAAGTGCGCATAGGCACAATAACAGAATCAGACTTGTTTTTTTGATGGTCATGATAAGTACCTCCTTTGGCTATTTGGGCTTCTGCTTATATAGTCGCATTTTTTTGTAAAACGTTTATGCTTTTTTGAAAAAAGTTGAAAAATTTCGTATTTTTATTATTGTAACATGCGCAAAGCGGGGTGTCAAGAGAATTCTGAATTCTCCGATGGCAACGCAGGCGGGCTGTCGAGGGTGCAGGCCCCTATGGATCAACCGTATGCTCATCAACCCTTGACACACCCGACCTTTGGTGATATAATATAACATGGAAGAATATGTGAAAGGGGGACTCTTATGAACGCGAACGATAAACAATATAAGGCCTTGACACTGCGCTTGGGCTTTGCTTTGCTGTTTTGGTTTGTGCTGCTGCAGGGGTCTATGACGCTGCTCGGCATTGCCGACCTGGCGCTTGAAAGCGTGCTTTCCGAAAAGGCGGGCAATCTCTTGTATTGGGGCTTTTATAACGCATTCTATTTTGCCTCCTTCATGCTGCCCGTGCCGTTTTTTATGCTGATCAGCAAGAAAATCCCCACGCAGCCCATGTTTTTCGATCTGCGCTTACCCCGTCATTTTCTGCTTTCCTGCATCGCGGGTGTGGGCCTGATCACCGCGGTCGGACAGATCAATTCGCTGTTGGTTGCTCCCTTTATGGGCGAGAGCAACGAATCCACCGAGATGCTGCTGGAGCTGATCAAGCCGGGCAACGGATATATGGTGGTTTTGGTGTTTGTCATGCTTGTCATTGTGCCGCCCATTTGCGAGGAATTTTTATTCCGCGGCTTGGTGCTTGGCAATTTGCTGCCGTACGGCAAGGTGGTTGCCATCGTGGGCAGCGCACTCATGTTCGCAGCCATGCACCAAAGCTACACGCAGTTTTTGTATACCGCCATGGCGGGCGTGTTGCTTGGCATTCTGTATGTCAGGTCGCGCTCAATCTGGCCGCCTACCATCTTACATATGCTCAACAATCTGGTCTCGTTTGTGCAAATGGTCATCATGGCGCGCATTTCGGACGAGATGCTTGCCAACCGCATCATGATCGCCATGAATCTGCTGATCATGTTCGCAGGGCTGATTGCTTTCGTGATTCTGGTGCTGCTTTCCAAGCGCAAGAGCAGGGAGCAGGAACGCACGCAAAGCGCGTTTGGTACAACACCCGAGCGCATTGAGCAGCCGATCAAGCTATCCGACGGCATGGCCGTCAAGGGCTTTTTCTCGCCCTCGATCGCAGTATTTATTTGCCTGAGCATCGTCATGGCGGTGTTTGGTCTGATTATGGAGCACGTAGCATGAACAACGATATGATTTATATGAAGCACGCCTTGGAGCTTGCCGACAAGGGTGCTGCCTTGGGCGAGGTGCCCGTGGGGGCGGTGGTTGTCAAGGAGGGGCAGATTATTGCAGAGGCGCACAATGAGCGCGAGCTCTTACCCGACGCCACGGCGCATGCCGAGGTGCTGGCCATCCGCCGCGCCTGCGCTGCGCTCGGCACAAACCGCTTGACGGGATGCACGTTGTACGTGACCTTGGAGCCTTGCCCCATGTGCGCGGGTGCTTTGGTCAACGCAAGAGTGGATCGCGTGGTGTTTGGCGCATACGACGCACGCGGAGGTGCCTGCGGCAGCATGATGCGCATTCAGAAATATCCCCTTTATTTCATGCCGGAATTTGAAGGCGGCGTGATGGAGCGGGAATGTGCCGCGGTTCTGACCGGATTTTTCGTCAAAAGACGATAATTTTTGAAAGGAGAGAGCAGTATGATTCTGATACTTGCCGAAAAGCCCAGCCTTGGCAGAAATATTGCAGCCGCGATTGAGCAGATCCCGGGGAATTCCCGCATGCACAAATGCGGCGGCTTTCTGGAAGGCAACGGATATCTGGTTTCCTGGGCGTTTGGACATCTGTTTTCTCTTGCCGACGTAGAGTATTATTCGCCAAGTCCCGACGGACGCTGGAGCATGGAGAACCTGCCTTGCTTTCCGGGGCAGTTCCACTTTGAGCTGCGACGTGGCAGCGATAAGCGCGTGGACAGCGGCGTGGTCAAGCAGTACGAGACCATTCGTACGCTGTGCAACCGTTCCGACGTGGACACCATCGTCAACGCAGGCGACGCGGACCGCGAGGGTGAGATCATTATTCGCCTTTGCATTCAGCACGCGCTGAGCACAGACAAGAGCCTCAAGCGTCTTTGGTTGCCCGACCAGACACCCGAAACGGTCATTGCAGCCTTGGCTGACCTCAAGGATGCATCCGAATACGACAGCCTTGCGGGCGAGGGCTTTGCGCGCACCTATATCGACTGGCTGTACGGCATCAATCTCACGCGCTACGCCACCATCAAGACCGGAAAGCTTCTCCGTGTGGGCAGAGTGGTGGTGCCGATAAGTCGGATCGTAG
>JAZNYL010000121.1:0-2098 GCA_045594445.1 Eubacteriales bacterium
GTGGTTGTCTTCCTAAGACCGCTTGGCCTCCGACTTCCCGCCGACAACTACGCGTTCTGCACCATCGACCCCAATGTGGGCGTGGTATCCGTTCCCGATGAGCGGCTTAATTGGCTGTCTGACTTTTACAGTCCCAAGAAGACCACCCCCGCCATCATTGAATTCGTTGACATCGCCGGCCTTGTCAAGGGCGCATCCAAGGGCGAGGGCCTTGGCAACCAGTTCCTTTCCAACATTCGCGAGTGCGATGCAATTCTGCATATCATTCGCTGCTTTGAAAACGACGACATCATTCACGTGGAGGGCAGCATTGACCCCATGCGTGACCTTGAGACCATCAACATGGAGCTCATCCTTTCCGATATGGAAATGATGGAGCGCAGAATCGAGCGCACCACCAAGGCGATGCGTGCCGACAAGTCGCTGGGCGCACAAATGGAGGTATTCAAGAAAATTCTGGCAGCTCTGGAAGAGGGGCTTTGCGCACGCACCGTGACTCTGACGCCCGACGAGGAAGAGCTTTTGGCGGATACCCATCTGCTTACCCGCATGCCCGTTATCTACGTGGCAAACGTCAGCGAGGACGAAGCAGGCAGCGAGCCTGTGAACAATGCCGGCTACGTAAAGCTTAAGGAATACGCCAAGAGCGAGCACAGCGAGATTATGTGGATCTGCGCAGGCATTGAGGCCGAGATCGCAGAGCTGGACGCTGAGGAAAAGGCTATGTTCATGGAGGATATGGGCATTGAGGAAAGCGGTCTTGACAAGCTGATCAAGGCAAGCTATTCCCTCTTGGGTCTGACCTCTTACATGACCGCAGGCCCCAAGGAGGTTCGCGCTTGGACCATTACCAAGGGTACCAAGGCTCCCCAGGCAGCAGGTAAGATCCACAGCGACTTTGAGCGCGGCTTTATCCGTGCCGAGGTGGTCTCCTACGACGACCTTGTCAAGCTGGGCAGCGTTGCCGCTTGCAAGGATGCGGGCCTTTACCGCAGCGAGGGAAAGGACTACGTCATGCAGGACAGCGACATCGTGCTGTTCCGCTTCAACGTTTGATTTGAGGTAAATCCCATGAGAATGAGAAGAAAAAAGCACGGCGCCGAGAGAATTGCCGCCTGCTCTGCTCTTTTGATTGAGCATCCCGAGCTGCTGATGGCTGACCCCACGGCTGCTTTTCCCGAAAAAAAGCCGCTGGCCTTGGAGATCGGCTGCGGCAAGGGTGCATTTGCCTGCGGCACGGCTGCGGCAAATCCCGACGTCAATCTGATCGCCATGGAGCGCGTGGCCGACGTGGCTTGCCTTGCGCTTGAAAAGGCAACCGAGTGCGCAAATACGCGCCCCGACAACCTTCGTTTCATCATTGGCAACGCGGAAAATCTACCCGAATGGCTGCCCGCACACTCGCTGGACACCATTTATCTCAATTTCAGCGATCCCTGGCCCAAGAGCGGCTACAAAAAGCGTCGCCTGACGCACCGCGGCTTTCTTGAGAAGTACCGCGAGCTGCTGGTTCCCGGCGGTATGCTGAAATTCAAGACCGACAATCACGATCTGTTTTTCTTCAGCCTGGAAGAGTTTGAGGCTTGCGGGCTTGAGATCGTGTGGAAAACCGAGGATCTGCACGCAAGTGAGCTGGCTGCGACCAACGTCATGACCGAATACGAAGCAAACTTTACCGCCAAGGGCATGCCCATCTACTCGGCGCACGTGCGCTTTCCCGCATGAGTGCACCGCAAGTGGAACCGAGCGGCATTCTGCTGATCAATAAGCACGCGGGCGCGACCTCGCACGACATCGTTTACAAGGTGCGCCGTGCGCTGCACACAAAACGCGTGGGCCATACGGGCACGCTTGACCCCATGGCGACCGGTGTGCTGGTCGTTTTGGTTGGCAGAGCGGCCAAGGCTTGCGAATACGTCAGCCATGACCGCAAGGTGTACAAAGCTACGCTGCGACTCGGCATCACCACCGACACAGAGGACACCACGGGCACATCCGCCGTCCCGCCAATCGACGGGCTGGGTGGAATTGACCATAAAATAATTGTGACTTATACCCCAGCCGATTTCGGGGGTGTCGTCCCAGGTTACGTCGCACC
>JAZNYL010000122.1:0-47067 GCA_045594445.1 Eubacteriales bacterium
ATCAAGCTCAAGTTTATCATCATGATTCTCAAGGAGCTTTCCTTGTGCGGCGTCAAGGAGCCCGGTGACAATCTGTATATTTTTGACGTATACTATAACGCTGCAAAAACGAATATTGAAAACTCGGAAATTTTGAAGAGATTACGCGCGCAATGTAAGTGAATCTCTTTGAGGCGGACGAATTCAGAGGAACGACTATGCAAAATACTGTTCATACCGATATCACAAGGCTGCTTGATATACTCAGGGCAACCGGCAAGAAATACGATATCGAAAAAATCACACAAGCTTTTGAATATGCGGATAAACTGCACGAGGGGCAGTACCGTGCCAGCGGTGAAAAGTATATTTCTCACCCTGTAGCGGTTGCTGAAATTGTGGCCGGTTTGGAATTGGACACGGACTCGATTTGTGCTGCTCTTTTGCATGATACGGTGGAGGACTGCGCCGATAAGACCAACCTCAAGGAGATTGAAAAGCTCTTTGGTAAGGACGTGGCAATTCTGGTTGACGGTTTGACCAAGATCGTTACGTTGCAGGTTGAGGACAAGGAAGAAGCGCATATTGAGAACCTGCGCAAAATGCTGCTTGCCATGTCCAAGGACGTTCGCGTCATCTTTATTAAGCTGTGTGATAGATTGCACAACATGAGAACGTTGGATGCAAAGCCTGATAACAAGCGCAGAATCACGGCGCTTGAAACCATGCAGGTGTATGCACCCCTTGCACACCGACTCGGTATGCAAAAGATCAAGCAGGAGCTGGAAAACCTCGGCGTTCGCTATCTGGACCCCATCGGATATGAGGAGGTCAGGTCCTGTATTGAGCGTAAGTACGGTCAGAGTCTGAATTTCATTGAAGGCATTCGCCAGACGGTTGGCGCAAAGCTGGAGGAGAACAATATCTCGTATACGCTGGAAGGCCGAATCAAAACGGTATACAGCATTTATAAAAAGATGTTCTCGCAGGGAAAGACCTTTGACGAGATCTACGATTTCTACGCCATGCGTATCATCGTGGATACGGAGCTCGAGTGCTATACCGTGCTTGGTATTATCCATGAGATGTTCAACTCCATGCCGGGACGCTTCAAGGACTATATTTCAACGCCTAAGCCCAATATGTACCGCTCTTTGCACACTACCGTTATCGGTCGCTCGGGCATTCCTTTTGAGGTGCAGATCCGTACCTGGGAAATGCACCACATTGCGGAATACGGTATTGCGGCACACTGGAAATATAAATCCGGCGCAACCTCCAAGGAGGATATGGACAAGAAGCTTGAGTGGATTGCACGCTTGATTGAAACCGAGGACGGTGCACGCGATCCCGACGAGTTTATGCATGCGCTGAAAACGGATATTTTCCACGACGAGGTGTTCGTCTTTACTCCCAAGGGTGACGTCATTGCATTGCCTCAGGGTGCGACGGCAATCGACTTTGCTTATGCCATTCACTCTGCGGTCGGTAATAAAATGATAGGCGCTAAGATCAACGGCAGCATCGTGCCGATTGACCGCGTCCTGGAAAACGGCGAGATCGTGGAGGTTTTGACCTCTTCGGCAAGTAAAGGCCCGAGCAGAGACTGGCTTTCCATTGTCAAAACGGGTGAAGCCCGTGCCAAGATCCGCCAGTGGTTCAAGAGAGAAAAGCGAACCGAAAACATTATTGAGGGCAAGGCTCAGGTAGAGGCTGAAATCAAAAAGACCATTTCCAAGCCTACCGATGCCGTGCGAGGTGAGATTTGTGCTTGCGTTGCGCAGCGCATCGGCTTTGCAAGTGCGGACGACTTGTATAACGAGATCGGTTACGGCGGTCTTGCTATCTCCAAGATTGCAAACAAGATCAAGGAGGAGGCAAGCAAGTTCCTGACCGTAGAGGCAGAGCAGACGCCTCAGATCACGGAGAGCGACATGATTTCTGCACCCTCCAAGGTCAGAAACGTGCGCTCCAACAGCGGTATTATCGTGGATGGAGAGACAGGTTGCCAGGTCAAGTTTGCCAAGTGCTGCAATCCGTTGCCGGGTGACCGAGTCATTGGCTTTATTACCAAGGGCTACGGTATTTCCATTCATAAGTGCGATTGCCCCAACGTGGTCAATATACTGGACAGAAGCGAGTATTCGGATCGTTGGGTCAAGGCGGAATGGGAAACCTCGCAGAACGAATCCGGCAGCAGCGGCGTTTATGAAGCCTTTATTCAGCTGCACTCCGAGGATAGAATCGGTATGCTCGCGGATATTGCCACAGCGCTTGCCGATATGCGCGTAGCAATTCTGTCGGTCAACTCGCAAAAGAGAACCAACGGTATGTGCATCATCAATCTCAAGGTCAGCTGCAAAAATACAGATCATTATCAGTCCATTATGTCCAGACTCAAGAGCCTGGACGGCGTAGTGGACGTTGTCAGAGGATATTCATCATGAAAGCAGTATTACAAAGAGTCAAGTGTGCAAAGGTAGAGGTAGACGGTCAGATTGTCGGCGAATGCGGAGCAGGACTGATGATCTTGCTGGGCGTTGCCAAGGGCGACACGCAGGAGGATGCGCGTCTTTTGGCTGAAAAAATCGTCAAGCACAGAATCTTTCGCGATGAGAACGGCAAAATGAATCTTTCTGTCAAGGATATTGACGGAGAGATGCTGGTCGTATCTCAGTTTACGCTGCTTGCCGAGTACCGTCACGGAAACAGACCTGATTTCTTTGCTTCCGCAGCACCGGACGAAGCAAATCAGCTATACGAGTATTTTATTTCGCTGGTTTCGCAGCACGTGCGTCACGTCGGCCATGGAATCTTCGGTGCCGATATGGACGTTTCCTTGACCAACTGGGGCCCTGTGACCATCGTGATGGACAGCGAAGTTTTGAAAAACAAAGGGAAGTAACGTTATGAAATTGATCATAGAAGGGCAAGTAAACGTATACTATGTCCAGACCTTATGTATGATATTTTTTCCCGGAGAGAAATTCTCCGAGGATGTTGAAATCACTCCCGAAACGCCCGTTTTACACTTGAAAGCAGCGGAGGACGCAGTGGGATATTCCGTGGATGCGCACCTGACGCTGGGAGACGCGCAGGCGCGAGCGCACAGGGATTATACGTTCCGCGAGGACGTTACGCGCGACAAGCTTCTCAAGCTGGCGCTGGGTGATGCCATTCTTGCCGTTTGCGGCGAAGTGTGCGGATACCGTCCCTCTTGGGGTATGCTGACAGGCGTTCGCCCCTCCAAGGTGGCAACCGAGATGCTTAAGAGCGGAATCAGCAAAACCCGCGTCAAAAAGATTCTGTCCAGCGAGTATTTTGTCATTCCCAAAAAGGCAGCACTTGCAACGGAGGTTGCGCTCAATGAGGCCAAAATCATTGCAACTCCCGATAAAAAGGATTGCAGCGTTTATATTTCCATTCCGTTTTGTCCTACAAGATGCGCGTACTGCTCCTTTGTATCCTATACGTCCAAGAGACTTTTGTCACTGATTCCGGAATATCTTGCTAAGCTTTGCGATGAGGTTAAGGAGACGTTTTCCTGCATCAACCGACTTGGCCTGCACGTCAAGACGGTCTATATAGGCGGTGGCACTCCCACTATTCTGACGGCCGAACAGCTGCGTATGCTGCTTAGCGTGATTGCAGAATCCACGGACGTGGGCAAGCTGGAGGAATACACGCTGGAATCCGGCAGACCGGATACCATTACCAAGGAAAAGTTTGAGGTAGCCAAGCAATACGGTGTGAACCGCGTCAGCGTCAATCCGCAGATTCTTTGTGATGAGGTGCTGCACGGAATCGGCAGAGCACATACCAGCGAGGATTTCTACCGCGCCTTTGAAATTGCAAGAAATGCAGATTTTAAGGTCATCAATACCGATCTGATCGCGGGCTTGCCCGGAGATAAGTTTTCCACGTTTGCCATGTCTTTTGATCAGATCCTTGCACTGCGCCCCGAAAATATCACCGTACATACCTTTTGCGTCAAAAAATCCGCGGAAATTCTGCAAAAGGATTCCAAGGTGTACGACATACGCGGCGGAGATACCGGAAAGTGCGTGGACTATTCGCAGATCAAATCCATGCATGAGGGCTACAAGCCTTACTATATGTACCGTCAGAAGAATACGGTGGGCAATTTTGAAAACGTCGGCCTTGCAACCGAGGGCAACGAGGGCCTTTACAACATTTATATGATGGAAGAGGTACATTCCATTTTTGCTGCAGGTGCCGGTGCCGTCACAAAAGCGGTGGACTACGTGCCCGTTGATGGCTCCAAGCCGTTTATCAAACGATTCTTCAATGACAAATATCCGTACGAATATTTAAGAAACGGCAACAGTAGCGAAAAGCTCAAGGAGATAGAACAGTTTTATCAGGAAAGACACTTGTTAGATTGATCTTAGCTTACAAAGGAGCGTTTCATGCATTTTACCAAAACCCATTATTCCAAAGAGGAAGCGATTGCATTTCTTTCTGAATGTGACAAGCAGTTTGACGAGCAGATTGACGCAGCAGTTGAGCATATCCTGCAAAGCAATCAAAAATTCGTTTGCCTATCCGGGCCAAGCTGCGCAGGAAAAACGACGACAGCACTCAAAATCACAAGCAAGCTGGCCGAAAAGGGCATTCAGACGCACGTGATTTCGCTGGACGACTTTTTCTTTGACATGGATTATCTTTTGAAAATGTCCGAGAAAAAGGGAACGGCGCTTGATATGGATTCTGCGGATGCCATTGATCTGCAGACGTTTGCGCAATGCTTGGACGAATTGGTTCAAAAGCAGTACACACGTCTTCCATACTTTGATTTTCATACCCACACCCGTGGTGGATTCCATGAGTTTTCGTTCAAAAATGGGGATATTATCATTTTTGAGGGAATTCAAGCCATCTATCCCGAGGTGACCGAGCTGATCCGACCTTGCGGAATGACCAGCATTTTCGTATGCCCCGATCAGGCGATCACGGTAGGGGAGCAGGTGTTTGAACCTAACATTTACAGATTTTACCGCAGGATTGTTCGTGACGCACAGTACCGCAGCGCAACGGCCATGCGCACGCTGGAAATCTGGCGCGGCGTACGCAACAACGAGGATGCACATATTTTCCCATATCGGGACAATTGCGATATCACTGTGGATTCCTGTATGGCGTACGATTTGCATCTTCTGACCAAATATCTGCGTGAGCTGATGCCCACGGTGAGCGAGGAGAGCAGATACTACCTGCGGTCTTTGGATATTCTCAACAGAATCTCGCAGATTGATCCGATTCCCGCTGAATATTTGCAAAAGGATTCGATGTATCGCGAGTTTATCAAGTTCTGATTTTGATACTGCCTTTCATATATATCAATGAGAGGTGGTGATTGTGCTTGCAAAGCAGGAGAGAGGCATCGTTTACAAACGGTGTAGTGATTTTGACTGTATCTGCGGTGATCGTAAAGCTGATAGGCGTATGCTATAAAATCCCGTTGGTTCGTTTACTGGGAACTGAAGGAATGGGAAATTTCAACGCCGCTTATGACGTATATGCGCTGTTATGTATGATTTCCACGACGGGATTGCCTGTTGCGGTATCGGTCATGATGAATCAGCACAGGGGACAGCACAAAAGGATTTTTTGGCTGTCCCTGAGTATTTTTCTGTTTATAGGCGTTCTTGGTGCTGCCGTGGTGTTTTTTGCTGCAGATGCGATCGCGAATCGGATCGGCGCACCCGGTGCGGCGCAAAGCTTGCGGTTTATTGCACCGGCCGTTTTGTTTATTTGCGTATCCGGAGCACTGCGTGGCTATTATCAGGGCATGCGGAATATGCTTCCAACAGCGGTTTCGCAGGTCATTGAAGCCGCATCCAAGCTGATATTCGGCTTGTGCTTTGCTTATATTGCCATCATGTACGGACAAGGAAAGATTGTGGCGGCAGCGTTTGCCGTGCTGGGCTTGAGCGTGGGCACCTTACTGAGTGTCGGGTATTTATGGTTGCCCCAAAAGCGTCCGATCAATCTGGATCCGCAAGGCGTGCCTATCCGCGTTCTGTTTGCACAGATGTTAAAGGTGGCGTTTCCGGTGACGCTTGGCGCGGCGGTGTCCGGTCTTTCTAAAATGATAGACCTTGGCTTGATTATGCGCAGGCTTCAGGACGTTGGCTTTGGCACGGAAGCGTCTGTATCACTTTACGGGTGTTACAGTGCGATGGTCATACCTCTTTACAGCGCGGTGCCGGCGCTGTTCGGTTCGGTTGCATTGCCACTCGTTCCGCATCTGTCTTATGCGATTGAAAGAAATGATATTCAAAAGCAAAGGGAACTGCTAGGCACGACCTTTCGGTTAACTGCGTTGATCAGTGTTCCCGGAGCGATCGGCATGGGTATGCTCTCGGACCGTTTGTTGCAGCTTTTATACCAAGGCTCGGATGAGCTGAAGATCGCCGTACCCCTTTTGCTGATTATCAGCATTGCCGTTCCTGCAAGCTGTCTGATTACGGCAACCAACGCCATTCTGCAAGCGTATTCGCGCGCGTGGATCCCGATGCTCTCTACCGTGATCGGGTGTTTGATCAAGGCCGTGTCACTCTACTATCTGACCGGTATTGAAGAGATAGGCATTCTGGCAGCACCGATCAGTACGCTGCTTTGCTGCACCGTTATAGTACTGATCAACCTGGCCTTTATCGCAAAGGTCGCACCCGATTTTTCATTCATCCCTGCGTGGGCGCGTGCGATTGCGTTTTCGGGCATTGCCATTGGCGCAGCATCGCTGATCAAAAGGGCTATGCAGATGACATGGAAAGCAAATCTGCCGATCATAGCGATCACGGTCGCAACGGCGGTTATCATTTATACGATTATTGCATTCAAATTCGGATTGCTCCGAATCTCGGATATAAAATCCAACAAAGAAAAGGAATGATAGCTTTATGGATATTCAAACTTTGATTCAGAATCTTCTGTCCAAGGACTCTTATGCGTTTGACGATCTGGTTGACATTGTAGTCGTGTTGAGAAGCGAGCAGGGCTGCCCCTGGGATAAGGAGCAGACGCACAAGAGCATTCGCAACGATTTTATTGAAGAAACTTACGAGGTCATTGAGGCGATTGACACCGAGGCCCCCGTGCTTCTGCGTGAAGAGCTTGGCGACGTGCTTCTGCAGGTCGTATTCCATGCCCGCATTGAGGAGCAAGAGGGAAGATTTGACATCAACGACGTGGCAAACGATATTTGCGTCAAGCTGATTCATCGCCATCCACACGTATTTGGCGACGTGAATGCAGATACCTCGGAGCAGGTTCTCAAAAACTGGGATGCCATCAAGAGTGAAGAAAAGCAGCGCATGACCGTGACGGATAAGCTGCGTGCCATTCCGCCCATGTATCCTGCCTTGCTCCGCGCACAAAAGGTGGGCAAAAAAGCTTCTTGCTTTGATTTTGCAGATGCAGATCAGGCTTGCGATAAGGTGCTGGAAGAGATACGCGAGGTCATGGAGGTAACGGGAGACCCCGTGGAAGCCGAAAAGGAGATCGGCGATCTGCTTTTAGCTGTGACCAGCCTTGCGCGTATGCTGGGCGTGAATGCGGAGCAGGCGCTATATCATGCAACCAATCGCTTTATCGATCGTTTTGAAGCGATTGAAAAAGAGGTGGAGGCCCGCGGCTTGAATATGGCAGAGGCTGACCGTGACGAGCTGGAGCGTATATGGGAAGAAAATAAGAAAAAGAATGCTTGATTTTTTTGAAAAATTCCCCGATTATTTATCCAAATCCCTTGCATTATATACGTTTTTGTGATATAATAATTTTGTAATCAATTAAAAAGAAAGGAAATCTAAAAATGAACAAGACCCAATTGATTCAGAAGATCGCCGAGAACGGCAACATGACTAAGAAGGACGCAGAAGCTGCTCTGAAGGCAGTCATCGACGCTATCTCCGATGCAGTAGCATCCGGTGAGAAGGTACAGGTATCCGGCTTCGGTAACTTTGACGTTAAGACTCGTGATGCAAGAATGGGCAGAAACCCCAAGACCGGTGAAGCTGTTGAGATCGCTGCTTCCAAGAGAGTTGTTTTCACCGCAGCTCAGGCACTCAAGGATAAGCTCAACTAATCCATGCGACTTGATAAGTTTCTGAAAGTTTCCCGTATCATTAAAAGACGCACGGTTGCTAACGAAGCCTGCGATGCAGCGCATATCTGCGTCAATGGCAGACAGGCTAAGGCCTCTTACGAAGTGAAGGTCGGGGATATCATTGAAGTTACGTTTGGGCAGCGCACCCTTAAGGTTCGCGTGTTGGACGTCAAGGAGTATACGGCGAAAGCAGATGCTTCTTCTTTGTACGAAGTGATATCATAGTTTTCGGAAATCCGCATATATTGTACTGGCGGTGTTGATACTGCCAGTACAGTTAAAGCGGAGGCACGAATGGAAGCTGCTCAGACCAAGCATTCAATTGTTCTGAATGACAGAATGAATATGCGCATTGACGGTGTGACGGATGTGATCAGTTTTGATGAACAAACGGTTATGCTCAAAACGCAATGCGGTGACATGGCGATCGAAGGGAAGGATCTGAAGATTGCCGTATTAGAGATTGACGCCGGGATCGTTGTACTATCAGGTACTGTTTCCGGTGTTTACTATTACGAGCCACAGCTCAAGGAAAAGGGCGGGCTTGTCAAAAAGCTGTTCAAATAATGGAGCTCTCGCAAGCTTCTCTGGCCATGCTTGCGCTTGGCGCGTTTCCCCTTGGCGTTTTGATCAGCGTGGCTTACAGAATAGGGGCACCGAGTGCACTAACAAAATCTGTATGGATCAGGACTTATGCAAACCTCCGCGATTTTGTGTTTATGATAATTGCGGGCGTTCTGACCGTCATACTTGTGTACTACGTCAATGACGGAGAATACCGATATCTTGCACCGCTTGGCGCAATCTGCGGTTTTTTGCTGGGTGATATGCTTTTGCGAGAACCCATCATAAAAGCGAGAGCGTGGCTGATTCGTGGATTAGTACGTATTTTGTCCGTGCCCATCGCGTGGGTATTGCAAAAAACGTATTTTCCGTTTCGTGTCAGAATTTCGGAGAATACGAAACGAAGATATACGGAAAAGAGAATAGAACTTATGATGCAGCTGGCATCAAACGGATTTGAAAATAATACGGAGGCAAAAGAATGAACGATCAGGAAAAGCAGCATAATTCTGATGTTGAAAGCACAAAATCGGGCATGAAAATACTGTTCAGATGCGTGCTGATCGCAATCGTTGTCATATCCCTGTGCACTTTTGTGTCCGGTGTCATGATATATAACGCCAATCAGGAAAGAATCAACGAGCTTAAGCAGCAGATTGACGATCGCAAGGAACAAGTGGAAGAATTACAGTTTTTGATTGATTCTCCCATTGATTATGATTACATCGTGCGAATCGCACGCGAAAAGCTCGGATTACATTTTCCGGATGAAACCATATTTCATAAGGATAACAACGATTAAGAGTGACGGGTAAGAAGAATGGCAGAAAAGAAAACAGGAATCAGAATCATCGCACAGAATAAAAAGGCTTGGCACGAATATTTTGTGGACGAAAAATATGAGGCGGGAATTGCGCTGTACGGCACAGAGGTCAAGAGCATCCGCGCAGGCGGTGTTAATCTCAAGGACTCATACTGTGACATCAAGGACGGTGAGATCTTTGTCAAAGGCATGCATATCAGCCCTTATGAGCAGGGAAATATCTTTAATAAAGAGCCTCTGCGCGACAAAAAGCTGCTCATGCATAAGCGTGAGATCATGAAGTTGCATGGCCTTGTATCGCAAAAAGGATTTACTTTAATCCCACTGTCTCTATATTTCAGTGGCTCGCACGTTAAGGTAGAGATCGGACTTTGTCGCGGTAAAAAGCTGTATGACAAGCGTGACGATGCCGCAAAACGTGACGCCGACCGCGTCATCGAGCGCAGCATGCGTGATCGAAATAAAGCTGAATAAAATGAAAAGCCCCGATGCTGATGCATCGGTGCTTCTTTTGTTGATTACATCTTGAATTCGTACTTACCGGGAGTGAGGTCGATCACAATTCTGTTAAGTCTTGCGTTGTATGCAGCCTGCTTGAACTCGGAGAACTTGTGGCTGACGCCGTCCAGCGTGAAGCTGTCGTTCTTGGTCAGAATGGGCAGGTACAATCTTGTGGGAACGGGAACCTCACAGTAATAGGTGAAGCCATTCTCAGTCGACCAGTTGGAGACGATGGTACCGTGATAAGAGTCATAGGAGGTGTTGACGTACTTGATATTCTCCTGACCCTCGGGCAGCTCGTCGGCGGTTCTTGTATCGGGCTTGGGCTGCAGAATGGCGCGCTCAAAGCCGGGTGCCGCGGGATCGTATTCAATGCCTGCTACGTGTCTGTACATCCATTCCTGGATAGCACCGTATGCGTAGTGGTTGAAGGAGTTCATGCCAACGTTGCCAAAGCCGGTTGCCAGCGTGTAGGAGTTCCATCTCTCCCAAATCGTGGTAGCGCCCTGGTCAACGGAATACAGCCAGGAAGGATTCTCGCGCTGCAGCAAGAGGGAATAAGCAAGATCGTTTTCACCGATTTCTGCAAGCGTTTGTGCAAGGATGCCGGTACCCACAAAGCCGGTAGAGAGCTTATGGCCGTTATCAATGATCTTCTGACGCAGAGCCGCAATGGCAGCAGGTCTGTTCTTTTCTGCGAGCAGCTGGAACTTCAAAGCCATCAGATACGCGGTCTGCGTGCGGTGTTGAGGCAAGAGGTCGCCATTTTCGTCGCAGTAGAAGGTCTGGAAACGATGCTTGAGGGCATTGAAGTAATTCTGGAAACGATTAGCATCATTGTATTTGCCAAGGATTTTGGCAATCTGGATCATCAGTCGTGCATCAAATGCGGCATAGCAAACCGAAACCATCCAGTGGTCGGAGGGCTCGTAAGCCAGCCAGTCACCGTATGCGGCGTGCTTGTGAGGCGTTTCAATGTCGCGCGCCTCAAGCATGTTCATGTGCTTGACCATGGAGTCGTAGTGATCGCGCAAAAGCTCTACGTCGTTGTACATTTTCCACATGACGTAGGGAACAATGATGCCTGCATCACCCCAGGCTGCGCCGCCGCATCCTACGACACGTGCTGCGGGAATAACGTCGGGGTATCCGCCCCAGTCAGCCTGACTGTCTCTTGCATCCTGCAGCCACTTGTGGAAGAACGTGCGTACGTCTGCGTTGTATGCTGCGGTATTGCAGAAGATCTGCGTGTCGCCCGTCCAGCCGAGACGCTCGTCACGCTGCGGGCAGTCGGTGGGAACGTAGAGATAGTTGCCGCGCTGGCCCCAGATGATGTTGGAGATTAACTGATTGACAAGTGCGTTTGAGGTCTCCATCTTACCGGTCTCACGGGTAGCAGAGCCAATCACGTCGGCACGGAAGGAAAGGATCTCAATATCTCCGTCGGCAACGATCTCAATATAACGGAAGCCAAAGAAGGAGAAGGTGGGCTGATAGGATTCGCCCTCGGGTGCTCCGCCCAAAATGAAATAAGCTTTTGCGCGTGCACTTCGGTAGTTGATGGTATATACAGAGCCCTTGGGGCCGTCATTCCCGCGAGCCTCGGAGCCGCTGTCATTGAGGAACTCGGCAGCGCGCAGCTGAACGGTGGTCTTGGCGTTACCCTTAACGGTGATCACGGGCCAGCCAACCATATTCTGTCCAAGGTCATAAGTCAGGATCTGATCCTTTTTGAGAGTAATGGCTTCCTGATTCTCGGCGGAATAGACCACGTTGATTTCACCGTGCTCGGTACCGTTGTCGATCGTGCCTTCGTGTACGGTCAGAGAGATCGGCTTTCTGGTAAGTTCGGGGCGAACCATGACGGTAGGACCAATGAAGGGCGTGATCTCAATGTCCTGCGTCACAACGGTGGGAGCGCACCAATCGGATACGTCGTATCCTGCGGTACTCATTGCCGTGTAAGAAGGATATTTTGCATTATAAAGCTCGCCATCCCAGATATCTGCTGCACGAACTCTGCCGCCCCAGGTTGCCAGCCAATCGGAATCTGTATAGATGGCGTTGTCATTCACGGTGATCTTTGCAAAGAAGGCCTCGTTTTCGCCCTCGAATGCGTTGAATGCAATGCGCCCGTTTCTCCAACCGGGTGCGACGGCTGCCAGCAGTACGTTCTCACCGTCAACCAGATAGGGTGTCAGGTCGTAGCTGAAGTAAAGCGCTCTTTTTCTGAATTCATAGTAACCGGGCTTGAGCTCGTCAAAGACCTCGTTGCCGTTTTCATCCAAGCGACCAACGCGCTTGCCATTGCAATACAGGTCAAAAATGCCCAGTGCGGTTGCGTCAATGGTGACTTTGTCGCTCTTGCAAGCAGAGAAGCTCCTGCGGAACAGGGCAAGACCGTGTCTTGTCTCGATCGGCTTGAACTGATCGGTCATGACCAGCTTGTTTTCCCAAGGATTGGAAATCTCTGTATGTTCATTTTCTCCCGGATAGCCAAAGGAGATCCATTTGGCTTTGCCGGCACTCATCATATCTTTCATGTGCATACCTCCGTATGATGTGTTATACAAGGTAAGTATACCATATATATTGTGTAATTGCAAGCATTTTGCGCAAATAATTCCTTATATTATATAATTGGAAGACTTTCGTGCAAATTAAAAAAGATCGGACGTGACGTCCGATCTTTTTCTATGACCGATTTTTCTTTAGCTTGCTAAAGACTCGCAACCGTAGAACGCCTGCTCGTCGACGAGCGCGTTGCCTACGTTGATGTGGCGAAGATTGCGACAGTAAGAGAATGCGTAATAGCCGATGGATCTTGTCAGACTGGAGAGGGAAACCGAGGTCAGGGAAATGCACGCGCCAAACATATTATCAGGCAGGGCATTCAGCGTTTCAGGGAGAATGACGGTTTCCAAGGATCTGCAGCCTTCAAAAGCGGAATGACCAACGGTTCTTGTACCGTAGGGCAGAGCAAGCGTTCTGAGCGAAGCGCAGAATGCAAACGCTTTTTCGCGAATCGTGGTGACGTTGTCTCCAAGATACAGCTGCGTCAGCTTGTCGCATCCGATAAAGCATCTTTCGCCGATTGTACTAACACCGTGGTTTTCAATCGTTACGGCATGGAGATTGTGACACCATGCAAAAGCGTAATCGCTGACATTCTTGATTGTGGAGGGAATCAAGACGGAAATGATATCATGATTGTGAGCGAATGCCATATCTGCAATCATCGTTACGTCACGGCCCATGTGCTGTGCGGGGATAACGAGATGGTTGTCCATACAGGTACCGATGCCGGAAAGGGCACATTCATGATCGTTAAGGGCAGTAAAAAGGAGACCTGTGGATACTGTCTTTTGGTACATGGCGATTCCTCACTTTCTAAAGATTACGGCGAAAAGATGTTTCATCGTGCTTACATTTTATATGAAGTGTGTGAATTTGTCAATACAATCGGCAAAATTCGTTGCTCGAGTGTGCTAAATTCGTTACAAAGTGGCAAAACGGATAAAATAGCGAAATAATAGAAAAACGGCCATAATATATGATGAAATATTAGAAAAACGATAAATAATTGAGAAATTATTCAAAACCAATCATGCGCCTTCGGACGTGGCGCGACACGACACGATTGTCGTGTTAAAAACAACGAAAAACGGGCTGAAAAGCATGGCGAAAATGCGTGATCATAGCGAAGTAAAGCATGCTATACTATGCAGAGAAATAATAAATAGCCTTGTAATAAAAGGAAAATAACGATATTTGGCGGAATGCGATGAACTGAGGATAAGCAGATTACTTGCTATTCTGCTAACGGTACCAAGGCGGATTTGTCGTACCGGTTTTGCCCTGCAAGGAATGGGCATAATGCACAAATTGCGCAAAAGCGTTTTATATAACACAAACAGAAGTCAATTGTCGTCATGGAATTTTGTGAAATATTGACCAAATATGATTCAGAAAATTAACATTAAGATTTTATTTAAGAAATTGACTATCCGGGAAATATCTGCTATAATAGAAATAAACCAAAACTCTCTTTTCAGGAGGTACTTATGCTGCAGTTGTATGATTTGAGAATAGACTATAATGCCAATCCCAATCTTGTCAAAACGCACGGGATCAGATTTTCGTGGAAACTGTCTTCCGATCTTGATAACGTGGTTCAGAAAACGTATCGGGTAACGATCTCCAAGGACAAGGAGGTTATCTTTGACTCGGGCACGGTTGAGAGTGATCAATCTTGTGATATTACGTTTGACGAGCTGTTTTTGCAGCCTGCAACCGAGTATCAATGGAACCTTTGTGTCAAAGACTGTCATGACCAGAGTGCGCTCTCGTTGCTTGCTTTTTCCACCGAGCTCTATTCGGACATGTGGCAGGCAGAATGGATCACACCGTCTGACACCATTGTCAGCTGGGCACCTTATTTAAGAAAGAAGTTCGAAGCCAAGTCCGGCGTCAAGCGCGCCATACTGTATGCATGCGGGCTTGGATGCGTGGAATATTACGTCAACGGCAAGAAGATCGCCGACGACTATATTGATCCGCCCATGACCAATTATGAAAAGGAAGTTTTGTATCGCGCATACGACGTAACAAGCATGATTGAGCAAAACAACGCCATTGCCGCATGGCTTGGAGAGGGCTTTTACGCGCAGAGCCAGGTGTGGACGTATAACGGATTTTGCTATGGTCCGGTTTGTCTGATTGCGCGTCTGGAAATTGAATACGAAGACGGCACGCGTCAGGCCGTTGTGACCGATACCTCCTGGCAATGGAAAAACAGCCCGATCTCTCACAATAATATCTACAATGGCGAAACGTACGACGCAAGACTGGAAACTCCCGATTTTGCGTGTGCAGACGGAAGCGATGCCGGTTGGTGCAGCTGTATTGTGGACAAGACGCCCAAGGGCGAGCTCAAGCCCTGCAATATGCCTCCCGTAAGAATTATCAAGCGCATACCCGCAAAGAGCGTGACTCCCGCAACGGGTAAGGATGATAGCGCGTGGGTGATTGACCTTGGAGAAAACTTTGCTGGTGTTGGTGAATTCCATTTGCCGCGTTCTTCGAGAGGAAAGCTGTATATTTTCAGATATGCAGAAACAGTCAGTACAAGCGGTCAGCTTGACTACCGCTCAACCGGTGGCTTTGCAACGCAGTGCGTGCAGCAGGATATTTATATCGCTCGCGGAGACGAGGGCGGCGAGGTATGGCGTCCGAGATTTACTTATCACGGGTTCAGATATATCGAGGTTACCGGTGTGGACTACTGCCACGAATACGGCCGCCAGCCCGACGTTGATTTTGTGGTTGGCTGCGCGCTTTCCACCGATCTTGAGCAGGCAGGCACCTTTGAGTCCTCCTCTGATGACCTTAATAAGCTCCATGAGATCATTTGCCGAACATTCCGCTCAAACTATCACGGTCTGCCGGAGGACTGTCCTGCACGCGAAAAATGCGGTTGGCTGGGCGATGCACAGATCGTGTGCAACACCGGCATTATGAATTACGATATGACGGCTTCTTACGAGAAGTATCTGAGTGATATCCGCACGCAAAAGGAGGTATACGGTACCTGGTGCATGATTTCTCCCGGTAAACGCGGCTGCGGTGAGGCTTCGCCGCTCTGGGGCTGTGCACAGATCATCATTCCTTACTGGCTGTATCATTATTACAACGATTCCACCGCCATCACGCGCAATTGGGATCTGATGCAGGCTTGGGTAGAGCATGAAGTCGCAAGAGCGCAGGACTATATCATTTCCGAAGGCCTTGGCGACTGGTGTCCTCCCGGTGGAGAAGGCAGTAAGAGAAGAATTCCCGTACCGCATTCGTCTACCTTGATGTTCTATGAGATCTGCATAAAGATGGCGGAATTGAGCAATCATTTCGGATATGGAAACGCAAAGTACTATACCGATCTGGCTGATCGCATTGGTGAGTCCTTTATCCGACATTTCTATGACCATGATAAGCATACTTATGGTACTTGGGCATCCGATGCAGTCGCCTTGACGCTGGGCGTTTATCCCGAGTACGACAGAGCCGCTTTGCTGAAATCGTTGCATGACAGCATCATTGATGAGGATTATGCAATGAGTACGGGTATTTACGGCAATAAGTATCTGATTCCGCTGCTCTTTGAAGAGGGTATGGGCGACGCGGCTATGGAAATCCTATTCAACCGCAGACACACCAGCTTTGGTACCATGATGGATGACAACGCAACGTCGGTTTGGGAGCAGCTGGACATGCATCAAATAGAAGCGGATCGATCACAAGTCGTTCCGTCCTACAATCATCCCATGCACAGCGGCTTTGCCTATATTTATTACGCTTATCTTGGCGGTCTGCAGCCTGCAGAGCCCGGATTTAAAACCTTCGTCGTCAAGCCTTATCACGTCAAGGGCGTGGATCACGTTGCGATTACCTATGAATCTGTATACGGTAATATTGCGGTGTCTGCGACCAAAACCGACGAGGGATATACGTACGAGGTAACCGTGCCCGCGAATACGCACTGCATCCTTTCTTTTGCAGAGGGCGTGGAGATCACGGCAGCTGACGGCACCAAGACAGTGTGTCCGGAGGATGAAACTTGCTTTGTCGGATCGGGCAAATACCGCGCGGTAAGCATTTCATAAACTCGCAAAAAACCTGAAAGGAGAACGGCTATGGCTAATATCATAGATTACTTGAATTGGCGTGGTGACATCACGTTTGAGCAGCTCAAGCTCAACGAAGTGGACAATTTGATACTTTCGCAGCTGGCATTCGTAGACTTTTCCGGCATTGTTGATGCGGATCCTTCAGCACCGCCTGTCACGATCAAGCAGGCTGCCATGCAGTTTTTCTTTGAAAACGATATTAAAAAGAACAAAGGCCCGGGTTTGATCATTTCTGCGCAAACCTATAAAATGTTTCGCATGATGGCACAATGCAAGCGCTTTGCGGATCTGCAGCTCTCGGCATACGTCAATGAAATCGATCACGAGCAGGAAAAGCAGTTTTCCGCGATTACGATCCGGTTGAAGGAAAAGATGTCGTATATCAGTATCCGTGGCACCGACGATACGATCGTCGGTTGGAAGGAAGACTTCAACCTGTCGTTTTTGGACGAGATTCCTTCGCACAAGCGCGTGGTGGAATACGTCAACTCCATCATAGAGGCACAGCCGGGAAATTTTTATATCGGCGGGCATTCCAAAGGCGGACACCTTGCGCTTTATGCAACGGTCAAATGCGCACAGGAGCACAAAAACCGCGTCGTCGCTTCGTTCAGCAACGACGGTCCCGGCTTTTCCAAGGAGTTTACCGAGCTGCCCGAATATAAGGCTGCCGAATCCAAATTCCACGTGTATATGCCGCAGAATTCGGTCGTTGGCATGTTTTTTGAGAATCGCGGAAAGCTCCGTATCGTGAAAAGCAAGCAGGTTGGCGTCTTTCAGCATGACGGTATGTCATGGGAGGTTATGGGTAGCGGCTTTGTCAGAGTCAACAAGATCGGCAAGGACGCGGTCAATACGATTCTGCTAAACGAAAGAATTCACGCATTACCGCCCGAGGCGCGAAAGCATTTTGTTGACGTTCTGTTCGGAATGCTGGAATCCACCGGAGTAAAAACCTTGTCCGAGTTGAATGCGAGAAGCCTGAAAAACATTGTTACCATGATCAAAACCTTCAGCGATCTGGATAAGAGGGAGCGAGATCTGATGCTTTTGCTGATTGCTGAGCTATTGGATCTTGGTATGACGAGTCCCAAGGATTTTGAAACCGTAACGGAATCATAAAAAAAGCCCTTGAAGCACACAAGCTTCAAGGGCTTTTCATGTTGAATTAAGATAACGTGACTGTGTGATCCGCGAAAAGATTGGCTTCGGCAGGGTTATGCGTGACAAGAATGACCGTTTTACCCGCGACAAGTGCTTTTGTTTGGGCGATGACCGAAAGCTTGGTTTGCTCGTCAAGTGCGGAGAAAGGCTCGTCTAAAAGCAAGATATCGGGGTTATAGGCAATCGCACGCGCCAAGCTGACTCGCTTGGCCATGCCGCCGGATAACTCGTCAGGGTATTTATCGGCCGAATCCGCTACGCCAAATGCGTTCAGCAGCTCCATGGCGCGCTCTTTCTTTCCGTGCTTTTGTTTGATTACCACCATGACGTTTTGCAATACGGTCTGCTGGGCAAACAAACGAGGCTCCTGGAACATAATTCCTACGCTTTTGCCTCCAAGATCGATCTCTCCGTCGCTTGGCTCAAGCAAGCCGGCAATCAAGCGCAAAAGCGTTGTTTTTCCTTTGCCGGAGGTAGCCATAATCGCGGTGATTTGGCTGTCGGGGATTTCCAGTTCCAAACCGTTGAACACGGATTTGTCGGCAAAAGAGAAGTGCAGATTATGAATTATCATCGCCGGCAGCCTCCTTTCGCGTCTTTTTCTTGATGTAGCTCAGGCTCTGCTTAAACAAAAAATCAACCAGAAAACTGAAAATGACGATGGCAACGCTCCATGCAAACAGCTCAACATATTCCATATTCTGCTTGGAAAGATACATGTATTTTCCAACCGAAACCTCGGGACAGATCAGCACCTCGGCAGCAATACCTGCCTTGATTGCAAGTCCGGCGCAAGCGCCCGCAGCAGATATCAAAAACGGACGCAGCGTTGGTATCCAGATGCAACGGATACGATCTGCAAGACTTAATTTATAAGCGCGAGCTGTTTCCAAAAGGGCAGCGCTCGGGGCAGACAATCCTTCCATGGTGTTTGCAAACACGACCGGGAGAACCATTAACGCAGCGATTGCTCCGGGGATCAGATCGCGGTTGAAAAAGACAAGCGCGATCAGAATAAAGGACGAGACGGGAGTGGTTTTGATCACCGAAATGAGAGGCAGCATCAGATCGTGCAGAACGCTGAATCTGTGGCAAAGAATTGCCAGCAAAAAGCCACCGAGATAAGAAACGGCAATGCCGATAGTGACGCGAATGCCGCTTGTAATCATCACCCTCCAAAACATGGCGGTCGTTGCCATAGTGCCAAGCTTGAGTAAGACGTCAAGCGGAGATGGCAGTATGAGAGGCAAGCCGACGATGGCCGAGGCAAGCCACCAAACGCCTATCCAGAACAGGACGATCAGCGAATATTTCAGTACGCGTTTCATAAAGAGATCAGGGAACGTAGTAGAAGTCCTCTGCGGGAAGCGCGTTGCCGATAGATGCAGGTGCGGCGTTGAGCAAGATCTCGTAGAACTTTTCCAGCCCGGCCTTCATTTCAGCACCGTCAATATAGCAGATATTGGAATTGGGGATGGCCTTGGCAGCTACGGGAGCCTGCGCAAAAATACCTGCAGATACGATCATCTCGCCTGCTTCTGCGGGATTCTGATTGACGAATTCAATGGACGCCTTATATTCCTCCAGGAATTTCTTGACGACCTTTTCATTCTTTTCAAGGTATTCAGTGCGGACGACAACGCAGCCCTGCATCAGGGAATTCTCGGGGAAATGCTTTTCCCACTCTGCGGTCAGATCCAAGGAGGCAGTCAGAGAAGCGTTGGCACTCTTGGCGATGGTTACCATAGGCTCGGGCAGTACGGCAAGATCAATCACGCCGGAAACCAGCGCGGTACGCAGATCTGCAGGCTGTGCGTAGGTGTTATCGATTACGATATCCTGACCTACGACAAGGCCGTTTGCTTCGCATACAGCCTTAAACAGGAAGGTGGGATTCTGTGCGGGGCAATATACGGTTTTGCCGCGCAGATCCTCAAAGCTGCCAATGCTCTGGGTATCCTTGTTGCTCATGACGTAGAGAACGCCCAACGTATTGACCGCGATGACCTTGATGCCACCGTTGGTCTTTTGAGCCACGTTGGCTGCTGCGTTGGTGGGCAGAGCCGCAATATCGCAGTTGCCGCTGATCAGAGCAGCCGTAATATTAGAAGCGTCCGTTTCCACGGAAACGCTGTAGTTGTAAGCGGTCTGACCGTTTGCGTTATCGGAAATCAATTTCGCCATGCCAAATCCGGTGGTGCCGTTGAGTACCATGACGGTGGGAACGTCAACCTGCTCGTTTGTTGTATTGCAGGCAGCAAGAGCAGAGCAGAGAAGCAGGGCAATCAGTACAAGTGAGATGAGTTTTGTGGTTTTCATGTTTTGAAGTCCTTTCTTTATTGATCATGATAAAATGATAACATATCTTCCCGGTGATACAACCGGATGATTTTTCCCCGGCGACTGATAAAGCCGTCCTTTTCCAGCTGATCAAACGCGCGGTACAAGGATGCGCGTCCCATATCCAGCATGGTGCAAAGCGTACTCAAGGGCACTTCCAGCGTCAGCGTGTCCTGCGCGGCTTGCGCATCCAGCCAGAAGGCCAATCTCTTTTCAGCAGAGCCTGCGGTCAGGCAGGCGATCTTTTGATTGAGATAAAGTGTTTTTTGCGCCAGAAAAGCAATATATTGATATCGGACGGTATGGTCGTTGTCAATCAGATATGACAAGAATTTCCGATCCATGATCAAAACCTTGCATTCTGTAGCCGCCACGATCCTGGTCGCAAAGGGAAGATCGGTAAACAGGTTGGACACGCCAAAGATTTCGTAAGGCTTGAAGCCTCTGAGCATCACGGTATGCTTGTCGTCGGCGCTGTACGCGTTTGCGCGGCCGGAGCAAAGCACGCAAAGCTGATTGGTCAGCTGCCCGGGCGCAATAATGACATCTCCCTTGTGATAATCACAAAAGATCGGGGAGCAGGTATGCCTTGCTCGGTCGATATTCAGTTTGTCGACTCCCTTTGTAATGGGGAGCTTTTCCAGGATATCGTACAGATTTTCCATAATCCCTCCAAGTGTATCAAATGAGACAATTATATTATACACGGAAAACAGAGAATTGTCAATGGCAGAATCCACGAAATGTTCTGAAAATTCACATAATCTTATTGCAATTTTGCATGCGATGTAGTATAATATTGATACTGCGATATTACTCTTCAATGGAGGATCACTATGATATTGGCAATTTTGGCTGCCGGTATGGGATCACGTTACGGTGGATTGAAGCAAATTGATCCCATGACGGAAAACGGTGAGTTTATTATTGATTTTTCCGTGTACGATGCGATTCAGGCCGGCTTTGATAAAGTTGTATTCATCATTAAAAAGGAGAATTATCAAGCATTTTCCGAAACTGTCGGAAAGCGTGTGTCTCCTTATATCAAGACATATTATGCATTCCAGGATCTGAACGATCTTCCCGATGGCTTTGCAGCACCGGATGGCCGAACCAAGCCTTGGGGCACGGCGCACGCCATTTATGCTGCACGCGAGTATCTGACAGAGAACTTTGCAGTCATCAATTCCGATGATTTTTACGGCAGAGATGCATTCTTCAAGGCAGCGGAGCATCTCAAAGCACTTGCCGACGGTGAGCACTATTGCATGGTTGGCTACAGACTTGGAAACACTCTGACCGACAGCGGTACGGTTTCCAGAGGAGAATGCTCGGTGGACTGCAACGGTATGCTGACTTCCGTTGTGGAGCGTACCTCTATCAAAAAGCAGGGAAACGACGCTGCTTATCAGAACGAGGATGGTACTTGGGTAGATCTTTCCGCATCTACCATCGTATCCATGAATTTCTGGGGCTTGACTCCCGGTGTTCTTCCCAAGCTTTCCGCGGGATTTGTTAAATTCCTTGGAAATCACGGAAATGAAATGAAAAGTGAGTATTTCCTCCCCGGTGCGATTGACGACTTCATGAAAGCGGAGGCGTGCGACGTTCGCGTGTATGCAACCGATGCTCAGTGGTACGGAGTCACGTATGCCGAAGATAAAGAGTACGTCAAGAGCTCAATTCAAGCTATGATAGAGAACGGCGTTTATCCCAAAACGCTTTGGAAATAATTTTTTGAAAGGAATACCATGAATAAAGCGAAAATCTTTTTAATTGCCGAGAACTTTCAGTTTGTCGGTGAACCGATTTCGGTAACGGAATGCACGACAGGCCACATCAATTCCACGTATTTTATTGATTGCGCCTCGGACGAGGGGATTCGTCGCTACGTGATGCAGATTCTGAACACCTCCATTTTTAAAAAGCCGGACGAGGTGATGGAAAATATCATTCACGTTACCAAGCATCTTGAGAACAAGCTGATCGCCTCCGGCGGGGATGGTAAGCGCGGCACGTTGCATGTCGTATATACGAAAAAGAATCAGTATGCGCATATCGACGAGGATGGCCATTACTGGCGTGCCTATGATTTCGTGGAGGATGCTACCTGCTATCAGGCTGTGGAGTCTGAAGAAATGTTTACCAAGGTAGGTAAGGCGTTTGGCATTTTCCAAAAGCAGCTGGCTGATTTCGATGCTTCGATATTGTATGAAACCATTCCGAATTTCCATAATACTGAGGACAGACTTTTGCAGCTGATCACGGCGATTGAAAATAATGTTGCGCAAAGACGTGATACCGTGCGTGACGAGATTGCGTTTGTGCTTGAGAGAAAGAATGCTTGCAGTTACATCAACGAGCGTATTGCGGATGGCAGAATCCCGCTCCGTGTTACGCATAACGATACCAAGCTGAACAACATTATGCTTGATAATGAAACGGGTGAGGGAATTTGCGTTATTGACCTGGATACGGTCATGCCCGGCTCGGTATTGGCCGATTTTGGTGACAGCATCCGCTTTGGTGCTTCTTCAGCTGCCGAGGATGAGACCGATCTTGACAAGGTGTACGTGCGACTGGAGATGTTTGATGCATTTGCCAAGGGCTTTATCGAGGGCTTGGATCACTCCTTGACCGAGCAAGAGATTCGTTCCTTACCTATGGGTGCATACATTCTTACCCTGGAAACCGGTATTCGTTTCCTGACGGACTATCTCAACGGAGATACATACTTCAGAACGGCATATTCCAAGCACAATCTGGACCGTGCACGTAACCAGTTCAAGCTCGTCTACGACATGGAGCAGAAAATGGATCAGATGAATCTGATCATTCAAAAGTATTTGTAAAACGGAGGATATTCAAATGGCAGTTCTTATTACAGGCGGTGCAGGCTTTATCGGCTCTCATGCCGCAGTTGAATTTTTGAATAAGGGATACGATCTGGTTATTCTGGACAACTTCTCAAACAGTAAGCCCTGCGTTCTGGATCGCATCAAGCAGATCACGGGCAAGAGCTTCAGATTCTATCAGATCGACTTGCTTGATAAGCCTGCGGTGGACCGTATGTTTGACGAGTGCCCCGACATTGATTCCTGCATTCACTTCGCAGGTTTGAAGGCGGTTGGCGAATCCGTCAGTATGCCTCTTGCATACTACCACAACAATCTGACAGGCACGATCAATCTGTGCAACTCCATGAAGGAGCACGGCGTCAAGACCATTGTGTTCAGCTCCTCCGCTACCGTTTACGGTGATCCTGCTACCGTACCGATTCGCGAGGATTTCCCGACGGGTAATACGACTAATCCTTACGGCGAGACCAAGCACATGATTGAGCGCATTCTCAAGGATACCTATATTTCCGATCCTACTTGGAGAATTTCCATTCTGCGTTATTTCAACCCGATCGGTGCGCATGAAAGCGGCCTGATCGGTGAGGACCCCAACGGTATTCCCAACAACCTGCTACCTTATATCACACAGGTTGCATCCGGCAAGCGCGAGTATCTGCGCGTTTACGGAAACGATTATCCGACTCACGACGGCACCGGCGTACGTGACTATATTCACGTCGTGGATCTGGCAAAGGCACATCTCTCTGCTCTGGAGCTTGCCATGAAGCAAGAGGGAATTGAGTATTTCAACATCGGCACCGGTAAGGGCTATTCCGTGCTGGATGTCGTGCACGCGTTTGAAAAGGCAACCGGAAAGCCTCTGCCTTATCGTATTGTAGAGCGCCGCCCCGGTGACATTGCTACCTGCTATGCAGATCCCACCAAGGCAGAACAGGTGCTTGGCTGGAAAGCAAAGTATGATATCAACCGCATGTGTGAGGACGCTTATCGTTGGCAGTCCATGAATCCTGACGGATACGGAGAATAAAAGATGGTAACCAAAGAATTATTCGGATTGATGCCTGATGGGCAGGAAGTGTATTGCTATACCTTGCAGCATCATGCAGGCGGTATTCGCGTTAAGGTTTGCGAATACGGCGGCACGCTGATGGGAATTGAAGCCCCCGACCGCAACGGGTGCTTTACAAACGTCGTGTGCGGCTATGATAGCCTCAACGATCTGATGGCGTCCGACGGATACGTTGGCGCGCTGGTAGGAAGATATGCAAACCGCATCGGCGGTGCAAGCTTTGTACTGGACGGTCATCAATATCAGCTTTATCCCAACGATAACGGCAAAAATACCTTGCACGGCGGCAAGGTTGGTTATTCTCATAAGCTCTGGGCATCCTCTTATTCTGATTCAACGCAGCCCAGCGTATATTTCTCCATGATCTCTCCCGATATGGAGGAGGGCTTCCCCGGGGAGTTGACCATTACCGTCACCTACCGTATTACAGAGGACGACTCGCTTGCTATTGATTACAAGGCCATGACCGACAAGGCAACCGTGATCAGCATGACCAATCACGCATACTTCAATCTTTCCGGGTTTGCCTCGGGTAAGATTTTTGATCAGATTCTGCAGATGGACGCTGACCGTTATCTCAAGACTGACGATGATCTGATTCCCACAGGTGAAATCGCTTCTGTTGAGGGCACGCCCTTTGATTTCCGTACGGCAAAGCCGATCGGACAGGATTTCTTTGCGGACGATCGCGATTTAAAGATCGCGGGCGGTTACGACCATTGCTGGTGCTTTGAGCATTACGACGGCAAGATCAAGCGCGTTGTGACGGCATACGATCCCAAGACGGGAAGAGCCATGGACGTGTGCACGGATCTGCCTTGCATTCAGTTTTACAGCGGCAATTTCTTAACCGATGACGGTTATCCGTTCTTTGGCGGTTACCGCAAGGCTACGCAAAACGCTTTCTGCCTGGAAACGCAGATCATGCCGGATAGCCCCAACCACCCTGAGTTCACAAATTGTGTGCTCCGACCCGGAGACTTGTATCATACCACCACGGAATTCAAATTCTATGTCAAATAACAGAAAAGCCACTCGCAAGAGTGGCTTTTTTACATATTAAATCACAATCTTTCATATATTGCAACGAAAGGCGGTGTATGAAATGAACTCAAAAATCAAATTTGCTTTAAGATCCGTTACGATCATGCTTTTGACTTGCATACTAATCGTCTCTGTGTTTGCACTACCGGAGGAAGTATTGGCGTCAAAGGAGAGCAAGACAGGAGCGCCTGGCAATACGTTTGCCGGAGATTTGGCGTGTAAATCTGCCATTCTGATGGAATCGCAAACCGGAACTGTACTTTATGAGAAGAATGCGGACGAAGGATTGCCACCGGCCTCAGTGACCAAGGTTATGACGCTGTTGCTGGTGTTGGAGGCTATTGAGCAGGGAAAGATTGCGTGGAGTGACCAAGTCACAGCCAGCGCGCACGCTTGCTCAATGGGTGGCTCACAGATCTACCTTGAAGAAAACGAACGCATGAGCGTAGAGGATCTGATCAAAAGCGTGGTGATCGCTTCTGCCAACGATGCGGCATTGGCGCTGGCTGAGCACATCGCGGGAAGTGAAGAGACCTTTGTAAAAATGATGAACGACAAGGCCTTGCAGCTGGATATGCAGAATACAAGGTTTGAGAATACAAACGGTCTGGACGATACCACGCTCAATCATTATACGTCCGCTCGCGATATCGCCATCATGTCCCGCGAGCTGATTTCTTATCCCAAGATATTAGAATACAGCTCCATCTGGATGGACACCATCAGAAACGGCGCCTTTGGCCTGACAAACACCAACAGGCTGGTTCGGTTCTACCAAGGCTGCAACGGCTTGAAAACGGGCTCAACCTCTAAGGCCGGATTCTGCGTCAGTGCCACAGCTACACGAAATGGCATGACCTTAATCTGCGTAGTCATGGGAGCAGAGAACAGAGATATCCGCAATCAGATCGCCACGCAGCTCTTTGATTGGGGATTTGCTAACTACGGTCTGTTCGCAAGACCTGCGGGGCAACTGAACGGAATTGAGGTCAAGGGCGGATCGGTCAGTTACGTTGATGCTACGTATTCCGGATTTTTCTGCGTATTACCAAAGGATCAGATTTCTCGCGTACAAGAAGTGGCCGTATTGGACAGCGAATTCTTTGCAGCTCCGCTTCATTCGGGAGATAAGTTGGGTAAGGTGACATATACGCTTGATGGCGAGCAGATTGGGTGCGTGAGCATTTTGTGCGGGCAGGACGTGTCGCGGATCGGATTTTGGGAGGTCCTTTGCAGAGTGATTGCAAAATTTCTTTTGATTTAGTGTGAAATTACGGAATCAGGGCTTGAAAAAAAGAGCAGGATAGAGTATAATAAGGACAGACGCCGTACGGCGAATAACAGACAAAGGCGGTATATCATGGCTATCAGACTGAATGATAATTATTTGAACGGGTTTATTCTTGATCAAGAGTACGCTGCAATTCAACCTCAGGTGAGCGCTGCCCACAAAATGTTGACCGAAAGAACCGGTCTTGGCAACGATTTCCTTGGTTGGACGACTCTGCCCGATGATTATGACAAGCAGGAATTTGCTGCAATCAAGGCGTGTGCGAAAAAGATTCAGGCCAGCTGCGACGTATTTATCGTAATCGGTATCGGCGGCTCTTACCTTGGTGCTCGTGCAGTGATTGAGTATTTGAAGTCTCCCTTATATAATAATCTGAAAAAGGATACTCCCGATATTTATTTCGCAGGATGCAACATCAGCGCTGCATCTATTGCAGAGCTTTTGAGTATTTGCGAAGGCAAGGACGTATGCATCAACGTAATCTCTAAATCGGGTACGACGACCGAGCCCGCGGTTGCTTTCCGCGTGTTCCGCAATATGCTGGAGGCAAAGTACGGCGCAGAGGGTGCAAAGGAGCGCATTTTTGTTACCACAGACCGTCAAAAAGGCACGCTGAAGGCGTTTTCCGATCAAATGGGATACCAGACCTTTGTTGTTCCGGATGACGTTGGCGGAAGATTTTCCGTGCTCACAGCAGTTGGCCTTTTGCCGATCGCCGTTGCAGGCATTGACGTGGACGCTCTGATGAGTGGTGCGAATGATGCAAGACTTGCTTATTCCGACGATTGCATTTGCAAGAACGATTGCTATAAGTACGCGGCTATCAGAAATATCCTTTACAGAAAGGGAAAGACCACCGAGATTCTCGTAGGCTATGAAGCCTACTCCCAGATGTTCAACGAATGGTGGAAGCAGCTGTATGGCGAGAGCGAGGGCAAGGATCAGAAGGGTATTTTCCCGGCATCCGTAATTTTCTCTACCGACCTGCATTCGCTTGGTCAGTATATTCAGGACGGTATGCGCAATCTGTTTGAAACTGTTATTTCGATTGAAACCAGCGATGTGACCTTTGAGATCCCGCACGATCCCGCAAACGTTGACGGCTTGAATTTCTTGTCCGGCGTAGACCTTAACGTAGTCAAAAAGACTGCTATGCAGGGAACCTTGCTGGCACACGTGGACGGCGGCGTGCCCAACGTACTGATTGAGGTCAAAGATCGCAGCGCTTACTCTCTTGGTTATATGATTTATTTCTTTGAGCTTGCTTGTGCTATTTCCGGCTATATGCTTGGCGTCAATCCGTTTGACCAGCCCGGCGTTGAAGCGTACAAGAAAAACATGTTCGCGCTGCTTGGAAAGCCCGGCTACGAGGAAATGAAGCAAAAACTTGAGGCAAGATTGGGATAAATTTTCAAAAAGGTCTTGTAATATTTCAAATTATGCTGTATAATGTAGTAAAGCAAACAATGGAGGACTAAATACATGCTCAAATTGCTGATTGGTGTTAAAGGCACCGGAAAAACAAAGACTTTGATCGAACTGGTTAACGACGCTCTTTCCAAGACTCACGGCGACGTAGTCTGCATTGAAAAGGGCGTAAAACTGAGATACGACATCAAGTATCAGGCAAGACTGATCAACACCAACGAATATTTGGTATTCGATGGTGAGGCTCTGTACGGCTTTATCGCCGGCATTCTTGCCAGCAACCATGACGTTTCCGATCTGTTTGTAGACTCTGCGCTGAAGATCTGCAACGAGGATCGCGCTGCGTTTGAAAAGATGGTTCTGGCTGTTGACGAGCTCAGCTCTAAGATGAACGTGAACGTTGTTATGACTTCTTCTCTGCCTGTAGAGGAAGCTTCTGAGACTATTAAGAAGTATCTGTAATCTCATATAAGCAATGTCTTTATGAAAAAAGAGGCTACGGCCTCTTTTTTCATCTTACCAAGGAGGGGTTTATGAACAGTTTGATTCTGAAAACATATCGCATCACGGATTTGAAGTTCCAAAATCATGCAACGGCACCGGGAAAGTCAAAGCTGCAGACCAAATATACGTATCAGGTAAAGTTTGCCAATAACAACACTTGCCGCGGTGAAATGAAGATAAGTGTGACAGATCAGGAAAATCCGGACGCACTTTCTCTTGAAATGACTATGATGGGGATTTTTGAAATCGCTCAGGAGCAGGACAAGGAGCTGTTGCATAAAGAATCCTTCAAACAGCTGTATCCGTTTGCAAGGGCAGCGGTGTCCACAATTTCTTCCACAACGGGAATTCTGCCTATCATTATCCCAAGCGTTGACATCGATGCACAGGATATCTACAGATACAATCCCGAGCTGTTTTCCAAATAAAATATTTTGAAAAGTTTTCAAAAAGGGGTTGCAAAGCGCGGGTATTTGTGATATAATACCAAGCGTTCGGAGGCGTAGCTCAGTTGGTCAGAGCGCACGGTTCACATCCGTGAGGTCATGGGTTCGAGCCCCCTCGTCTCCACCACAAAATGATAGAGGGCATGCATTTGCATGCCCTCTATCATTTTGTGCTGCAGCCGACACGGCTCAGAACCCCACCGTACACCGCAACGCGGTGTACGGTTACATTTGCGCGGATGACTAAAAAATAAAACTGCGTAATATCCGCAAATTCGGGTTCTGAGCCCCCGCATCATTTATGCAACAGCCGACACGGCTCAGAACCCCACCGTGCACCGCAACGCGGTGTACGGTTACATTTGCGAGGTTGAGTTGAAAATAAAACTGCGTAACATCCGCAAATATGGGTTCTGAGCCCCCGCATCATTTATGCTTTGTTTTCTAAATAGTTGCTGTAGGCGCGGGCAATCACTGATAGCCCGCGCCTGCGTCAAATTATCTAAATACCACACAAGCAATCTATTAACAATAGATATGTCTCTGTAATATTTTGATCTCTCCCGATTCCGATATGGATACCATCATCATGCCCATCATATATCCATATTCCCGTATCATGACTGATCCGCTCCGCGATTTGTTTGTTATAGGCGAGTAGATTTGTGTATACACCCAAATCCCGTGCGTCAAAACTGATACAATCGCTCGCATGGTGCAGGGCATTTATTTCACTTGTAAAAACGTAGCAATTCCTGATATAAGCCGATCTTACTTCCGGATAACCGAGATTATGCTTCATTTGTAGGTTGCAAAGTAGCTTTTCAAACAGTATATCTACTTCCGGGGATTTGTCAGTATTCAAAAATACAATCCTGCGCGTTCCGATACCAAATTCCGTATGCATATCCGACTCCTTGAATTTTGATACTTTATCTTATGACAAAAGCTTTGATTTCAATACAATCAAAGAAATAATTTACAATTAGACATAGCATTTTTTGATGGATTGTGATATACTGTTTACATCAGATGGAAAGGGAACCGCTTTATGTTATATAAAAAGAAATTACTCTCCTTATTGCTGATCGGCTACGGCGGATTGATGCTTTTGCTGATCGGAATGCTGACGGGCTCCATGCTGCTTGGCAGTGACGTGCTATATATGGATTCTCCGGTCGTTCAAATTTTGGACATTGCGATCACGGTCGTGGATATTTTCGCTTATGCGATCTCTGCTGTTGTGATCATATATGGAATCTATCTGTATGGTTTCAAGCAATTAACAACGATTTACGCAGCGTATTTCTGCATCACGGTCTTTCATTACGTTGCAATCCTGTGTATCGGTTGGCTCGTTTTCCCGGGAACACTTCCCGAATCAGCGCAGGATTTATTGATCCGCTTCTTTGAGGATATCGTGCTGTTTATTCTTTTGGATTGCTTGAGAATTTTCATCATCGCGATGATTACGACAAAGCTTCTTGATAAAAAAGACGCTCTGCGCAAGGAGCAAAACGCAAAAGCTGCGATTTTGGGCGCGGAAAAGCAGGATGCACGTGCGGTAGCGTTTCCGTTTGCTCGCTTTGTCAGCTTCAAGAATCCGATCCAAGTCGGCGTGTTTTCCACCGCGCTGATTTATTGGCTGACCTTCTATTTCCAGTATATCTATATTGATATTCTCTCGCTGATGAATTTTGAATACGTAGAAGGCTTCGGAATGCAGATCATTTATCTGCTGCTCAATGCAGTATTGGCTTGCATTTGCTATTGCATTATGATGTTTATTCTGATCAGATTTGATGAAAAAATGCCTAAGGTGCAAGAATAATCCAAAAACCACTGCTTGTTTTGGCGGTGGTTTTGTCGTATGAATGTATTTTTTGTGTTTTGCTGTCACTTGAGATGTTGCTTGCATACCATATTAGAGAAGAAGCTGTTTGCTTCTGATCTTCAGGAGGTGTTACTATGTCTGATAGCAGATTTACAAGCAATACCTGCAAGGAAACGGTTTGTATTGAAACCAATCGCATTCTGGATTCCTGCAGAGATCGTGATTGCTTTGAAAACGTGCGTGTCTTTCTCACTGATTTTGGTCAGGAAGTGATTGAGCACACCGCTAACGTTCGTGTAAAATGCGCCGAAATTCGTTGGACACATATCAATATTGATCCTGTGCAGTTCAACAGAGGCTTTTATACGGTTATGATTCGCTTCTATATCCTATTGAACTTTGAAGCCTGCATCAACGGAAGAACCCAGGAATTCCAGGGCATTGCAGTGCTCGAAAAAAGCGTTGTACTGTATGGCAGCGAAAGCAACGTCAATATTTTCAAATCCGGCAAGTGCAGCAATGAATTTTGTGCCGTTCCCAAGCCCGTATGCGGGGAGAAGAACGCACCCGAGGCAATTGTGGAGGTCGTGGATCCCATTGTGCTTGGCGTAAAGGTCGTTGAGCACGTAGAGGAATGCTGCAATTGCTGCTGTTGTCCTTGCGATATTCCCGAGGACGTATGTCCTGATCTTGGGCAATATCTGGGCAGAGACGAGGATTATCGCAGATATCTGGCAGTTTCGTTCGGTCTGTTTTCGGTGATTCGTCTGGTCAGACCTGCACAGTATCTGATCCACGCAACAGAGTATTGCGTACCGGATAAGGAATGCGTCAGCAACGATTCTTCTGATCCTTGCAGCGTTTTCCGTCACATGCCTTTCCCGACGGCTGAATTTTGTCCTCCCGGCTACTGCGGAGAGATCAAAGCAGACCGCGCAGGGAACTGCGGCTGCTCATAAAAAAGATCCGCACCTTTAAGGTGCGGATTCTTTCTTTAAGAAGGATTGTCAAGCAATTGCGTGTCGTCGCCAGAGCTTAACTGTTCCGTACGAATGACCAACTCGGGGAGAGCACCGCTCTCAACGCAATTACGGTGAATGATCACTTCTGCAACGTCGTCGCGAGAGGGAATTTCAAACATGGTTCGCATCATAATGCTCTCCATGATAGATCTCAATCCGCGAGCACCCGTATTTCTCTTGATTGCAAGCTCTGCAATCGCTTCAAGTGCGTCGTCAGTCAGCGTCAGCTTGACGTTATCCATATCAAAGAGCTTGACGTACTGCTTCAGCAGCGCAGATTTGGGCTCCTTGATGATACGGAGGAGCGCATCCTTATCCAGATCGTTCAAGGAAACGATCACGGGAAGTCTGCCGATCAGCTCGGGAATCAAGCCATACTTGACAATATCGTGCGGCGTGACGTCGCGGTAAATACCGCTGTCGCGTCTTTCGGATTTCTTTTGAATGTCGGCGCAAAAACCGATTGCTTGATTTCCGCGTCTCTTTTCAATAATGCTTTCCAGTCCGTCAAAAGCGCCGCCGCAAATAAACAGAATGTTTTCGGTGTTGATCTTGATAAATTCCTGGTTGGGATGCTTGCGTCCGCCTTGTGGAGGAACGTTTGCAACCGTACCTTCCAGAATTTTCAGCAAAGCCTGCTGTACACCCTCGCCCGAAACGTCGCGCGTGATGGATCTGTTTTCGCTCTTTCTGGAAATCTTATCAATCTCGTCGATATAGATGATACCGTGCTCGGCAAGATCTACGTCGTAGTCTGCTGCTTGAATCAGACGCAGCAAAATGTTCTCAACATCCTCGCC
The DNA here is from genome assembly GCA_045594445.1 of Eubacteriales bacterium. GTDB lineage: Bacteria > Bacillota > Clostridia > Oscillospirales > CAG-272 > SVQP01. The sequence continues at coordinate 32,485 of JAZNYL010000122.1, forward strand.
AACGTAGCCGGCTTCAGTCAGAGTGGTTGCGTCTGCAATCGCAAAGGGAACCTGCAGCGTCTTTGCAAGAGTTTGCGCAAGATAAGTCTTACCGACACCGGTAGGACCGATCAGCAGCACGTTGCTCTTTTGCAGCTCAACGCCGTCCTGCTGCTCCTGCGCCTTCTTTTTTCTGCCTCTGGGCTTTTCGCTCTTGGAAAGCACTCTCTTATAGTGATTGTAAACCGATACGGAGAGCGCAATTTTTGCATCGTCCTGACCGATTACGTATTCGTCAAGTGCACGCTTGATGTCCATAGGCTTGGGAAGCGTAGACATAGAAAGCTTTCCAAGATCAATGGAGGGCGACATGGTGCTTTCGATCGATTCGCTGCATGCTTCTACGCAAAAGTCGCAGATATAAGCACCGGTGGGCGAAGAGATCAGAAAATTGACTTGACTTTCGTGTCTGCCGCAAAAGCTGCAAAAGGGAACGTCACCATTGCCTCCTTTGCGAGAACCGTTATGGGTATTGGCCATGCAATTTACCTCACTTGATATCGCCGCGGCAGGCTTTGACCTGGTCAACGATACCGTATGCCAAAGCTTCCTGTGCGGTCATGAAATGGTCTCTTTCGGTATCCTTTTCAATCTGCTTAACAGTCTGGCCGGTGTGCTCAGCAAGCAGTTCGTTCAAGGTCTTGCGCGTACGCAGGATCAGATCTGCCTGGATCTTGATATCACTTGCCTGACCTCTCGCTCCGCCGCTGGGCTGGTGGATCATGATTTCACTATGGGGCAGGGCAATTCTCTTACCCTTAGTGCCCGCGGAAAGCAGGAATGCACCCATGCTTGCAGCAAGGCCGATGCAGATGGTGGAAACGTCGCAGCGGATAAATTTCATGGTATCATAGATAGCCATACCTGCAGTCACAGAACCGCCGGGGCTATTGATGTAGAAATAAATATCCTTATCGGGGTCCTGAGATTCGAGGAAAAGCATCTGAGCAACGACAAGAGAAGCGGTTGCGTCATTTACCTCGTCAGACAGGAAAATGATACGGTCATTGAGAAGGCGGGAAAAGATATCGTAAGCTCTTTCGCCTCTGCCGGTTTGCTCAATAACGGTAGGAACAAGGGCATCTCTCGGATATTGCGGATAGTACATCTTTTTTACCTCGTTTCAATAATAATGGGGAAGTGAAAATTATTCAGCCTTGATAACAGCAGATTCCTTTACGATATCCATAGCCTTCTTGACCAGGATGTCAGCGATAATGGATTCGTCATCCAGCATGCTCTTAACCTGCTCAACATCCAGATGGTAAGCATCTGCAATTCTCTGGTATTCGTCGTTGATCTCCTGCTCGGTTGCAACCAGACCTTCAGCAGCAGCGATTGCTTCAAGAGCAAGTCTTGCCTTTACCTGGCGCTCCGCCTGAGGTCTCATCTGTTCACGCAGAGCCTCAATGGTCAGACCGGTGTACTTGAAGTACATGTTCATGTCCATACCCTGGCTGCGGAGTCTGTTGTCAAAATCGCGAACAAAGTTCTCGGTCTCGTTGACGAACATAGCCTCGGGAATCTCACCCTCCAGCTTTTCAATCAGAGCCTCGATCAGCTTTTCTTCGAATTCGTTTTCGGCCTGCTTTTCCATTCTCTCCTGAATTTTTGCCTTCATATCAGCCTTTAATTCATCCAGAGTGTCAAATTCGGAAGCGTCCTTAGCAAATTCATCATCCAGCTCGGGCAGCTCAATGCGAGAGATGGCGTTGATCTTGGTCTTGAATACGGAAGCCTTGCCTGCAAGCTCTGCTGCATGATAATCCTCGGGGAAGGTAACGTTTACGTCAAACTCTTCGCCGATTACGTGGCCTGCGATCTGCTCCTCAAAGCCGGGGATGAAGGAGCCGGAGCCGAGCTTGAGAGAATAGTCGGTGCCCTTGCCGCCGTCAAATGCAACGCCGTCAACCGAGCCGTCAAAGTCAATCTTAACGATGTCGCCCATCTGAGCAGCCTCATCGGTGATCTCAATCTCACGGGAGTTTCTCTCGCGGATCATTTCCAGCTCGCGGTCAACCTGCTCGTCGGTGACTTCTACGATATTCTTGACAGCTTCAATGCCCTTGTAGCCGTCAATGGTCATAACAGGCTTTACGGGTACCTTTGCAGAGAGAACGAGACCGTTCTCATCAAGGGAAACGATATCGATCTCAGGCTGGCCAACAACAGTGATGCCTGCTTCCTTAACAGCAGCCTCGTAGTTCTCGGGAATCAGATCGTTGATCGCATCCTCAAAGAATACGCCCTGGCCGTACATCTTTTCAATGACGGACTTGGGAGCCTTACCCTTGCGGAAGCCGGGTACGTTGATGTTCTTTACCTGCTTGCGGTAAACCTTATCGACAGCAGCATCAAAGGTAGCCTTGTCAATAGCGAATTCCAGATAATGCATGCTGTGTTCGTTCTTTTCAGATTTTACGAGATTCATTTTGTGATCCTCCAAAAATTTGATTTATTTATTTTTTATTTTTTTCCAACCTATATATTTTACACAATTCCGCGCCTTTTGTCAATAGAAAACGGGATTTTGCTTTGCAAAATATGTTATTTTATGGGGTAGGGAACAAAGGAAAGGTGATCCGCAGAGATTCTGACAAAGCGGATATCCTCATAGTAGAGAACGCTTGGCAGATGGTATCCTCCGTGGATATGGCCGAAATAGCAGTTGCGAATACCGTATCTGCGCAACACGTCAATGATTTCAGGACAGATAAAATTGCCCCAGACGGGAGGAAAGTGTAAAAACACCAGCAGCTCCTCCGGGTTTTCCTGCTCCATCAGCGCAACGCCTTGCTTTAAGCTGATTTCCAGTCGGATGACCTCTCTGTTGACGATTTTTGCGTAATCTGTCTGCGAGACGGTCAACTGCTGGCTGTCATCGGTAAACCATCCGCGCGTTCCGCAAATAATTTTACCGTCTACTTTATAGGCATTGTTATGAAGCAGAAAAACCGAATCAATGTCGTTCTCTTTGAAGAATGCGTGAATTTTGGTAGCGGTTGACCACCAAAAATCGTGGTTGCCCTTAGCAATCAGCTTTTTTCCGGGGAGAGAATTCAAAAAGCAGAGATCCTGTTTTGCTTCTTCCAAGGATAATGCCCAGGAAATATCGCCCGGAATGACAACGGTATCGCTTTCGCTGACCGTATTTCTCCAATGGTATTCCAGCTTTTCTACGTAATTGTTCCAACGAGAGCCGAAAACCTCCATGGATTTATTGGTGTTGTCGTTGGTGGATAAATGTAGATCCGCAATGGCATAAATTGCCATGAGGTCCTCCTTTCTTGTTGAATAAAAAACAGAATACAAGGCATACTACTATTGTCAGATTGACAAAAGGAGATACGAATATGGATAACAAACGCGGATGCGGATGCGAAAAGCACATCAAGGACGTTAAGTGCGACGTTATGAATTGCGTATATCACGACGGCGACTGCTATTGCACAGCCAACCAGATCGCAATCGGCCCTTCTCACGCCACTTCTTCAACCGACACAATCTGTTCTACCTTCAAGCAGAATCAGAACAAAGCCTGACTCTGCTGCGGACATCGGCTTGCCCGATGTCCGCACTTTTGATTTTATTGCGTATCCGCGAAGCGAAGCACCTCGTCCAGCAGCTCATTTGCATGAACGGTTTTTGTAAATCTGACCGTGCGCTCACCAAGTCCTTGCAACGGATAGGGAATCTGCGTACCGGTGTAATCCGAGAGAAGCTGCTGCGATTGCAGAGCATCCTCGGGTGCCTGCTTGCCAAGAGAGGTATATACGTCTGCAGCAAACTTATAAGGGCTTGCGGTGGATGCAATGACCATGGGAATCTGATCGTCCTTGCTGCTTTGCAAATACTGCTCGGCGCAATAAACGGCAACAGCCGTATGGGTATCCATCAGATAACCTTCGGACTGATATTTGCGAATCGTTTGCGCGGTTTGCTGCTCGTCTGTATAGAATCCGACGAAATTCTCGTCAATTTTTTGCTTGACCGCATTGCTGACAGTATATGCACCGTTTGCGCTCAGTGACTGCATATATTCCTTGGTTTGCTCGGGACCCGCTGCAAAATAGAGCAGTCTTTCCAGATTGCTGGAGATCAGAATGTCCATCGAGGGCGACATGGTCAGATGGAACATGCGGTTGCGGTCGTACGTTCCGGTGTTAAGGAAGTCTGTCAGAATATTATTCTTATTGGAAGCACAAATCAGCTTGTTGATCGGCAATCCCATCAGCTTTGCAAGATATGCGGCAAAGATGTTGCCAAAGTTTCCGGTAGGAACACAAACGTTGATGGCGTCACCCATGGAGATTGCACCCTGATTCAACAGATCGCAATAGGCAGATACATAGTAAACGATCTGAGGAGCAAGTCTGCCCCAGTTGATCGAGTTGGCGCTGGACAGGAAGAAGCCCTTTTCTTCCAATTGCGCGGCAGCCTGCTGATCGGCAAAGATCTTCTTGACGCCGGTTTGCGCATCGTCAAAGTTGCCGTGGATCGCGCAGACGTTGACGTTTTCGCCCTGCTGTGTAACCATTTGCATCTTTTGGATCTTGCTGACGCCGTTGACGGGATAGAATACTGAAATGCATACCTGATCCACGTCGCGATAGCCCTCAAGTGCAGCCTTACCTGTGTCACCCGAGGTGGCAACGAGAATCAGTGCTTTGCGTTGCTCGCCCGTCTTTTTCAGTGCACGTGAGAGCAGGCGGGGCATGATCTGCAGAGCCATGTCCTTGAAAGCAGCAGTGGGACCGTGCCAGAGCTCCTGCGTATACACACGATTGCCAATTTTTGCAAGCGGTGCAGCACCGCCGACAAAGGAATCGGGATTGTACGCCTTGCTGCAATCCTCCAACAGCTCGTCTTGCGTATAGTCGGTCAAAAACTTACCCAAGACGTATGCAGCTCTTTGCGCATATTCCATGCCGCAAAGGGTGCGGATTTCGTCCTGCGTCAGCGTAGGAATGGATTCAGGCACGAACAGTCCGCCGTCGTCGGCTAGGCCCTTGCGGATGACTTGTGCGGAGGTAAACTTTTCTTGTTTGGAATCTCTTGTGCTTTGGTATTTCATAATCTGGTCTCCGATGGGTTATAAGAGTTGCTTTTGGAAAAATTGATATGCATTTTGCCAGAAAATCTTATCAAGAAGTTCTTGGCTGTATCCGCGTGCCGAAAGTGCCTCGGCGACGGCATAGAGGTCGCCTACGTTCGAAATGCCTTGGGGAAGATCGGTTCCGTCAAAATCGCATCCGAAGCAAAGGTGATCCTGTGCGCCAAGCTCCATATAGCGATCAATATGGCGGACAACATCTTCAATCGCTGCGTTCTTTTGAGAGCAGTCACGCAAATGGATGCAGCACATGCTCACGCCAACCGTACCGCCAAGCTCCATCAATGCTTTAAGATGACGGTCACGCAGATTTCTCGTGTGAGCGTATGCGGAATAGGAATTGGAATGCGTTGTGATAAAAGGCTTATTGTATGCTTGAGCGATTTCAATGACGTCGTCGGTGCTTTGCTCGGAGGCGTGAGAAATATCGGGAACGATGCCAAGCTCAAAGCAACGCTTTGTGACAAGCTTGCCAAAATCGGTCAGGCCGGATTGCGTGTCGTGAGAGCCGCCGATGCAAGTTTCGCCGCCCCACAAAAGCGTCATGCAGCGCACGCCCATATCGTAAAGCGTTTGCAGACGGTCAATGTCTCCTGCCAGCAATCTGGCATCCTCAACTGCCAGAACGGCAGCACGCTGATTGTTTTGCAGCGCTTGTTGCAGATCCCGATGATTTCTGACGCGCGCAATCGCACCGTTTTCTTTGGCAATCAGTCGGTCAAAGTTTTCGGCAACTGCCAGAAATTCCTGCCAACAGGTTTCGTCGTCTTTTCTGCGATTCGACCATATTGCAAACAATTGCACGTATTTCTCATATTCCTTTGCATTGTGAAGGGAAATATGGCATGTGTTATCTTGAAGAGCTTCATTTCTGTGGAACAGCTCGTAGGCTGTATCGCAATGGGTATCGAATAAGGATAATTTCATAATAAGTACGCTCCTTTCGGGCTTACGGTCTGTATCCGTTCAAGCCAAAGGCATTTTCTATGTGATTGACGTTCAGAACTTTTCTGTGCGGTGTACCGAACAGCGCGGTTAGCTTTTCCCATATCCTTGACACGGGTGAGAGCTGATGCTCTTGTGCAAGATAGACCTCTATGACGTCCATGCGCGGCTGAAGGTCATACCTATGATCAGCCAGATATTTTGAAGCCGCCTTTAAGAGGAATCTTTGCTTGCTTTCCGTGACAGCTGCTGCAGGAGCGGAATAAAGATCGCTTTTTGAAGGATCCAGTATACGCGTTTTTACCTCAACGAATGCAATGCACTCTTTGTTGATTGCTATGATGTCGATTTCCTGATGCGATATGTGAATATTGCGTTCCAAGATATCGTATCCGTGCTTTCTGAGATACCCGGCAGCCACCTGCTCACCGCGTTTTCCAACCTGAGCCTTATTCATTTCTTTTCTTTGTCCAAAAAGCGGATGAACTGCTTTCTGTGTATGGGGGATGGGCCGAATTCGCGAAGTGCCTGCATGTGAACCTTGGTACCGTATCCCTTATGCTTGGCTATACCGTATTGCGGATAAGCCTGATCCAATTCAATGCATAAGCGGTCACGCGTCACCTTTGCCAAAATGGATGCTGCTGCGATAGAGGGCGAGGTTGCGTCTCCCGAGATGACTGCCTTAGCATCAATCTGAAAGTCACGGGAAACGTTTCCGTCTATCAAGGCGAAATCTGCTTTGACGTCCAGCCCGTCGATTGCTCGGCGCATAGCCAGCAGAGTAGCTTCCAGAATATTTAGTCGGTCAATCTCCTCGACGCTTGCGCATGCGATGCTGTATGAGATGGCTTCGGCTTTGATTTGATCGAATAAAAGCTCTCGCTTTTTCTCCGTAAGCTTTTTAGAGTCGTTAAGTCCGGGAATTGCCAGACCGCACGGCAATATACACGCTGCTGCCACGACCGGGCCGCACAAAGGGCCTCTGCCTGCCTCATCCACGCCGCAAACCTGTTTGTAGCCTGCTTGATATAGTTCATGTTCCAGTTGGTAGTCCAGCATGTGTTTACTCCTTATGCTCGGGAATGGCATCCAGCGTTACGCGACCGATTTTTCCTGCGCGGTATTCATCCAGCAGCATATTGGCTGTTCTTTCGGAATGTACCTCTCCGCCGGAAATCAAAAAGCCTCGCTTTTTTCCGATGGCTAACATCAGATCGTAGTCGCTCAACTCCTCGTATTGAGAGATATCTCCCAGCTTGTAGCGCTCGCAAAGCAGGGAAGGGTACATAGTGCGCAATCTGCCGCAAAGAATCATGGCGATCTCTTCAATATCCAGAATATCGTCCTTGATCGCTCCCGTGATTGCCAGATTCTCGCCGACCGATCTTTCTTCAAATTTAGGCCAAAGGATGCCCGGCATATCCAAAAGATCAATGCCGATATTGGTGGCTACCCATTGCTTGTCAACCGTAACGCCGGGGCGGTTTTCCACCTTGGCTTTCTTGTTGCCGCAAAGCTTGTTGATCAACGAGGATTTTCCCACGTTCGGTACGCCAAGTACCATAGCACGCAGCTTTCTGCCTTCCATGCCCTTATTTCTGTATCTTTCAACCTTTTCAATCAGGATATCGTGGATGGCGGGACTGAGCTGTCTGATGCCTTCGCCTCCGATACAGTCGGTCAGAATGCAGACTGTGTGATCGTTGGTGTAATGCTGAACCCAATACTTACTTGCTGCGGGATCGGCCAGAGAAGCCTTGTTGAGCAAAAGCAATGTAGGCTTTGTGCCGATCAGCTTTCCGATTTCGGGATTTCTGGAGGAATACGGGATTCTTGCATCCAGAATTTCTATAATGATATCTACGTTTTTCAGGTTTTCAGAGATCAGACGGCGCGTTTTGGCCATGTGCCCCGGAAACCATTGAATTACCTGTGAGGGCATTTTTCTTTCCTTTCGGATCAATCCATGTAAATAGTAAAAGGATTTATGCGAATAATCGCTTTACCGAGCACCGTACGCTCGTCAATGAATCCCAACATTCTGCTGTCGCCCGAATAATTTCGGTTATCTCCCATCACGAACAATTTCCCCTCGGGTACCTCAAAGACGTAAGTGCCGGTTGCTTTATCGAAAACGGCGTCAACCTTCTGCTCGTTGAGATTGTCATTCCAGGTGTACTGATCGCCGAAATCCGTTTTGGACTCGTTATAATATACGGCAAACTCGTCGCTGTAATCCACTCGCTCTCCTGTCTTTGTGTCCGTGATAACAATAGATTTCTGAGCAAAATTGAGTTCAACCGTCTGTCCGCCGGTAGCGATGACGCGCTTTACCAGAGGCTTTTGGAAGCCTTCGGTCTGGTGGAATACGATCACGTCACCGTTTTCGGGTGAATAGAACAAATCGCTGATGATCAGAAGCTGTCCATCCTCAAACGTATTTTTCATGGATTCACCGTCCACGCGGCAAAGACGCGCACAGAAGGTAAAGATCAGAAGGACTGCCGCAATGGAAACAGCGAATATCTCCAGATAATCAAAAAATGCGGAAGGGAAGCCGGATTTTTTCTTTTGTTCGGGGTGATCGGGGTTCTGTGATTCGGCAGCAGGCTCTTGCTTTTCAATGACAAGGTCCAGTAAATCGTGTCCGTGCTCTACGTGCAGCTCGGTCTGCTTGACGGAATACTCGTCAAAGCAATCAACGCCTCGGTACTCTTTGCGCGAATCGTAAATCAAGAAAGGTACCGGATCGGGTGCGTGCGTGCGGATTTCTAATGGCGTGGGATGATCCGGCAGCACCATAATCTTATAGTCATCTCCGCATTCGGAAAGATACTCCTTGAGCGGCTTGAGAATTTTTTGGTCGATCAACTCAATGGACAATACCTTGTTCTCAATTTCGCCGCGGTGACCGCATTCGTCGGGCGCTTCTACGTGAACGTAGACAAAGTCGACACCGGATCTGAACGCGTCAATGGCAGCTTGCGCCTTACCTTCGTAATTGGTGTGCACGTTACCGGTAGCACCGGGCACGTCTATGGATTGCATCTTGGCGCATAAGCCGATGCCCTTGATCAGATCCACAGCAGAGATCACGGCACCGCTGATTCCCCATTTATCTGTAAAAGAGGGAAGTGAGGGCTTTTTTCCGGGGCTCCAGAGCCATGCCGAGTTTGCAGGTCTGAGTCCGCGTGCGCGTCTGGCCTGATTGACGGGATGATCCTTGAGGACTTGATAGCTTTCCTTCATAAAAGCATAGTACTCCTCACCGCCTTCGGATATAGGCAGATATTCCTTGATGCATTTGCCGAGAATGTCGTGCGGACGCATAAAGGGATAGTTGTCAGGCTTGTTTTTCCAGATCAAACAGTGACGGTAGCTGACGCCTGTATAGAGAGTTCTTTCTTCATTACCGAAATGTTCCTGCAGAGCTTTGATCAGCTGATCAGCCTCTTCGGTAGTGATTTCGTCAGCACTATGGTCGATCATGATCTTTTGATCGTATTCCTCATCATCCTCGGAAAGCGTGACGAGGTTGCAGCGGAAAGCCGTCTCATCAGGCTGCATCTCGATTCCCATGCTGACAGCCTCCAGAGGAGATCTGCCCTTGGAGTAAACCTTGGGATCAAAAGAAAGAATGGACATATTGGCAGTGTCGCTTTCGGGTACCATGCCTGCAGGAACGTTTGATACGGTTCCGACCAGGGCCTCCTTTGCAAGCGTATCCATGCAGGGCTTGTATGCTCTTTGCATGGGGGTCATATCCTCCAACTGCTCTACGCGCACGTCAGCCATGCCGTCCGGTATTAAAACAAAATATTTCATAATTAGCTCCGGGATAAAAATATTCATATTATTATATCATATTTCTCTCCAATATACAACACATTTGAAGCAAACATTCCAAAAAAATTTGCAAGTCATTCATACCTTTCAAGTCATGCAACCTTGTTTTCGGGCAAAAAATGTGATATAATGACTGTATTACATATCACAAGGAGATTTCTGTATGCACGAACAGCAGAATCAGATACCGAGAAGCGCCAGAGAGCAAACCAAAAAGCTCAAAAGAATCATTATCATTACGTTTTGCGTGATGGTGGCGTTCGTTTTGATCTATTTTGTATTTACCGCATTTCTTTCCGATGCGATAACGGAAACGTTGATCGGATATTTCCCCTGGATCGAGGAGATTCTGGACGACGGAGTAGGGAAAGAGTATCAGGGAAATAACTTTACCAATATCTTTTACCCCATTGATTATGAATACGACATCATGCAGGACGAGGAATATCTGGGACTTGACAGAAACGTCTATTACTATGCCTCCTCGGATCAGTACGGATCCGTCCTGGTGCTGGATGAGGAGAATTGCGGAAAACAGGCTATGGGTGTTACGCTGCTTTACGAGCTGGTTGAAGCGATTATTGCGGGTGACGTTGATAAGTACAACGCATGCTTCAGCGATTATTATTTTGAGCATAAGGAAATTGAACCCGACCCCGGCTTTACCATGACGCAGCTGTATGATATCAAGATCACCAACATGGGCCAGCGCCGCGTCAGCGATGAGCTGGGCGAATATACGCAATATGAGTTCGTTCTGCAGTATTCCATCCATAAGAATAACGGCACCTTCCGCAGCGACATCGGCAGCGATAAGAATGCCGCAAATTACATTGTTATCACGGACAGAAACGGTAAGCTGCTGATTGAAAACACGCTGTTTCCGTATCATTTCAGCCATTGACGAGGGAAATCCATGCGTTATCAAGCCATATTATTTGATTTGGACGGCACTCTGCTGCCCATGCACGAGCAGACGTTTGTCAAGTATTTTTACGGTGCTTTGGTCAAATATCTGACATCCCGCGGTGACGTTTCCGGTCAAGTGGTAGGGGAAGTGTTGCAGGGAAGTCTGCAATACGTCATCGGGAATGACGGCAACTGCACGAATCGTGAAGCGTTTATCCGTTTTTACCGTCGGTTCTATGAAAAAAGCGGCATTTTGGTTGATATAGATGATATTGAACGCTTTTATGCAACATCGTTTGACAGTCAGGTTCGTCCTTCCTGCGGATACGATCCGGATGCTTGGGCCGTGGTTGATATGATCAAGCAAACACAAGTTCCGATCGTGGTAGCGACCAACCCGTTCTTTCCGACTGTTGCAACGCACGTCCGCCTCAGATGGGCGGGACTTGATCCTAAAGACTTCGCAGAAATATCCACGTACGAGAATTATCACTACTGTAAGCCCAATCTGATGTATTATCACGAGGTATTTGAAAGAACCGGGTTTGATCCCGCAAAATGTCTGATGGTCGGCAATAACGTAGCCGAGGATATGATTGCAAAGCAGCTCGGATGCGACGTATTTCTGATCGTTCGCAATCTGATCAATCCAAAGAACGAGGACGTTTCACAATATCCGCACGGAAGCTTTCAAGATCTTGCAAATTACTTAAAATAAAAAAGAGGCTTGCGCCTCTTTTTTTATGATCAGAGAGATTCAATGCATTTCTTGACCCATGCAAGAATATCCGCTTTTTCCTGATCGGTGATCTTGGAATTGAAGAGATTACCACCGTTGATATACAGGGTTTCGGGATATACGTTAGTGCCTGCGGTAGCCAGCAAAGAACGAACGTAAGCGTCGCCGTCTGCGTTGCCGTCGATCATGAGCGCCACGTTAGCAGCACGGTTTTTATTGAGCTCACCGATAAACAGTCTGACGTCATCCTTCAGAGAGCCCTTGCAGGTAATAGCAAGCACAACCAGACGCTCCTTGTCGCAGGAATATGCGGGCGGGATCACGTCTGCAGCGTTGATATTGAGATCAAATTCCTGCTTGATCATTTGTGTCATAGAAACCAGTTTCTTTTTGCCGGGGGTGCAAAGTACACGCATTTTAATAGCCATAATAATTTCCTCCTTACCGGTAAAATCAACCGGTTTTCTTTATTATAGCATATTTTCGTGCACGATGTAAAGAGTAATTTGGAAAATCGGGATAATACACAGTTTTAGATGATCATTTTTAGTTAGGTTGTCTTTGCGGGGGATGATAAAAAAAGGTTGTGTAAATTTTTCGCGAGATATCGGTAAAATTTGTTTTGTTTACTTGTAATCATTGTGGTAATATGCTATAATAAATAAGTTAAGAGAGGCATAGTCCGAGGCAGGGGATCGTTTTTAACCTGATATGTAATTATACAAAATCAAAGTTTTGTATAATATAGGGAACTGAAAAGGCCTTTTTCAAGCCCTCTCGGGCACTCCCCCGACGATTTTACCCGTTTTCGGAGTGACAAGACAGGTATTTTTGCCTCGTTGCCAATCCACCGCGTAAATGCCTTTCTTGCTTGTTTTTTTCAAGCACTTGCTTTACGTGCAGATATAAGGATCTGTTTACGCGCGGCAGCACCTGCGTAACGTCCTTGTGCACAGTACTTTTGCTGATGCCGAATCTGACTGCAGCGGCTCTGACCGTTGCTTGATTCTCGATCAGATAATTGGCCAGCAAAACGCATCTTTCTTTTTCTGAAGATATGTACATCATGACAGATACCTCACAAACGTTTTCTGATTCAATGTATGCGCAATCCATTTCACTTATGATATTATCACGGAGTTGATTTTATGAATTCTTATCATGATATCTGCTATAGCTGCGTGCTTGAAGGCATGACTTCCATATCTGCTTTGATCCATGGACGGCAATCCGGTATCAATACACGGCCGATTCATGCTGTATTGATCGACGATTCCAAAAAACGCACAAAGTACCGTGAAATCGGTTTTCTTAAGGCGATGTCCGCAGCACACGAATTTACGATTCATTACGTACAGTCGGCTGACATAGACGCGATCACACTCGGTACAACGCACGGTGGTATTATCGCTTTATGCGGCGATCGTACTTATGCGGACTGCTCAAGCATCCCATCAAACGGATTTTGGGTTTTACCCGACGGCATTGAGGATCCGTATAACCTGGGCTTTACACTACGATCCTTGTACGCTGCCGGCGTTGACGGCATTGTGATGCCACCTCAAAACAGACTTTGCGCTGCAGGTATCGTTGCCAAATCCTCGGCAGGTGCTTCGGAGCTGTTGGACATTCGCGTATTTGACGCAGAAGCTACCGTAAACGCCTTTATCCATGAGGGATATCGCATCGTATGTGCAGGCATCCGCGATTCGGTCAGTATTTACCAAGCGGATCTGAAAAAGCCTTTGCTGCTGGTTGTCGGAGGCGAAAAACGCGGGATTTCGCGTGCTATTCTTGATCACGCCGATCAGGTGGTACGCATTGATTATGGTCGACAATTCAACGGATCACTCTCAGCGGCATCCGCTACAACAGTCATTGCCTTCGAGGTACTTCATCAGAATACTCCCAAGGAATAATTATACAAAATCATATATATAAAAGGAATAAATTGCTTTGGAAAAGAAAAAATTTACCCTACCGAATATTTTTAATATGAATCGCGACGGCAAAGGCGTTGAGCCGGGCGAAGATACCACACCCAATCTCAAGTATTTCTTCAAGCTTGTCACACGTAAATTCTCCAATTTGCTCACGCTTAACCTGATGATGTTTCCGATGGTACTTCCAATCGTGATTGCGATTTATATTTTCTTTAACGGCCCTCAGATGCCAACACCTGGCAGTCCCGCATTTTCCGCATTGATGGGCGCACAGCTGACAGGTGCCGGTGGCTCTGAATTGCTTACCAAACTGCTTACCGCATTGCCGCAGATCAATTTTATAACGTATAATTCCTATGCAACGTGGCTGCCTTACGTACTGCTTGGCATTCTCGTCGTAACGTGGGGATGGCAGAATACAGGCGTTACGTACATTTTGCGTGGCCTTGTACGCGGTGACGGTGTTTTCATGTTCTCGGATTATTTCTATGCAATCAAAAAGAATTTCAAGCAAGGCCTGATTCTTGGCTTGCTGGATGCAGGCGTCATTATCGTTCTGATCATTGACTTCATGTATACCTGGAGCGCTCGCTCTGATTATTGGTCTTATCTGATGTTCTTTATCATTACGGCCTTGATCATTGTTTATCTGTTTATGCGTATGTATATGTATTTGATGATGATCACGTTCAACATTTCCCTTTATAAAATGCTCAAGAATGCCTTGATTTTCACAGCACTTGGCATCAAGCGCAATCTGATGGCTGCCCTTGGAATTGTGCTTGGGCTGGCGCTCTGGGCTGCATTGTCCATCGTTGGTATCCAGTATAATTTTGGCGTACTGATGTTTATTCCTGCGTTTATTATGTTTTCCTTGATCGGATTCATTTCTGTCTACTGTGCGTATCCGGTGATCAAAAAGCACATGATCGATCCTGTTGTAACTCCCGAAGAACCGGAAACGGATTCCGAGACAAACGAATAACAAAAGTCAAAGACTACCGCAATCCCCGCCCGGTCTTTATTTTAGGCCCACAAACCCTCCC
>JAZNYL010000123.1:0-14696 GCA_045594445.1 Eubacteriales bacterium
CCATCCGTATGTGTAGATCAAGTAAAAAAACCGACAAGACTCAAACTTGTCGGTTTTTTATGGTCGGAGTGACTGGATTCGAACCAGCGGCCTCATGGACCCGAACCATGCGCACTACCAAACTGTGCCACACCCCGAAATCGACCGTATCATTATATCACGACCGATATTATTTGTCAAGACATTTTTTGGAGAATTCCCAAATTCACATCATCACGTCAAACAGATTGACAAACTCAAGGCCGCTTTTGAGTGCATAGGCAGCGGTGTAGGCGGTGCCGCCGGTGTTTTTGGTCAAAAAGGCGATGCAAACGTCGCTCCCCTCCACCAGCTTGCGATCGCGCTGCAGCATGCAGCCCTCTGCATAGCGGTCGCGCACATAGGTCACGCTGTCCGCACGGGAGAGCACGAAGGCGTAAGCGTGGCGATCCTGCTCGCTCCACGCGGCATCCTGGTCGCGGCAAGGCAGGATCAGATCCAGCTTGATCTGTGGGTACAGCTTTTTCTGCTCCAGCACGCAAAGCGCGGCCAGAGTATCAAATCCGATGGCTCCGCCTGCGCGAAAATGCACGGCGCCTGCCTCGGCCTGCTTTGCAATCTCTGCCTTAAGCAGCGCGGGCAATGCCATCATGTGCCCGGGGTTGATCTGTCTGTGCCCCGTAAAGCATACGGTTCTCTCTTGCACGCGTGCCACCTCCTTTTACAAGTTGCTCTCATTATAGCACATTTGTTCTTTTTTGTAAACCTTTTTTTGCATAAATCGTGCACAAAATTATGCGCTTTCCCGACCGAATTCGTCCACGTGCGACCTGCGCGGCGGCACGGCTCTCCCCTTTTCCCTTTCATACTCCCAAATCCGTCCTTGACCGATGCGATTTTGCATACACCGTACCGACAAAATGCTGCGTGCTTTTCCGCTATAATAAATGCAAAAACACCTGCAAAGGAGCTATATACATGCAACAAAACACAGAATTCATCCCCACCGACACGGGACAAGCCTTCGGCAAGACCAAAATCCGCCTGCAAACCGCCTCGGCCGCGCGGCGACGCCGCATCTTTTTTTGCATTGTGCGCGGCGGTGGGATCATGCTGCTCTCCTGGCTTTTGGGGCTTTTGGGGGCGTTTTTCGGCACCTACCCCGCAGGACTTACGCTGCTTTGTGCCGGCAGCGTGGGCATTCCTTACATATTCGTGGGCCTTTGCGCCTCCCTGCCCTTTACCGACGCGCCGTGGGGCTATCTTTGCGCCTACATCGGCATTCTCGTTTTGCGCGTTGCCGTGACGCTGCTGGTAGGCAGCGGCCGAGCCAATCTGCGCGAGCTGCCCCCTTTGCCAAACGACAAATTCAGCAAAGCTTTGTTGCAAATCGAGGACGGAGGATTTTTCGGTGCGGCACAAGTCGCACCGACACCCGAAGCCGAGCCGAATCTGCAAAAGCCACAGCTTTTTGGCGAAGCGCCCGTCTTGCGCATGATGACGGGTGCCATCGGCGCGCTGATCGCGGGCGGCTTTGCCATTGTGCTGGGCGGCTTTCAATACTACGATCTGTTCGGCACGCTGTTTTTGCTTGGCGTCGTGCCGTTGGGCGTATGGCTGATCCTCCCCTTATTCAATCCCGAAAAGCAGCACCGCCTTTCCGGCTACGTAGCCTTGACAGCGGTTTGCATGGGTGTAGTTTACGCTGCCCGTATCTTTTCCTTTTTCGGCATTCTGATCTCGGCCGTGCTTGCCTCTCTTGCCATTTTTTGGGCGCTCAAGCGGCGCGGCTTTGTGGCTGCCATGCTGTGCGCCGTGGGCTGCGGCATTGCGTTTGATCCGATCAATTCACCCATCTTTATCGTAGGCCTTGTGCTGTGGGCTCTTTGCTCGCAGCTCTCGGATCGCTTAGCACTTGCCGCCGCGCTGGCGTTTGCCTCGGGCTGGACTGCCTTGCTTGGCGGCTTTTGGGGCTTTGCCTCGGCCTTGCCCACGATACTGGTCAGCGGCGCTTTGCTGTTCGCGGCCGACAAATGGCTCTTGCCTGCAGCTGACGCTGCGGAATACGACACAGAGGGCTGCGATTTTGCAGGTGAGAGCGAATTTGCACGGCTGATCACACAGGAAAACCGCAATCTGAGCGCAAGCGAGCGCACAGAGAGCATGGCGCAGGCCTTTACCAGCCTTTCCGAGACCTTTTATCAGCTCTCGGACAAGCTGCGCCGTCCCGCAATTCTGGATCTGCGCCGCATTTGCGACGGGGCCTTTGAGAGCGCCTGCATGGATTGCCCGCGGCGTGAGGTTTGCTGGGGCTCGGAATACAGCACCACGCTGCAGGGCATTGGCAAGCTGACCTCTGCTTTGCACCTTTCCGGCAAAGCAGACGCCGCTTGCTTGCCCGAGGCTTTGCTTTCGGCTTGTCCGCGCACAGAGCGGATTGTGGCAAGCGCCAACGAGCAATGCGCCGACATGACCGCATCGCTTTTGCGCAGCGAAAAAACGCACATCTTTGCAGCCGACTACTGCGCGATTGCCGATCTTTTGACCGACGCGCTCAAGGAGGACAACGAGGAATTCCGCGCCGATGCCGAAACCGGTGAGCGCATTTTCCGCTACCTTTGCGACCAAGGCATTGCGGTGGGCAGCATTGTGGTCAACGGCGTGCGCGCCAAGCGCATCTGCGCGCGTGGAGTGGGATTCGGTGCAGGCCGTACCACGCCGGACGCGCTTCGCGAGGCGATTGAAAACATCTGCGGCACGCCGCTTGGCGATCCCGTGTTTGAGATCTCCAAGGACAGCACGGTCATGATGCTTTGCGCACGCGACCGCTTTACGGTCAGCCACGCCACGGGCGTAATCCCCGCCCCTGCCGAGGTCGTGCTCGACCCCGATGCTCCCTCGGGTGACGCGCTTTCCTGCTTTGCGGGCAAAAGCTCTTATTTCTACGGCATTCTGACCGATGGCATGGGTAGCGGCAGGCAAGCCGCCTTTTCGGCAGAGATCTGCACGGTGTTCCTTGAAAAGATGCTGTACGCAGGTAACAGCCCCGAGATCTCTTTGCGCATGCTCAACAATTACCTACGTTCTCACTCCGATTCACCCGACGCCGAGTGCTCGGTGGGCGTGGATATGGTACGCATTGATCTGCTCTCGGGCACGGCGCACTTTATCAAGAGCGGTGCGGTTCCCGCCTTTGTCATTCGCGGCAAGCAGCTGCTCAAGATCAAGGCACACACACCGCCCATCGGCATTATGCATACGGTACAGGCGCAGATCATTCCCTTTGAGCTCTCGGACGGCGACGTGATCGTCATGGTCAGCGACGGCGTCACGGGTGGCAACGAGGATTGCCCGTGGCTACTCTCGTTGCTTGGCAACGCGCCCCCCACCGAGCCAGCGCTGCTCAAGGAGACCATTCTCCTGCACGCCCGCGAATCGGGCAGCGTGGACGATATGTCCTGCGCGGTCATGCGGATCTCGCAGCTTGGCGCGTAGCGCTTCGCGCAATGCTACCCGCAGCGCGCAATGCAGAATGCAGAATGCAGAATGCAGAATTATGGTAGAAAAGCCGCCAAAAGGCGGCTTTTCTTATTTTTATGCATATTTCGCTCATTCTGCGCTCTTCACTCTTCACTTCATTCTGCATTCTGCATTTCTTTAGTACCCGCTCTTTTTTCCGCAAAGTCGCCACACGATCTTGCGTAAAAGCTCGGTGGGGACTGCAAGCAAGGCAAGCGAAAAGGTAAATCCCAGCTCGGCAGGTGTCAGAGGGGCTGTGCGCAGCACGCTGCCGCCAAGATAAACGAACGCGATCTGAATGATGGTAACAGCCAGCATGATGCCGATAAACCCGGGGTTTTTGCCAATGCCCGCAAACAGGCGCAAGCGATCGGTGCGCGCGCCGAAGCAATTGCAGACCGACATGAAAATAAATAGTGCGAAAAAGGCGGTCAGCAGATAAATATCATCCGGCGCGGCACGAAAGCGCCCCGTGACGGCGGGAATGACCAGCATGGAAAGGCACACGCCCACCGTGGCAAGCCCCTGCCAGACGATCTGAAAGATCATGTAGCCGTTGAGGATCGGCTCGTCGCGCCGCTTGGGCGGCTCCTTGAGATAAAACGCGCGCGGCGCTTCGCCCGCAAACGCAAGGCCGCCAAGCGTATCCATGATCATGTTGATCCACAGCATCTGCACCACGGTCACGGGCGCGTCAAAGCCCAAAAACGGCCCGATCATGGAAACGCCCACCGCGCAGAAATTCATGGTCAGCTGCAGCACGATGAATTTGCGGATGCTTTTGAACACGGTGCGCCCGTACAAAACGGCATTGACCACGGAAGCAAGGTTGTTGTCAAGCAGAATGATATCCCCTGCCTCGCGGGCGACCTGCGTGCCGTCGCCCATGGCAAAGCCCACGTCGGATGCGCGCAGGGCGGGCGCGTCGTTGATGCCATCCCCCGTCATGCCCACCACAAGCTGCATTTCCTGTGCCAAACGCACAAGGCGGCTCTTATCCGCAGGCAGCGCACGCGCCACCACGCCAAGGCGCGGCAGAATCTCCTTGACCTGTTCATCACTCATGGCCGAGAGCTCCGCGCCGTTCAGCACCACGTCCACGCCGTCTCCCAAGATTCCGCACCCCCGCGCGATCCGCTCGGCAGTCGCCTTGCCGTCACCCGTGATCATGACCACCTGCACCCCCGCGCCGCGCAGAGTCGCCACGGCCTTGGGGGCTTCCTTGCGAAGTCCGTCCTCCAAGGGCACAAATCCGATCAGCACCAACGCGCCAAACGCTCCCGCAGCATAGCCTTGCAGCGTGCCCGGCTCACGCGTGTACGCCAAGGCAAGCACGCGCTTGCCGCCCGCAGCCAGCGTCAAAGCCTGCTGCTGCAGGATCGCAAAATTCGCGCGAACCTGCTTGCCATCCTTGTCCAGCACGTGCGACACGTGCGGCAAAATGCGTTCGGGCGCCCCCTTGACCTGCACCTCTCCCGAACACTCTGCCGCCGCATATTTGCGCTCGCTCTCAAAGGGCAACTTCCAGATCGCAGCAGGCAGGTCGGGCAACGATTTTTGATTAGTCAAAGCACTTTCAAACAGCGCACGGTCGGTGGCGTTGCCGCCCACGGCCCGCACGCGCCCCGTGCGTGCGTCCTGCTCCGGCATGGCCGAGGTATTTCCAAGGCAAGCGCGCACGTACGCTCCCGACAAAGCATTCCTTGGAGACAGCGGCAGCGAAAGCACCTCACCCGTACCAAGATGTAAGGCGGTGGCGTGCATTTTGCCGTGCGTCAGCGTACCGGTTTTGTCGGTAAAGAGAATATTCATGCTGCCCGCGGCCTCAATGCCCGCGGGTTTCCTGACAAGCACGTTGTCGCGTACCATACGCTTGACGTTGGAGGAAAGCACCACTGCAATCATCATTGGTAAGCCCTCCGGGACGGCCATGACCGTTACGCTCAACCCCAGCGTCAGCGCACGGAACACGTTTTCCAGTACGAATTGCCAGTCGCGCAGCCTGTGCAAAATGATCTCGGTATCAAACCCCGCGTCCAGCACGAAGGCGTTGATCAGATACACCACCGCCACCAGCACCGCCGCTGCATATCCAAGCTTGGAGATCTGCCCCGCCAGCTTACCAAGGCGCAGCTTCAAGGGGCTGTCGCGCACCTCGCTCTGCACCTCGCCCGAGATGCCGCCCAGAAAGGTGGCGTCACCCACCGCCTCGATCAACACCTCACCCTCGCCCTTAAGCACGGTGCAGCCGCCAAACACGAAAGCGGCACTTTGCGGCATGCGTTCACCGCTCGCCCCGGGACGCTTGCGCGCGGGCTTGCTCTCGCCCGTCATGCTGGATTGATCCACGCTCAGCTCACCCGTAAGCAATCTGCCGTCCGCAGGGATCATATCCCCTGCTTGCAGCAGCACCACGTCGCCCACCACGATCTCGTCGGCTGCGATCACCTGCACTCTGCCGTCGCGCCGCACGCGGCAATCCCCCGCCCCGCAGCTCTCGGAAAGACGCGCAAACGCGCTCTCCGAGCCGTATTCCGAAAGCGTGGAGATCAGCGTGGCCAAAAAGACCGAGACGGCAATGCCCACCGTCTCCAGCCAGTCGGCCTGGCGGAACATCAAAAGAATATGGATCCCCAGCGCACAAAGCAGCACCTTGATGATGGGATCGCCCAGATTCCCCACGAATTGACGGATAAATCCTTTTTTCTTTCTCCTTGAGAGCACGTTTTGCCCGTGCGCCTCCCGCGACGCGCGCACCTGCTGCTCCGAAAGCCCTTGCATGACCGCAGTTTTGATCTCCCACACCCCCAATACAGTTCTCGTTTGAATATATGCGAAAAACAAATGCACAATGCACAACGCACAATGCATTTCGCATTGTGAAAATTCCCTAAAGCAATTGACATTCGGCTAAATAAATGGTATCATATTCACAAAGACAGAATAGGAGGTACTTACAATGTCTAATGCCAATCTCGAACGCAGAACCTTCCGTTTCCCCGCCTGTGATTTCGGTGCGGGTGCCATCTGCGCAAAGGTAGAATTCAGCCGCGCGGAAAATGCGGATCTGGCCACCATTTACTTAGAGGAAACTCCCATTGGCGTGGTCGCGCTCAACAACAAGGACGCGCGCGATATTGCGTATTGCAATATTACCAAGGCTGCAGGCGTGCATGACGTCAAGGTCGTGGTGCACAATCACGCTGCCGTTCATTCCATAGAGTTTTTGGACACACCCGCCTACTCGCAAGTGCCCTACGAGCCCGTGCCCGACAGCGCCATCCGTCACATCGACTCGGATACCTGGGAGGCTGTGGATATGCTGGGCAGACCCGTGGCATCGGTTGAGGACGTCGGCCCCAAGAAGGACAGACAAGTCGGTATCTTCTACTGGACATGGCACCAGCAGCACTCCCATCTGCGTCCCGTGGACGTGGTAGACGTGCTGGATAAGTTCCCCGCTGCCGAATACCGCAAGGATCACCCCGCCTGGGGTGAGGGTCCCTTCCAGTGCTTCTGGCACGAGCCGCTTTACGGCTTCTATCAGGACATCGACCCCTACGTCATCCGTCGCCACATGTCCATGCTGCACAACGCAGGCGTGGATTTCCTCTTGTTCGACTGCACCAACGGTGCGCTCTTGTGGAGAATGGCATACGAACCGCTGTTTGAAGAAATGCGCAAGATGAGAGCGGACGGCGTGGACACCCCCAAGGTGGCCTTCATGCTCAACTTCTGCCCCTGCGCGACCTCCGATTACATGCTGCGCTCGCTTTATCAGAACCTGTACGCTCCCGGCCTTTACTCCGACCTTTGGTACATGCTGGACGGTAAGCCCATGATCATGGGTTATCCCGAATCACTCCCCGAAAAGGGCTGCTGCGAAGAGGAAACCAAGATGCTGGACGAGATCCGCAATTTCTTTGCCTTCCGCCCCGGTCAGCCCGGCTACGGCTGCGGCCCCAGCCGTCCCGATCATTGGGGCTGGCTGGAAATCTTCCCGCAGCACAAGTATGGCGCACGCCCCAACGGCTCTTGCGAGATGATGACGGTCGGCGTCGGTCAGAACGCCAATAAGGACCGTATCTGCACCCACTTCAACGACAAGGACACCTTCGGCCGCAGCTATACCTACAAGTACGGCCATAAGCTGGTGGACAAGGACTCCTATAAGTACGGCTACAACATTCAGGAGCAATGGGAAAGAGTGCTGGATATCGGCCCTGATATCGCGTTCGTCACGGGCTGGAACGAGTGGATCATGGGTCAGTGGCACGAGCCGTGGCTCAGCGACGACGATTCCACCCAGCTTGCCATGGTAGACCAGTACAACCGCGAATACAGCCGTGATATCGAGCCCGACCGCGACGGCTATCTGGACACCTACTACCTACAGCTCTGCTCCAACATCCGCCGCTTCAAGGGCGCAGAACAGCGTCAGAAGCTGTCCGCTCCCAAAACCATCGTCATGGACGGCTCGACTGAGCAATGGGCTGACGTCACCCCGCGCTACGTGTGCGATAAGGGGACCACCGTGCACCGTGACCACGACGGATTTGCGGGCACGCATTATACCAACTTCACGGGCAGAAACGACATCGTGGCCGCCAAGGTCGCGCGTGACGAAACCAATATCTACTTCTACGTCGAATGCGCAGACGAGATCACCGAGCCGACCGAGAGCGGCTGGATGACGCTGCTTATCGACACCGACCGCGTCAAGACCAACGGCTGGGAGGGCTACGACTTTATCGTCAACCGCACAGCCCCCAAGGATGGCAAGACCGCGATCGAGAGATACGTGCGCACCATTGATCCTAAGAGCTTTACCTGGGAGAAGGTGGCGGACGCAGAGATTTCAGTAAATGGCAAGACTCTGACCATCGCGGTTCCCCGCGTAGCACTTGGCGTTCTGCCGCCTCTCTGCTTTGAATTCAAATGGAGCGACAACATGCAGAGCCCCGACGTCATGGACTTCTACGTTAACGGCGACACCGCCCCCATCGGCAGATTCAATTACCTGTACCGCGAATATTAAGCAACCGCGCATATCGCGCAGAATGAAGAGCGCAGAGTGCGGAGTGCAGAATCCCGACGCAAACACTCGTAGAGATCGGCGTCCTCGACGGTCCGCATAAGCACAATGACGTATTTTGAATACTCTACGAAAACCACCAAATGAAAGAACAGCCGCCTTTCGGCGGCTGTTCTACCATCATTTTGCGTTCTTCATTTTGCATTCTGCATTCGTTGTGCACACGTGCGGCATTTTTCGCATAGGCTGTAAATAAAGCAAAAATAAAAAATAATTTTGCGTAAAAAGGCTTGACAAAGCCATTTTGCTATGCTATAATATCCAAGTCAACCAAATATGGTGCCATGGCCAAGCGGTAAGGCAAAGGTCTGCAACACCTCTATCCCCGGTTCGATTCCGGGTGGCACCTCCAAGACGAGTTGACAAAAAAGATGCCAACCGAAAAACCCGAGATTTTCTCGGGTTTTCTTCGTTTTTCGCCGTTTTCCTCGCTTTTTTGAAATTCGGATTTTAGTGCAAATAAAAAGATGCCAATCGGCGTTTTAGGGCTAAGGACCAGAAATGAACCTTTCCCATACCTTTTTAGGGGAGATATTTGTGATTTTTCATCGCAAATATCTCCCCTTTTTTCGTTATTTGCAAAAAAATCTTTGTTAAAAAAATATGTCTTGAAAGGAAAGCTCAAAATGACATCTTCACGCTCTCCCCCTCAAATAAAAAATCATTTGTAGTAATGCCCGATTCTCTAAACAAAGAGAGTCGGGCATTTTTTATTATCACAGAAAGGAAACTATCATGAACGCAATTATTTCAAACGGCAACTATACCGCCCGTGTGCAGCTCCCCGTAGAACGCAGACAGTTAGCCGGAGCTCTCTCGTATTTGCATGCGAATCACGCAAGTGCTAACGACATCAAATATAATGAAGAATCCGACCAAGGTCTCACTTTCACACTCGAATGCCACGGGATCGTAGAAAATGCCATCGCAAAAGCATTGCCCACAGGATTCAGATTTCACACCTTGAACGACACCATCGCTCTCATGTACAACCTCCCCTATACGAGCAAACGAGAGTTTGAGAACACCGTCAAGGTCGAAGGACTTGCCTCCTATGAGCAACTCAACAGAATGCTGACCGAAGCCTATCCTCAGTCAGTTACAACCAAGTACTACTGTCCGCTGACCATTCAGGTACACAGCAGAGATAGCTACGGCGATATCGATGAGGATGGATATGAGGAAGATGCCAAGTTTGCAGCTCGTCACGAAGACGATATCCGTCAAGCCTTGATGGAGTATAACGCCAGCGACGAATGCAATATGGCAGAATACTTCCACGGAAACAACGGTGTCTCCGAAAAGCTTCGTTCCGCTGATTGGGATTTTGAACGCAGAAATGGCGAGCTCTACGGATGCATCACCGTACAGACAGCAGGCCCCCTCACAGAGGAAGAAGAACAGGATCTCAAGGACTGGATCTCCGGTCAGAACTCGGACGGCCTCGGTGAAGGCTTCGAGCAGAGAGAAATCTACCTTGACGGCACTCGTTACAGTGGCTTCATGTATGTCAGCTATTGGCATTCGGGCGATGATTATTATATCGATAATCAAGACGAATTCGAAGACCGCCTTATGTCGGACGGCATGACGATGGGTGGCATGTAATGGCTCTTCTATTCTCCCACGTTCGGGTGTCCACACCCGATGGCAACGAAGCGGAATTCCTCGTCAGCGGTATTCCGAGAGAATTTGATGACTTCGAATACTACACAGCATTTGAAGATTTCCTTGATGGGATTGAGGAAGACACCGAGATCAGCGTACACGCTGAAGCCTATCTTTACGGCGAGGGTGAAACCTTCAAGGCAACCATCGAGGAAGTTGCCTATTTCCATCTCCGAATGCAACAGGATGAAAAATTCCTGTCAGGTCATTGCGACAACATCGAATCCGTCGACTTTACCTGCAATTATTCTCCCGATGAATTATTCGGGATAGATTGGGGGTGATAGGTTGCAGTACTCTGACAAAAACGGAGTTGAGATCAAGAGTGGCATGACTCTGCGAATGGCTGACGGTAGCGAAGAACTCGTCTACGATACCACCGATGCATACGGCAATCCCGACCTTGGCATCAATGCCTCCAACGAAGAATATCTCGAAAGACATCCCTATGCCAGACGAGAGTATTATTCGCTGTGTAACTTCGACATGAGCGAGGTCGAGATTATCGAGCAGAAGGAGTCCTCCGAACTGACTATGGGTGGGATGTGAGAAAGTATATGGTAAAGCTGAAAGAAACAAATCTTGACGGAGTCAAAGCCATGGCAAGGACTCTCCTCTTCACCGATATACACAAAACCTCCTTATCGCCCATCGTAGTCCAGCATCCCTTTACCTCGTCCGGCTTCAACATGGTTATGATAAACGGCGAACCAAAATGTGTCGATATCACGGCCGATAGCGAAGCCCTGCACCAATGGCGCAAGATGGTATGCGCTCAGATTGATTCATCCAAGAGCGCGTTTGAAATCTATATGATGACAAACAAGCCCTACGGCATGACGTTTCTCAAATACGCAGCTCATCACCTCTCAAAGAAAGACTTCTCCCAAATACTTGCCGATGCATGGATACGTTCAGAGAACCCTAACAACGATCTCAACCTGTCGCAGAGTAAGCTCTTGTCAATGTTTCAATCTGCAGAGCCAAGACATTTGATGTCCCAAGACGAATTGAATACGCTCGACGAGCTTGATGCCACGGTGACAGTTTATCGTGGCGTTACTACGTTTAACGCAAAAAATGTCAAAGCACTCTCGTGGACATTGGACAGAAGCGTTGCCGAGTGGTTTGCATCAAGATTCAATGAAGACGGAACTGTGTATCAGGCACAGATAGACAAAGCTCATATCTATGCCTATTTCGATGGAAGAAATGAGTCTGAAATAATTGTCGATCCGAAATATCTGATGGATATTACGGAAGCAGAAATGATGGATAATGCCTTTGATATTTCTATGTAGAAAGGAAGACTCTATCGAATGTCAGACTATAAACTCACACCGTTAGAACGAGAAACCATCATCTTGTGGAATGAAGCAGAAGACGTGGTGTATATTGACACCTGCAATCCAAATCTGATCAAGCGCCTCAATAGCGCAAAGAAAAAGCATCCCACCAAATTCAAGGTCGAGCCTCCTGACAACTTCGGAGCTGTCAGCGCCATCGTAAGCAAAGATGTGCTTCGCGTTTCTTTACACGCACCAATGACAGAAGAAAAACGCGCAAGGCTTTCGACACAGGCGAAGGAATGGCAAGAGAAAAATGGGGTTTGAACCCCCTTTTGAAGGGCTTATCAAATGGGTAAGGCAAACACACCACCCCACACCTTCAAGTGGCTGAAACAGGGGTTTGAACCCCCATTTCAGCACCTCAGAAGCCGTTTCTGCACCCTTATATTACCCAACCTATAAACACGAAAGGAGAGCGATAATTTGACCTTTTTTGAACAAGAGTTGCACAGGCTCTTTGATGATTCGGAACGAATCTCTGCCGACGCTGTCTTCGCAGGTAAAACTATGATTGCACCTATCGGCGAAGATTTAAGAGCCAAAGTACAATTCATTTACACAAACACGCACGCAAAGTACGATGCCTTACGGTTAACTATTATCAACCGCCACGAAGGTACGGTGGATAGCGAAACCTTCAAGTTCAAGGATATCCTTGGAATAAAGGGTGACCGTGAACCTCATATATGGGAAGACGGCCAGCGAGTTGACTGGTATATCTACCATCCGACCGCTTATGACTATAACCTCATTTCCGACACGGTTGAGGATTATATCTCCATGTACGCCGACCAAGTATATCGCTTTGACGGTGGAATGGCCATGGGAGGCATATAATGGAATATTCCTTCAGCCAATTGAGCAACATCGCAAAGAGTTTGCGAGAACGCTATCCCATAGGCACACGTATCAAGTTGTTAAGCATGGGTGAAGATCCACACCCGATTCCTTCCGGAACTAAAGGCACGGTTGAGGGTATCGATGACATCGCTACTGTCTTCTGCAGGTTCGATAATGGCAGAAGCCTCGGTTTGGCATACGGAGAGGATCACTACCGAGCATTGACACAGCGAGAACTACTCGAAGAAAAGTGCGCACGGAATTACGACAAGTATTTCGATGCCGTTCACCGAGATATCTTCGCAGATGTAGACCTTGACCGCTTCGCCGAGGAAATCGAGAATGCGAATGACAACTACACCACCGAGATTCTCAAGCAGCTTCACGATAAGTTCGTCGAGATTTATGACACCGACAGTGTCGACGGTCTCGTTGGCTTCATCCAAGTACCTGCCATCGTTGAATCACTGCAGACAGGTGACTACTATCCTGCCCTTGTAACACTGGACTTGGACTCCTCCGGAGAACATTGGGGTACGTGCGTTATGACGCCGACAGGCGTAATTGACCACGGTGTAACGGAAGAAACCGAGGCAGAAAAAGCCTTTATGCAGAATCTTGTACCGTACCGATACTGGTACACAGTAAATTGCGAGAGCGACATCCACGTGGATATGGCAGAGTGTCCCGAAGATATTTGGGATATCATCTCCGCAGCTACAGGTCAGTCGTTTGAGCAGAACGGAGGTATGAGTCTCTGAACAAACAAATTAAATATTTAGACATGTTCGCCGGAATTGGTGGGTTCAGATCAGGACTCTCCAAGTTCGGCGATTTTTTTGTCCCCGTAGGATTTTGCGAGATAGATCCATTCGCTCGTCGAGCCTACGAAGCAATGTATGATACGAAAGGAGAATTATTTTTTGAAGACGCAAGAAAGATCGTGCCCGAAGAACTGCCGGATATCGACCTTATTTGCGGAGGATTTCCTTGTCAAAGCTTTTCAATCGCTGGAAAGCGAGGGGGCTTTGAAGATGCCAGAGGAACGCTGTTCTTTGAAATTGCCCGGATTGCCCGAGTTAAAAGACCTAAGTATCTGCTCCTTGAAAACGTTCCCGGCTTGCTATCGCATGACAGCGGCAGGACGTTTGCGACCATCCTCACTACGCTTTCTGAATTGGGGTACAATGTCGCATGGCAGGTGCTTAACAGCGCGAATTTTGGAGTACCCCAATCCCGAAAAAGAGTGTTTATTATCGGGTATCTTGGTGAAGGATCCTCCGGAGAAATACAAGCTTTCACCGAAGCAAACCCAAAAACTATTATTCAAAAGCTCGGTGGCAGACAAGGTGACCGAATCTACGACCAAGACGGACTGAGTTGCACTCTGACGAGTAATGGTGGCGGTTTTGCAGGTAATACAGGTCTTTACTCCGTAGGGCAGCTTCCAATCAAATCGCTGACCAAATCGGGATATCAGATAGCCCAACCCGGCGATAGCATCGATTTGGCGTATCCTAACCTTAACACACGCCGAGGGCGCGTCGGGAAACAGATTGCACACACGATTACACCGAATATCACACAGGGCGTTTATTTCATCGATATGAATCAAGATCCCAAGATTACCGAGATAGCACGCTGTATCACGGCAAGACAGGATGCAGGTATAAGCAAGCGCAAGGGTGAGCATTCGGGAGTAATTGAGATAGCCAAGGAGATTGGCCCAAGGGCAATTATCTCTCCCGAACGAGAAACCGTAAGACAGCAAGGCAGAAGGATAAAAGGCCCCGATGAGCCGATGTTCGCTCTTACAACGCAAGATCGCCACGGCGTGGTAGACTACGATCCGGAATGTGATATCATTCGAAAACTGATGCCACTCGAATGCTGGCGTTTGCAGGGCTTTACCGATGAGCAATTCTATAAGGCACAGGCCACTGGCTTATCCGACGCAAGGCTATATAAAATGGCTGGCAATGCAGTAAGTGTACCTGTCATTACGGCGCTCGGTGAAATCATCAAACGAGTCCACGAGAATTCTTTGAAGGAGGCCGACAATGGCTAATAATGTCACAAACAAGTTGAGATTCGATAAATGCTCTAAGGAACGGTGTCGTGAAATACTCGAAGCGATTCAGATTGATAGAATCGGCCTTGGTTCAATCGATTTCAACAAAATCATTCCCGAGCCTTATTTTCCGTCAGATCAAGATTGTATCAATTGGCGAATCAAGAATTGGGAT
>JAZNYL010000124.1:0-36964 GCA_045594445.1 Eubacteriales bacterium
CTGCAAGCGTTTTGACTTTCAAAAATCAGCAATTTGTTGCAGATTTTTGAAAGTTCGACTACGAAAACATCCACACGGGATGTTTTCTCCGCTCAGGATGACACGAGGGGTATTGCGCTTTTCCCGCTTATTCCGCAGCCCGATTGCCTTGCTCTTTTTTTTTTACTTCTTTTTGATCAAGCTCCTTGCAAATAAAGATAATGAACTCTATGTGAACAAACACCGTCAAAAATCCGAAAAATGCGGCAAATCAAACTTGTTTTTTTGCAAAAATCAAGCAAAAAGGGGGCAATAACCTTCAAAATAACGCATGTTTGACAACAAAAAATCTTAAGAATCGCGCCTGTGCGTATGCTATAATGGAAACGTTACGCTCAATAAAAGCATTGGAGGATGGCGTTATGACGCAGAATCAATCGGAGCTGCAGGTCTGCTATGCAGAATATTTCGTTGGAGATCACAAGGTACGGGCAACGCTGCAAGCGCGCCCGCAGGGGCTTACGGTGCGTTATGAGATCGTGCTGGAGCAAGATGGTGAGATCGGGATATGCGATCTCGGCACAGACGCACGTTCCGCACGTGATCTTTATATGCGCGTGGTATGGGGTGCCGTCAGTCTTTGCACGCTTGCTGACGTTGTGCAGGATCATTCGGGGACGCTTTTTTAAACCGGATATGTTATGATAAGGCTACCAAGGTATTAAGGAGGCTTTATGGCAAATACATATCAGGCAAATTATTTTACAGGTCAGCAGCTTGACGATCACATGGCAAAGGTGCTGGACAAGAGCTTTGCGGGGCAGGGACTTGAGCTGGATGAGAACGGCGTTCTGCACAATACCACCCCGGGTTATGGCGTGCTTGTCAAAACCTACGTTCATACGATCAATAAAGAAGCGCATCCCGAAGCGATTGATCTCACCACTGGGTATTTTACGGTACCCTCACATGGCTTTACGGACAATCAAAAGGTGTTTGTGGCAGTCAACGAGCCGTATCATCTTTCCCAGCCGTATCAATATCTGCCCAAGGGGCTGTTGCTTGGCGGCGTACCGTCGCGCACGGCGCAAATCTACTATATTCGGTTGATAGACAGCAATACGTTCGGATTGTCGACCGAGAAGGACGGAACAATTCAGACGTATACCCAACGCAGCACTATGGATCTGACCAAATTTCACTTTGAGCAATATCGGCAAATTGCGCTGAAGCTGGACGGGCTTCCCGATCTGACCGATGCACTGATCGTGATCGAGGGAAGATACGCTCACGCGTGCCGTTTTGTTGAGACCAACGGAAGGATCAATGATTCCGGGTATTACGGATTTGTTGAGTTTGATGATAACAACGATCCCGGCTCACGTTTGGGAGATTCGTGGATCGGTGCACAGGGTGGCTGGGGTAGCGTATACGTCACGATAGAATTCAAGCGCATCGGCGCAAATCACCTTTTGCAAACCAAGATCGAGGACACGTTTTGCTTTACCGAAAACAATATGGGAACCGCTTACCACAGCCGTTCGTACATACACCGCGCCATGGAGACGGGCACGTTCAATGAAATCCAGCTCCATACGTACAACGCCATGTTCAACGGAACCACCGTTCGGGTGTACGCAAAGGCTTGACACCACGGGCGAAATGAGATATAATGATTATATATCTCATGAAAAGAGGCAACACCAATGAAACAGATCAAGGTGGATTTTTCCAATATTCAGGGCAGGATCAAGCCTTTGCACGGTGTCAATAACGCGCCGGAGCCCGACTGCGAGGAGGGCTATCGCGACGTGCTTGCCAAGGCGGGCATTCCTTTCGTGCGTCTGCACGATATGGGAGGGCACTATGCCGCATCCCGATACGTGGATATTGCCAACGTGTTTCCGGATTTTTCCAAGGACCCGGAAGATCCCGCGAGCTATGATTTTGCGTTTACCGATTGGCTGATTGCCGATCTTTACAGACAGGGCTGCGAGGTGGTGTACCGCCTTGGCTGCAGCATTGAGCCCGAGCATTTTATCAAGCCGCGCAATATCATTCCGCCCACGGATAATCTCAAATGGGCACGCATTTGCGAGGGCATCATCCGCCACTATAACGAGGGCTGGGCGAACGGTTTTCATTTTGGGATCCGCTATTGGGAGCTCTGGAACGAGCCGGACAACACGCCCGATCCCATGGACAGCCCCATGTGGCGCGGCACACCCGAGCAGTTTTACGCGCTCTACGAGACGGCTTCGCTTTATCTGAAGCAGCGTTTTCCCGATCTGATGATCGGCGGCTACGGTAGCTGTGGCTTTTACGCGATCCTTGGCGGTTACGTCAAGGCTGCCAACAGCTCGGAGAGAACCGAGCATTTCGTGGACTTTTTCCACGGATTTTTGCAGCATATCAAGGAAAAGGGATGTCCTCTGGACTTCTTCTCCTGGCACTCCTACGCGGATGCGCAGAGCAACGTCGCCTTTGCCGCTTATGCGCGCAAGACGCTGGACGAATACGGATATACGCATACTGAAATGCACCTCAACGAGTGGAATCCCGGGCGTGACGTGCGTGGCACGACGCAGGATCTGGCCAATATTGCGCAGATGCTGTGCCGCATGCATGCAACAGACCTGCAGGTCATGAATTATTATGACGCGCAGCCTTGGTCCACCTATGCAGGCGTTTACGACGCCAACAAGCGCGGTATCGCACCGGCGTATTACGCGTTCGTGTACTATAACGCTCTGTACCGTTTTGGCAGTTGCGTAGCAATGGAAGGCGATTGTGCAGACGCACTTGCCGCGACCGATGGTAAGATTGGTGCGGTGCTGCTTGCCAATCCCGCAGCACAAGAGCAGCAGATCACGCTTTCGTGGGAAGGACTTACGGGAATCGCCACGCTGCAGCTCACCATGGCCGATTGCTCGCAGGTCAAGCAAAAGCTGGAAGGGGAGAGAAACGTGCTCGTCACCGTTCCTGCGCAAAGCGCGGTGCTGGTAACCGTTGAATAAATGTTAACCAAAAAGAGCCGACGCATCGCGTTGGCTCTTTTTTATTGATCATTAGTCACGTCGCCGCTTTGGTCAAGCGAAATGGGATCGCCGAGGTAAGTGGGCTCGGGCTTGAACAAAGAATATGCCATGTCCTTGATGCGGGCAAGCATCTCGCGCACGTCACGCTTGGTCTGTCCTGCGTAGGAGCGCAGGTCGGCGCTGACGCCGTATGCCTCGATCCCGAGTGCGTTTGCAACGTAAAGCGCGCGGTGCAGGTGATATTCCTGGGTGACGATCACGATTTTTTCAGCGCCGAAGATCTCCTTTGCGCGATAGATCGACTCATAGGTGGAAAAACCCGCGTGATCCATGAAAATATCCTCGCTCGGCACGCCTGCCGCGATGGCGCAGGATTTCATGGTGTTGACCTCGTCGTATTCTTTTTGCCCGTGGTCGCCGCTCATGAGCAGCTTGGGGGAGGCACCATTCTGATAAAGCGAGACTCCCATGCTGATACGGTCGGCCAGCATGTCGCTGGGGGTGCCGTCGGCCTTGACAAGGCAACCGAGCACGATGATGCAGTCCACATCATTAAGCGTTGTGGCTTCTTCGGGGGAGAGAATTCTCTGCGCTGTGCTGCCTTTGACGCACGCATTGGCAATCAGCATGGCGCTGCTGCCGAGAATGGCCAGGACAAGCATGCAGCAAGCTGCAATCAACAGAATTTTGATCGGCTTTTTCACGGGAACACCTCGCTTGTTTTCAAAATAGTGAATATCTTATTTTAGCATACGATCGGTATGAAATCAAGCATATATTGTGAATTTGTGAAGGAAGGCAGAAGGATTGACACGAGCCCTGCGTTTTGCTATAATATAACGTAGTAATGACAGAAAGAAAGGAGACGCCATGAATCTGATACCGAGTAAAAGCGAATACAGCATGTCCTACTTTTGCACCTGGCGGACGCAAAGTATTCTGGCGGCCGAGGATGGACGAGCAAGTGGGCGCGACATGATGGACGAGCAGCATTTGTTTGGCTCTGACGGCTTTGTTCATGGGTATGCAGACGTGCGAGGGGAGTTGTATCTTGTCTTGGACGACGGCTGGGACGTAGACTATGGTGTCAATCCCGATACGGATGCTGCTTGCTTTGGCTCTTTTGAAATGAGTGAGCACAAATTTCCGTCCGTCAAGGGCTTGTCGCCCGCAGAGCGTCTTTTGGTTATCAATCAGCGAGTCAAGTCTTACGGTTGGAAAGGCATTGGGCTTTGGGTTGCAGCGCAGAGGAGTGCCGAGGATTATGACGAGCCCTTTAAAGAGAGCGATCTTGCTTATTGGCAGGAGCGCATTTTGTGGTGTCGCGAGGCGGGTGTGGAATACTGGAAGGTGGATTGGGGCACGCATGCTGACGACGTTGCCTTTCGAAAAGCTCTGACAAGCCTTGCAAAGGAGCTTTATCCCGCGCTGATCATCGAGCATGCGGCCTGCATGCTGCCGCTCAATGCGCCCGAGCATCTGAGCGACGCGTTACGCGGCCGCTATGCAGGCGAGCAGCACGCGCACGAGATCGTAAAGCAAGCGATCGGCTTTTCACAGGTGTTTCGCAGCTACGACGTGATCAGCGCCTTGTCCGTGCCTACCACGCTGGATCGGTTGGCAACTTTGCTTGCAGACGCCAAGGGCTTGATCAACGGCGAGGACGAATGCTATATCAATGCTGCGCTGGGGTGCTCGTTGGGAGTGATGCGCAGCCACTATGATACCGGAAAAATTCAAGAGGTGGGGGATGACCTTGCCTACCGTCCGGACGAGGTCACGGCTGCGTTGCGCTGGCAGCGAATTGCGCCGCCTTTTGTGGGTACTGTTCTTGTGTGCAGCGAGGAGATCTTGTTTGATGAGCAGTATTTTGCGCCCGGATCGACCTGGTATGGCAGCGTGTGGGGAAAAACGGTGCGTCAAGGCGCGCCTGCCGTGATTGCGCGCAATCTGCCGCTTGACTCTGTATGGGTGGAGGGCAAGAAAAAGCCGTACGTGGTTGCATCGGTGCATCCGAACGGTACGTACAGCGTCAGCGTGCAGCCCCGTATAATTGACGGTGTTCGTTCATATCCCGAGGCATGCGTGCATTGCCGTATCCCCGATGGCGTGAACACGATCGGTGTGCTTGGCGTTGGCTGTGACGTGGTTTTGCATCTGCCGCGTGTGCCCAAAAAGGTGTACGTGCAAAGCTTGCTTGCCGATCATGCCTTTGAGCTGACCGAGGGCATACAGGGTAAAACGATCACGATCACCAAGGGATTCGCCCGTCGGGTGTTTGGCGGCAAGGATCAGTCCGTGCCCGCGCTGATGATGCACGTGGAGTGGGTTGACTAACATACAGGAAAAAATCCCCTTGGCGGGATTTTGCATACAAAATGCCCGAAAGGGCAAAACTCCCTTTGACGGAATACGCGTCAAGGGGAGTTTTTATGTATTATAACAAAGTGGAAATATGCGGAGTCAACACCTCCAAGCTGGCGATCTTGACCGACGAGCAAAAGACCGATCTTTTGAGGCGCACCAAGGCGGGTGATGCGGTGGCGCGTCAAGAGCTGATCTACGGAAATCTGCGCTTGGTGCTGTCCATCATTCAGCGCTTTGCAGGCCGCAAGGAGAATATGGACGACCTTTTTCAGGTGGGCTGCATTGGTCTTGTCAAGGCGGTGGACAACTTCAACATTGAGCTGGATGTCAAGTTTTCCACCTACGCCGTGCCCATGATCATCGGTGAGATCCGACGCTATCTGCGCGACAACAACACCATCCGCATCAGCCGTTCAATCAGAGATCTTGCATACAGATCGCTGCAGGCAAGGGAAGAACTGATCAGGGAAAAGCAACGCGAGCCGAGCGCGCAGGAGATTGCGGACAAGATCGGTGAGAAAAAGGAGGCGGTGCTGCGCGCCATGGAGGCGGTTGTGGAGCCGATCTCGCTTTACGAGCCGGTGTTTAACGAAAACGGCGACACGCTGTATGTCATAGATCAGCTCAGCGACCGCACCTCGGGCGACGACGCTTGGCTGGAAAACATTGCGCTCAAGGAGGCCATGCGCGCGCTTTCCGAGCGTGAGCGCAATATCATTGCCATGCGCTTTTACAAAAACAAGACGCAGATGGAGATTGCCGAGGAGATCGGTATTTCGCAAGCGCAGGTGTCGCGCCTTGAAAAGGGCGCTTTGGAGAAAATACGGAAACAAATGTGAAAAGCGGGCGAACCCAGTTCGCCCCTACGGTGTTACCAATCATTTGACGGTGATTTGTAGGGGCGACCTGCGGTCGCCCGCTTTATATGTGAATTTTTGCTTATTTGATTTCGGATTGAAACGCTACTGCCTTGCCCAGGATATGGATCTCGTCAAGCTCTGGGCCCATGAACACCAGCGGCTCGTACTTGGGGTTTTCGGGTGTCAGAATCAGCTTGGATTTTTCGGGGTAGTAGTACACGCGCTTGAGCGTGGCCTCGTCCTCAATGACCACAGCTGCGATCTCGCCGTTTGCCACCATGTCGCTCTTTTTGATAAACACGATGTCACCGTCCTGAATGCGCGCACCGATCATGCTGTCGCCCTTGGCGCGCAGGCAAAAGTCGGCGTCCAAATTGGTGCCCGACATAACAAAGCTATCGTGCTCCTCGTCAGTCAGTATAGGCTTGCCGCAGGCAATCTCGCCCAGCACGGGAATGCGGCGGCGCTCGATGGGGAAGATATCGGGATAATTGGGAATTGCGCTCCCTGTGCGCTCCATGGGCACGTCGTAACCCTCCAGCCACAGGTCGGAAACGTCCAGCGCGCGCGCCAGCTTGTGCATGGCGTCAGCTTTGGGCACGTAGATGCCGTTGGTATATTGGCTGATTCTTGCCTTGGAAAGGCCCGTCTGGCGGGCAAGCTCAACGGCGCGCATACCGCGCGCGTCCATAGCGGTGCGAAGTCGGTCGGTAAAGGTATTTGTAAGCTCCATAAGAGAGACTCCTTTTTTTCGTTGTATTTTCATTATAAATGAGAGTTTAGCAAATGTCAAGTGGTTTTGTGAAAAAAGTTAAGGAAAATTTATTCTATGGGGGTTGACTTTTGCATATACGTGTGATATACTCATGACAGTTAAGCAAAATAAACCACTCGAACAACCGATAACTTGGCTTCGGTTTTCATTTTTGTCAAACAAGTTAAGCAACCTAAACGAGCGAAGGAGGAGTTATTATGCCGATTGCGGGGACTTGCCCCTATTTTCAAAGAGAGAAGGGTGACGGTTACACCTATTGCGAATGCGCGCGCTTCCGTTTTCCGGACAAGCAGGCGCGCAGGGATATCGTTTACAAGTATTGCGCGCATCCCGACGGATACGAGAAGTGCGTGATCAAGCAAACCATGGATCAATTTTATGAAAGGAAATACAGTTGTGCAGAAACAAAAAAAGCAAAATTTGCAGGATAAGGGCAAGCTGGCCTACATGATCTCCTGGAGGGATCGCCGCATCAAGGCACTTGAGGAGTTGATTGCCGCAGAGCAGCAGGCGGGCAGCATTTACGCGGCGTATATCGCGTATCTGTTGGAAAAGTGCGGTGAGCAGGTGCAGGGAAACGTGGAGCTGCACATTCCCAAGTGCGATATCAGAAGCGTTTGCGGCAAGTTTACCGTAGAGGCGGAGGATGCGGGAGAGGATTTCAGAATCATACTCAAATACAGAGGAGAGGAATATGGGACGTCAGGTCGCGAAGTGGCTGACGCCTGAAAGCCTTTCCTTACTCCGCGGCATGGCTTGCATGGGAAAGAGCCATGAGCAGATCGCATCTTGCATGGGTATTTCGCTCTCCACGCTGCGGCGTTGGCAAAAGCAGTATCCCGAGATCGCGTCCGCTCTTGCATTTGGCAAGGAGAATGCCGACTACGCGGTCATGGAGGCTTTGCACCGCAAGGCAGTTGGGTACACCACGCCGCTCAAAAAGACCTACAAGCTCAAGCACACCGAGTTTGATCCAGATTCCGGTAAAAAGGTACTTGAATACGAGGAGCTGCAGACCGGCATTGACGAGACGCACGTGCCTGCAGACACGCGTGCCGAGATCTTCTGGCTGCAAAACCGTTGTGCGCAGGATTGGGGTGAGGGAGAGGCCGAAGCGCAGAGCGAAAGCGGCGGCGTCATAGAGCTGCCGCCCATCATGCAAGCAGACGAGCCGCCCGAGCAAGTATGAGTGAGCGCGTTGTATGGACGCCGCAGCCTCGTCAGGCTGCCTTTATGGCAAGATTTGAGGACGAGGCCTTATACGGCGGTGCAGCCGGTGGCGGCAAATCCGATTGCGCGTTGGCTGAGTCCTTGCGGCAGGTGCATATCCCGTATTACAGGGGGTTAATCCTGCGCAAGACCTACCCGCAGCTCTCGGAGCTGATCGACCGCTCTGCCGAGCTGTTCCGTGCGGCGTATCCGAGTGCGAAATATTACGATTCCAAGCACGTCTGGTTGTTTCCGTCGGGGGCTAAGATCTATTTCGGATCGCTGCAGCATACCGATGACCGACTCAATTACCAAGGCAAGCGATACGACTTTATCGACTTTGACGAACTGACGCAATTTTCCTGGGACGAGTATTCCTATCTGTTCTCGCGCAACCGTCCCAACGGCCCCGGTACGCGCTGCTATATGCGTGCCCAGGCCAATCCCGGCGGCATCGGACACGGCTGGGTAAAGGCGCGGTTTATCACACCTGCCAAGCCCATGACCACCATCTGGGAAAAGCATAGCATCCGCTTGCCAAGCGGAGAGGAGCAGGTGAAGTGGCGCTCACGGATTTTCGTGCCGTCCACCGTGTTTGACAACAAGATACTGCTTGCAAACGATCCGGGGTATCTGACGCGTCTTGCGGCACTGCCTGAAAAGGAGAGGCGCGCGCTTTTGTACGGTGACTGGGATTGCTTTGCGGGACAAGTGTTTACAGAGTGGCGCAACGATCCCGACCACTACGAGGATCATAAGGGCACGCACGTCATATCCCCGTTTGCAATTCCTGCATCGTGGAAGGTATTCCGAGGCTTTGACTGGGGATATACAAGGCCCTTTTCGGTGGGGTGGTATGCCTTTGATCAGGATGGCCGAATGTACCGCATCCGAGAGCTTTACGGCTGCAGCGGCAGCCCAAACGAGGGCGTGCGCTGGAGTGCTGCGCAGCTGGCTCGTCGCATTCGAGAGATCGAGGCGGACGATCCCAATCTGCGCGGCAGATATATCGTGGGCGTGGCCGATCCCGCGATCAGGCAGAAAAACGGCGGCGAGAGCATTGCCGAGCTGATGGAGCGCGAGGGCGTTTACTGGGATAAGGCGGACAACTCGCGCATTGCGGGCAAGGCGCAGATGCATGCGCGGCTGGCGTTTGACGAGGTCGGAATTCCGATGCTTTACGTCTTTTCCACCTGCACGCACTTTATCCGCACAATCCCGGAGCTGGTGTACGATTCGGCTGACGTGGAGGATATTGATACAGACGGAGAGGATCACATCTACGACGAATGCCGTTACGTGGCCATGGCGCATCCCATCATCAAGGCAAGAAAAGAAAAAAGTGTGGTGCCGTACGTTTACGACCCACTCAAATGATAGATAAAGGAGAATTTATGACGATAAAAGACATTTTCAAAAAGAAGGAGCAGCAGCGTCCTGCCATCGGTACCGAGGAGATCGCCCGTGCAGCAAAAATTCTGCGCGACTGGCGGGCTGCCAAGCGGCCTTTGGATACAAGACTTCAGAGCGACGAGCTTTATTGGCAGGGCAGATACGGCAGTCAGGCTCCCGCCGCGGTGCGCGATCTTGGCTGCTCGGCATGGATGTTCAACAGCATCGCCAACCGCCATGCCGACATGATGGACAACCTGCCCACTTGCATCTGCTTGCCCAGAGAGCCGGGGGACGAGGGCGAGGCAAGCGCGCTCTCGCAGATCATTCCCGTGATTCTGGATCGCTGTGGCTTTGACAGCGTGTACTCGGACAACATGTGGTACAAGCTCAAGCACGGCGTCAGTGCTTACGGAGTGTTCTGGAATAATGGTTTGGAAAACGGCTTTGGCGACGTTGACGTATGCCGTATAGACGTGCAGAATCTCGTTTGGGAGCCGGGCATCAAGCATATTCAGGACAGCAAGCACTTGTTTTTGCTTGCTGAGATGGATACCGAGCAATTGGAGCAGACCTATCCCGCCTTTTTTGAGCGAAATGTGCGCATGACCGATCCCGAGGGTATTTTCTACGGCAGTAAGGATGGCAAGACCTTGGTGGTGGACTGGTACTACAAAAAGCGCGTTGGTCAGACCGACGTGCTGCATTATTGCAAGTTTGCGGACGGCGTGGTGCTTTACGCGTCCGAAAATGACGAGCAGTACAAGGACAGAGGCTGGTACGATCACGGCATGTATCCCATAGTACTGGACGTCATGTATCCAGAGGAGGGCACCTGCTACGGATTTGGTATGATTGCCGTGGCCAAGCAGCCGCAGATCTACATTGACCGCCTGGACGCCAACTTTATGGAGTATGCCGACTGGGCCAGCAAGGTACGCTTTTGGGCCAAGAAGAGTCTTGGTGTCAACCAGGAGGACTTTATGGATCTGGATCAGCGCATTGTGGAGGTTGAGGGCGATATTGAGGAGGAGAAGCTGCAGCAGATCCGAATCGGTACCTTTGACCAAGGCCTTCTGACGCTCAAAAAGCTCAAGATTGACGAGCTCAAGGAAACTACGGGCAACCGCGACGTCTCTCAGGGCTCGCTATCGGGTGGTATTACGGCGGCCACGGCCATCAAGGCCTTGCAGGAGGCAGGCAACAAGAACGCGCGTGACGTCATGGCGGCGTCCAACCGTGCGTACGTCGGCATCGTGCAGCTGATCATTGAGCTGATCCGTCAGTTTTACGATCGCGAGCGCACCTTCCGCATCACGCACGAGAACGGCAACGAATACGTGACGTACGGCAACAGCGGCATTACGGAGCGTCGTGTGCACAGCGACCGCGGCGTGGAATACATGAAAAAGCCTGTCTTTGATATCAAGGTCAAGGCGCGCGTGGCAAATCCGATCTCTCAGGAGGCGGCCAACGAGTTTGCCATGGCGCTTTACGAAAAGGGTGCGTTTTCTCCCGAGCATCGCGAACAAACGCTGATCATGCTGGAGATGATGGACTTTGACGGCATTGGTAAGATCAAGCAAATGGTCAAGCAAAGCGGAGGTGCCGTATGATTGAGGCAAACGCATACAAGGGAAGTGAAGGATACTGCCTGGAGGTGATCGGACACGCGGAATACGCCGTGGGCGACGATATCGTTTGTGCTGCGGTGTCTGCTTTGGTGGAATCTCTTGCGGCTTACCTTGAGGAATACGAGGGGGACGGCAGCGCCGAGGCTGATCTTGCAGACGGATACGCCATGATCAGCGTGGCAGAGCGCAACGCGGCCTTTGATATGGCAGCCTGCGGCCTTGCCGCCATAGCAGACAAATACCCCGGTTACGTGATTATGAGAAATTCTTATATATAAGAGCATGCGGCTGCTTTGAGCCGCAAGAAAGGAACATTTATGCAAACGGTCGAACAAAACGTAAATTCCATGACCGACGACGGGATCGTGGTGCCGCAGGAGAGCGGTCAAGCGGGCGAGAATTTGAAAGGCGGCTCTGACGCCGAGAGCCAAGAGGATGCACGCCGTGAATGGGAGGAGCTGATCAGCTCACCGAAATTTCACGCGCTGTATCAGGAACACGTCTCCGAAATCGTCAGAAAGAGACTCAGATCCGAGCGCCAAAGCGGGGCACTGCTGCAAAGCGCGGCGCAGCTTCTGGGATTGGAAAATCCCGAGCAGCTGCCCGAAAAGCTGGCGCAGATGCTGACGCCGGTGGTGCGCGATTGGCAGAGCGAGGAGGCGGCGGTCAAGCAAAAATATCCGGATTTTGACCTTGCCGCAGCCATCGAAAACCCGCTGTTTGCAAAGCTCTTGCAGGGCTTTGCATCTTTGCCCGAGATTTCGCTGACAAACCTTTACGAGCTGCTCCATCTGGACAGCTTGAAAGAAAACGCCGCCAGAGAAGCGGCAAACAAGGCTGCCTCGCAGCTGCTTGGTGCTGTGCAGAGCCGTCATGCAAGACCGCATGAGAACGGACTGCACTCCGCGTTTGCAGATGCGGGACGCGCCACCCACCTGACGCGCGCGCAGCGAGCTGTGCTCGCCGAGCGTGCCGCAAAGGGGGAACACATTACATTTTAGAAAGGAACTTTTATGAAAGAAAGAAGAATTGATCTGCAGCGCTTTGCTGCAAGCACCAACGTGATGGGTACCGAAGGTACCATCAACGCTCCTGCAGGATCCACCGCCGCTTACACCGTAGGCATGGGCCTTTCCGAGGAGATGAAGACCTACTATTCCGATTATCTGATCGACAACGCAGAGCCCGCGCTGGTTCACGATATGTTTGCGCAGAAGCATCAGATTCCCCAGGGCGGTGGCAAGACTGTGCAGTTCCGCCGCTACAATCCGCTGCCCAAGCTGACCTCTCCCATTCAGGAGGGCGTCACGCCCGAGGGACAGAGCATCAACATGGAGGTGCTGGAGGCCACCGTGGCACAGTACGGCGGCTATATCGAGCTGACCGACCTGCTGATTCTGACCGCGATTGACAACAACCTCTGTATGGCAACCAAGCTGCTTGGCTCTCAGGCCGGCAGAACGCTGGATACCATCACCCGTGAGGTGCTGGCAGGCGGTACCAACGTCCAGTACGGCGAGAATGCCGTTCCCGCAAGATATCTGCTCGTGGGCGGACAGGCAAGCGGCAACCACTATCTTTCGGTGGACGCAGTACGCCGCGCCGTCAGATTCCTCAAGAATCAGAACGCGGAAAAGATCAAGGGCTCGTATATTGCCATCGTGCATCCCGACTGTGCGTACGATCTGATGAGCGATCCCAACTGGAAAACGCCCAATCAGTACGCAGATCCTTCCAACATCATGGAGGGCGAGATCGGTAAGATCGAGGGCGTGCGCTTTATCGAGTCCAGCGAGGCAAAGGTATTCCACGCAAAGGATCTTGCAAGCAACTCTCGCGTGCTGTTTGTCAACAATGCAGCAGGCTATGAAGGTAAGAACGTCATTGCCTTTGACGGCGGCAGCGTAGCATCCGGTGAGCTTGTCGGCAGATACGTGCTGATCGGTAACACCCGCGCATACGTGGGGGCTAACACCGAGGACACCATGAC
Organism: Eubacteriales bacterium; assembly: GCA_045594445.1. Taxonomy (GTDB): domain Bacteria; phylum Bacillota; class Clostridia; order Oscillospirales; family CAG-272; genus SVQP01. The sequence continues at coordinate 13,245 of JAZNYL010000124.1, forward strand.
GCTGTATACCGACAGCACCAAGAGCATAACGGCAAACGTATCCTGCAAGGATAACGACGCCATCTATCCCGGTGAGGCAGGTGCGCAGGGCCGTGACGTCTATGCCACCATGGTCTTTGGTGAGAACGCATACGGCACGACCGAAATCACGGGCGGCGGTCTTGAGCTGATCGTCAAGCAGCTTGGCAGCGCAGGCACGGCCGACCCGCTCAACCAGCGCGCAACCGTGGGCTGGAAGGCAACCAAGGTCACAGTTCGTCTTGTGGAGGCGTTTATGGTCAGAATTGAGACCGCCTCTACCTTCGACGATCAGGACTGATTAAGTAAGTAGAAAGGAGACAGTATGAAAGCACAGACCGCCGATCAGGCATTTTTGGAGGAATATATCGCCATCAAGCTGTTTCGTGATAACGACCGCTACAAGGATGACGTGTACGTGGCGATCAACGGAAAAAACTGCGTCATCAAAAGGGGAGAATGGGTAAAGATCAAGCGCAAGTTCGCCCTTGTGCTGGATCAATCCGAAATTCAGGACAGCAAGGCTGCGCAGCTGATGGAGGCTGAGCAGAATCGCTTTGTTGCCAAGAGCAGGGGGATGGGCTGATATGGCAAAGATCGTGCTTGGTAAAGAGGGGATGGAGAGTACCGTGCGGGCTAAGCCTGTTGGTGAGGCTGTGCTTTTGCTGGCTCGGAGCTACGATAAGCTGGTGCGTGAGCTGGAATACGCGCTCTCGCACCTCTCGGAAGAAAACCTTTGCTCTGAATTGCGCGAGCGCATAAAGGAGGCTGCCGATGCTGCCAACTCTTGATAAATCCAAAACCTACAAGCAAATAGACAACGATTTTTCTGCGGGTATCTGGCACAGGCACGGAGCAAAGGGAAATACGTATTATGCGGGAGAGAATCTTTGCGGGGATGCATACCCCGCCGTTCAATCCCGCCCGCCTCGGCGGATCTGGCAGCGATTTGCCTCTGACGTTTACGGCATGTTTTGCGCAGGTGACTTGTATTTTGCCAACAACTCGGAGCTTTCCAAGGCCGTATCCCAATACAAGGTTTCGGTGCTCGGCAAGATCAATAAGCTGGAAAAAATCTTCGGTACTTTGGGAAATCAGCTGCTGATTTTGCCTGACTTTCGCGTTTACGATACAGATACCGGCCTGCTCAAATCCAGATACGTCAATCTCCTGCTATCAAACGTTCTGATTCAAAATCAGGACTACGTGGATCAAGAGGGGATTGCCCGCACCATCCGTTTCAATACGCTGCAGTGTAACGATTTCAATTTCCTTGATTATTTCTCCCCGGGAGATTCGGTGACACTGAGCGGATCAGTCGCCAACGACGGCATATATACCATTCGCGCGGTAGAGGAATACTGCCTGCGCTTTGACGAAAATTCCTTTGTCGCAGAGGATATGGAATCCTGCACGCTGACCGTGCAGCCGCCTTATCCTATGGGGGGCGTTTGCACCTGCGACGGCAGACTTTGGGGATACTCCGAGGACACGATCTACGCCACGGTGCCCGGAGACGTGACCAACTGGTTTCGCTACGACGGCGACGAGCAAAGCAGCTATTGCTTGCGCGTGCCGGGCAGCGAGCCATTTACCGCCTGCGTGATGCACGGCGGACGCCCCGTGTTTTTCAAAAGCAACAGCATGGTGGAGGTGTACGGCGATAATCCCACCAACTATGCCGTTGTGGAAACGCCGCTTTCGGGCGTGATGGCAGGCAGCGGAGCGTCGCTTTGCTCGGTTGGCGGAGATATGCTGTATCTTTCCAACAACGGCGTCGTGCGCTGCAGTGGCAGCAGTGCCATTGTGATCTCGGAAAGCCTTGGCAAGCAGCTTTTTGACGGCGTTGCGACCACCGACGGCAGAAAGTATTATCTGAGTGCCGCAGATGAGGATGGCGCACGCGCATTGTACGTGTACGATACCGTAACCGATGCATGGCACGTAGAGGAGGGCGCAAACGTCAAATATCTTGCTTATCTGAGCGGTGACGTGTATGCGTATTGCTCGGACAGAACTGTCTACATCCTCGGTCAGGATAAAACGGGGCACGGCATAGTGCAGGGGCCTCCCTCCTCGCATATTGAATTCCATCCGTTAGAGGACGATGCACGCGGAGAAATCGTTCCCGTGCGGCTTGGCGTGCGCGTTCTGTGCGAGCAGGGCAGCGAGCTGAAGCTCTCGGTCAGCTACGACGGCGGCGAATGGGAGGAGCGCGCCAGCCTGGAATATACGGGCAGCAAGCTCTGGTACGTGCCGCTGCTTCCAAGGGTTTGTCACACGCTGGGCATTCGCATTGACGGTGACGGCGAATATCGGATCCTTTCGGTCATCAAGGAGTATAAGTAGTATGCAGAGCGGACAGCAGGACTATAATCAGCAGCTTTGCAGCGAGCGCCACGAGAGGATTGAGGCAAGGCTTGGCAAGCACGGCGAGCAGATCGACTCCTTGGAAAAATGCACCATCAAGCTGACCGAGATGGTGGAGCGCTACGATCAGCTGGCGCAGCGGCAGGAGGAACGCATCAGCGCGCTGGAGAGCCGACCGGGGCTTTTGATCGAGCACGTGCTCGGGTACGCGGCCTCTGCGATTCTGGGCGCGATCGGCAGCGCGCTGGTCAGTTATTTTGTAGGCTGACACTTGACAAAAGGGTGATTGTGGGGTATGATTAAGGTACTATCTTATAAGGAGTATTATCATGCTTTGCAATCACCCTCTTTATTATCTGAGCGTCAACGCGGCGCACAACGACGACTATCACAGCAGACAGACCGAGGCCATGACCGCAGAGCCGATCAAGACCGAGGGAGATACTTATACCTATCGTCTTGCGGGTTACGACGCCAAGGTGCAGGTGGAATGCAAGCCCTTTGACGGCAGCACCTACGAATGCGTCACGTCCGTGCAGAATACGGGCAGCGAGAGCATCGTCCTTGACAGAATTTCCTCTGGCTACGTCACGGGAATCGGCAGAGAGGGCGGCGCTTGGCATCAAAAGAGATTCGTGCTGCATATCTGTGATTCCTCCTGGCAGGGCGAAGGCCAATGGAGACGCGGCTATATTGAGGATTTTGGCGTATATCCCACCTATAACCATAACACCCAGCGCTCCTATCGCATCGGCAGCATTGGCTCATGGACCACCTGCCGCCACTATCCCATGATCATGCTGGAGGATACAGAGAAGGGCGAGATCTGGTATTTTGAGATCGCGACCTCGGCTTCGTGGTATATTGAGGTCAGCGTAGGCGGCTATCGCGATGACCTGTGGCTGGACGTGCTGCTCTCTGCATGCCACGACCGCCACGACGGCTGGTTCTACGAGCTGCAGCCGGGTGAGTGCTATACAGCGCCGCTGGGCATTTACGGCAAGGTCAAGGGAGGCTTTGAAGAGGCGGTTGCGGCGCTGACCGCATACAAGCGCGCCCGCATGCTGCGCGCCTTCCCGGACGGATACGTACCCGTCTGCTTCAACGACTATATGAACTGCCTGTGGGCACTCCCCACGCGTGAAAAATTGGTGCCGCTGATCGACGCGGCTGCCAAGGTTGGCTGCGAGTATTTCGTGATTGACGCGGGCTGGTTTGGCGAGGACGAGGACTGGAGCGGTGGACTTGGCGACTACGAGCAGAACGATTTCTTGTTTGGAGAGGGTGGCTTTGACGGCATTCTCGCATATATTCAGAGCAAGGGCATGAAGCCCGGCTGCTGGCTGGAGGTTGAGAGCGTGATGCCCGGCACCAAGGTGCTTGACAAGATCGAGAACGCACGCTTGACGCGACACGGCAAGGTGATCGGCAAAACGCGCTGCTTCTTTGATTTCCGTAACCCCGAGGTGCAGAAGCACGTATTCGGTATTTTTGAGCGACTTTATAATAAGGGCATTCGCTTTATCAAGAACGACTATAATCAGAACGTGGGCATCGGAATTGACGGTGCGCTTGGCATGGCCTCGCCCGAGGAGCTTAAGCGCAATCAGACTGCATTTTTGGCTCTGATCGACCGCGTTTGTGCCGCTTTCCCGGATCTTGTGATTGAAAACTGCTCGTCCGGCTGCATGAGAGCCGACCACGCAAGCGAAAAGCATTTCTATATGCAAAGCGTCAGCGATCAGGAGTATTACGAGCGTATGCCCAGCGTGGTGCAGGGACTTGTGGCTTGCATGCCGCCCGAGCGCGTGGGCATTTGGGGCTATCCTTATCCCGTGCCGATCGATCACCGAATCAGCTTTGCGCCGAGTGCCGAGTTTACTGCAAAGTTTGCGGACGGACACAATACCGTGTTCAACATGGTGCAGGTCATGCTGGGTGCGATCTATCTGTCGGGCCATATTGACTGCGCGGACGAGCAAAATCTGGCGCTGATGGCCGAGGCGATCCGGCTTTACAAGCAAAATCGCGACCTTTTGGTCAAGTGCAATCCCGTATATCCCACGGGGCTTTGCCGCATGGCGGACAAGGGCATTCTGTCTCTTGGCATGCATGAGCCCGAGAGCGGCACGCTGCTCTTAGCCGTTTGGAAGAACGGTGAGCAGACGTGCGCCGAGATCGATCTTGCCAAGTACGTGGGCGAGAACGCCAAAATTGACGCCACGTATCCCGCACGAGCCAAGGACACGCTGGCGCTGCAGGGAAGCGTTTTGCACGTGACCTTTCCCGAGTGCGACAGTGCAGTCTGGGTGAAGATAAATGCAGAATGCAGAATGAAGAAAGCAGAATGATGGTAGAAAAGCCGCCCGGAAAGGGCGGCTTTTCATATTTTATTACATTTTTTCGCAATTCAGAATTCTGCATGATTCATACATCGCAATCAAATCGTCGTCCTCTTCCTTGACCGTCAGGAACACCATGGTGGTATCTCTCTCGCCTACGGGATCGTTGGGGGAGTGCATGGACAGGTAGAGCTGACCGTCCACGTCGGCAAAGATCATGCCGTGGCCGCCGTCGTAGGGGTAGCCGGCGTCTGTCTTGCCGTAAAGGCGCTGATCACGCTGGATCCACTTGCCGTCAGGTCTGCCGTCATCACTCTCGGCAATGCCCACGCAATAGCCGTCCTTGGCAAAATTCGACCAGATCATGAGCAGCTTGCCGCCCTTTGTACGGTACATGAAGCAGCCGTCGGTCACGCCTGCAGCCGCCCAAGGAGCGTCGTCCGCGCGGAACAGATCCACGGGCTCGCTGACAAGATGAGTCAGATCGTCCGACATCTTGGCCACCGACATCAGTCCCACGTGGTCGGGGCGACAGGTCCACTCGTGCACGAAAATGCTCCAGGGCTGACCGTTCTCGTCAATGTAAAGCGTTGCGTCAATGCAATCCCAGTCGTGGGGCGTGAAATGGCCGTCCGAGATCTGCACGAAGGGTCCTTCGGGATGCTCGGAGCAAAATACGCTGCAGCCGCGATGCTGGGTTTTGGAGGAATAATAGGTGGTGAACATGTAGTATTTTCCGTTTACCACGTGCACCTCGGGTGCCCAGTTTTGCATTTTGAAGTCCTCGGGTACCACCACGGTGGGCGTGACGGTGGATTTTACCCACTCGCCGTCCAGCTTGCCGCTTTTGTTAACGTAGCATTGCCAACCGGTTCCGTATGCGTAATAAACGCCTTCCGCGACCACGATATAAGGGTCGCGCAGCTTGGTGACGCTTGTTTCAATGATCATGACTTATGACCTCCTCGGTAAATTTTGACGCTTTGTACGCCGCTTTTCATGATCAGATAGCGCAGCGCAGGGGAGCACAGTATTTTTCTTTTGATGGTCTTGGTAAAAAGCTTGAAGCGCAGTCGTTTGCTTGCGCGTCGGTACGCCTTGGCAATGCCTGCAGGCGAGTCCTTATCAAAGGCCTTGGCCAGCATGCGGCCGCTAAGCATTGCCGAGCTGATTCCCTCAAACGAGCTTGCGCTGATCAGCCCCGCGGCCTCACCGACAAGGTAAACTCCATCCTTGCCCGTGACAAAGTCGCGCGCGTGCCTGGGCGAGCAGACCTGGCAGGCCTCGGTTTTGATCGGTTGCCCCAGCGAGATACCCAAATGCTGCTCAAGTCGCACCTTTTGCGCTTCGTAAGCCTCGCGGCTGCCCAATTTAGCAAACGCACCGCCGAAAATGGTGCAATCGTCCTTGCGGATCAGCCAGGAGCAGGAGTCGCTGGTTTGCTTATCAAAAATGCAGGCGTAGGCGGGAATGGCGGGGCTGCTGCCCGCAAACCATTGCTGAATGGATACGTATTTGTAGGGTTGTCTTGTAAAAAACTGCCTGCGCACGATGGAGGAAGCACCGTCCGCTCCCACCAAGGCGCGAGCGGTGAGGTGCTGCGTACCGTCCTTGGTTTGCACGGTCAGCTCAAAATTGCCGTTTCTTTGGATGGCCGTGCATCTGCCGCTTACGCGCGTTACCTGTGCGGGCATCTGTGAGAGCAACCAACGGTCAAAGGCAAGGCGGTCCATGTTGAGATAGTGACGCTGATAAAGCCGCGTGACGCCCGCGGTCAGATCAATGGTGTGCACCGAAAAGATCTGCGGGTCGGCAAGCACCGCATTTGGCAGCGTCAGTTCAAATTCGGCCAGTACCTTTTGCGCATCGGGTGAGAGAAGCCCGCCGCATGGCTTGGAGTTTTGCTCGGTTTGTCCGTCAATCAGTAAAATGCGCGCGTTCGGCCTGCGCACGGCAAGCTCCTTGGCAAAGGTAGAGCCTGCGGGACCCGCACCGATGACGGCTACGTCGTATAGGAATTCTTTCATATTCACATCGTTTTTTCGTAATGATCGGGGGTTTGATCCACGCGGTAATTGGGATCACCCGGGTGGATGCCGTTCATGATTTGCATGATATGGTATGCGCGCGCCTGCAGGTCACGAGCTGCCTCGGCAGGAGAGAGCGACTTGTCCGCAAACAAAGGTTCGCCCACGTGCAGATCCACCTGCGGCTTTTTGGTAAAGAGCTTGGTCAGTCCCTTGCGCGGGCGGAAGGACATGGAAATGGGCAGGATGGGGCGATCGTACTTGACCGCGTATTTGAATACCGCAGGCTTGAAGGGGCGGATATCGGGATAGAACAGCCACATCGACCCCTCGGGATAAAAGTGCATCCAGCGCTCGCTCTCCAGCACCTCCTCCATGGCCTTTTTGAAGGCAATCATGGAGCGGATATTACCGTCCGGGATGGGAATGCCGCCCGACATACGAATCCAGAAGCGGTTGGAGCCGTTGAGATTGGTTTTCCATGCAGGGAAGTAGACAAGATGCGGACGGATGGCGGCCAGCACGCAGATCAGATCAAAATAAAACACGTGGTTGGCGATCGTGATCACGCCGCCCTTTAGCGCATCCTTATGTCGCTTGAGGTTCTCGCGTCCGTAAATGCGCAGCCCGTGCGTGACCTTGACAAGCAAAAATCCCACCGTCTGCAGCCCCAGCCAATAGACCGAGCGCAGGCACTTGAATCCAAAGCTCTTTTGCAGGTAAGGGTAATCGGGGGTAAAGTCAATGTGACGCAGCTCCTTGACTTCTATCATGTGTTCATCGCATCGCTCGGGGTAGGTGTATCCAAGCTCATTTTTGTAATACATATCCGTCATCCTTTATGCTTGATAAGAACAGTATAACACATTTTGTTACGAGATGCAAGAGAATACGGAAGATTGCAAAAGCAAATCCCTCGCTCCGGGCAAGCGAGGGAAGATTATTCGGAAATGTTAGGGTCATATGAGGGGAATTTCGCCTATGGCGAATATTCGCGCGCTCTGCGCCTGGAGAATGTCTCGCTGCGCGAGCCGCTCTCCGATCTTCGAGCGGCGAATGTGAACCCCATTCGCGCCGCACACGGCGCGATGGGGCAATTCGCTGAGGGTCCACCAAAAAAGCAATAGGGTGCGCTTTTGCGCACCCTATTGCTTTTTTGGTGGACCCGAGGGGAATTGAACCCCTGTCCGAAAGCCCGTTGATACGACTTTCTCCGTGGGCAGTCTGTTATTTAGAATTCCCTCGCGGCGGCGTCAACAGACAGACTCCGCTTTGAAGTAGCCATTTTGTGCATGATCGGTTCAATGGCGAAAGGCCGATGCACGGTCACCGCTCAATGACGTTGGATTCCCGATCGCGGTACTTCGGGAGCAACGGGTAAGACCGCAGTCTTACGGCACTGCCTAATTAGGCAGCCAGAGCAACGTTAGAGTTGTCGTTTAATTTAAAGTTTGGACAGTTTAGCGGGATTATCCGGCCCGCCACGCTTATCGTACCGCAAAACCCCCGTCGAAACCATTGCGGGCCCATGCGATAACTCTAATATTATATATCATTTCGCCTGATTTGTCAAGCACGAAAAACGTCGCTTTGCAAATTATGTGTTCAAACGTGCATTCCGTCAAAAAATCTTGACAACTGAGCCGTATTTTGATAAAATGAGGTCGTAAAACACCAACAGAAAGGGGATGCTTATGAAAAGATACAAAATGCTATCCTTATTCCTGTGTTTGTGCTTGACTTTTTCAATTCTGCTGCCTCTCTTGTCTGCTTGCAACGAGGGCGGGAGCGGTGAGAATACGACAGAGGAGCTCACGAGCGCAGAGACCACAGAAAAGGCCTCCACACAAGAAAGTGAACCCCAAGACGAGGATACGACCAATCCTTCCGAAACGCAGCCCGAGACACAAGGCACAACCACTGACGCGCCCGGCACGACAGAACCCGATACGGAAACAGAACCCGAGCAGGGTACAGAGCCGCCCGAGCCTGCGCAGACCAATTCCTTGCCGATATTGCGCATTGATACGACCGATGGGCACGATATTACCAGCAAGGATTATTACAAAACCTGCACCGTCACGCTGGAGAATTGCTCAGATCCCATGAAGTTTGAGGATGTCACAGCCAACATCCGCGTACGCGGTAACTCCACGGCGGTCACCGAGAAAAAGCCCTTCCGCATCAAATTTGATAAAAAAAGAAATATGCTGGGGCTCAACGATGGCGCAAAGTGCAAATCCTGGTGCCTGATGGCCGATTACTACGACTATTCGCTCATGCGTAACAGTCTTTCCTTCCGCTTGTGTGCAACGCTTTTGGACGGCTATTCCTTTGCCTCCGATTGTGCGTGGGTGGAGGTTTACGTCAACGGTGATTACCGAGGTGTCTATCTGCTTTGCGAGCAAACGCAGATCAATCCGCACCGCGTGGACATCTACGAAAAGGCAGATGACGAGCTGAACGTGGAGATCGGATACCTGATGGTTGGTCAGGGCGGCAGAACCGACGAGCCCAACACGGTGCAGATCAGTTACGGAGGCTTGCCCATTACCGACCTGCAAGGCACGACCATGGGCTTTGGCGGCGGTAATTTCTCGCTTTCCTCGGGAGATTATACCAAGGAGCAGATCAACTTCTGCGCAAAGGTGGTGGGCAATATCGCCTACCTTTGCAGCGCTGCCATCGGTGAAAATGAATATTACGAGTTGGACGAGAACTGGGAGCTGGTGCCCAAAACTACCTTTGAGGGCACGACCGAGGCAGAGAAGCAGATCGAGACCATTGCCGCATACGTGGATATTGAGTCCGCCGTGCGCATCTACATGACCGACGAGATCGTCAAGAATCTTGACTCGGGCACGTACAATATGTATATAGACCTCTCGCCCGACGGCGCGAAAAAGCTGACCTTCGGTCCGCCTTGGGATTACGACTTTGCGCTGGCCAACACCAAGTATAATTCCACGCACTCGCCCAAGGGTATGTACGCAGCCAACTTCTCGTACAGCGACGGCATGCGCGTCAACACGTGGTTTGTCATGTTCTGTCAGGCCGAGTGGTTCAGAGAGATGTGTAAGCCGATCTGGATGGAGCAGAGAGACGAGCTGTTTGCCATCTGCGAGAGCATTCCTACAGACGCTACGACGCACAAGGATGCCTTTGACCGCAACTTTGACCGCTGGAGAATTCTCGGTACCATGAATCAAGGCCACCAGGCAGACGACGTATATGGCTTTGAGACGCATGAGGATGCGGCCAATTTCGTATATAACTGGCTCTACAAGCGTCTGGTTTATCTGGATACCGTCTGGGGTGACCGTGTGATCGAGGAGCCCGAAGGGAACAAGGCGTTCTCGCGTATTGACTTTACCGAGAGCGATCGCAGCGATCTGTTTGATGGCTTTAACAATTCCGCCGGCTCGTTCAGAGATAACAGCTACTTCAGACTCAAGGTGCTTGAGCCGCATGATCCTTACGTGCATGTCAAATACGAGGAAAAAGGTGCACAGTTGGATGCAGATGATTACGGCGTGCTTGAGATCACCTACCGCATTCCCACCAAGAATGCCTTGGATGATTACAGCGCAGAGATCTTTTTGTGCGCAGGACAGTACGAGCATCCGACAGGCGGTGTTTCGGTGCACTTCGATCTGATCACGGACGGAGAATGGCACACAGCGCGTATCGAGCTGCCTACCGAGTATTGGAGCGGTGAAGTGCACCAGATCCGTTTGGACTTCTTTAACAGCGGCAAGCGCGGCGACGAATTCCATTTGCAAAGCATTGTTTTGACTAACTAATAAACTTTAAGCCCCGTGCTCGCACGGGGCTTAAAATATCACTGTTGCACGGCGACAATATCACTTCGCCGCAAGACGTAATATCACTGCGAGGCAGTCGCAATATCATTTTGCAATAGTTTCCGCACGCTATTGCAAAACACCTCGGGTTGATCGAAGAAAACCGTATGCGCCCCATCGGGGATGCGCAAGATCCGCTTGTCGGGCGCGCTGATGCGGCGGAAATAGCCCTCGATCATGTCGGCAGGGCAGATGCGATCATCGTCGGCACAAAGGAAATAGACCGGCACGCGGAAATCGGGTGGCAGGCGGCGCAGGTCAAATTCCATGCTCAGATACTCGATCAAAGGGGACTCATGCGCAAAATAGGCGTGCCCCAACAGAATCTGCCGCAGCTTCCAGCGCAGATCGCGCAAGTGGCAATCGGGCGAGAGCAGCCCTGTACGAAAGTAAGACGAGAGCGGCTTGCAGTAGCGGTTTTTTCTGTACGCGCAGGTCGCGTCGCGCAAGGAGGCATAAGCAAGAAAGCCCTTTTTAGAAAATTGCGTGTCGCTGTGTGCAAATCTCTCAATTTCTTTCTCCAAAAGCTCGGCACGCGCGAGGTCACCGTGCGCTCTTGCATCGTCTGCCGTATTTTTTGCCGCCAGTACCGCACCCGAGAGAATATGCACGCATTGGCAGACAGAGAGGTAGCAGACAAGCTTTTCGGGGTGCAGCTTTGCATACAGCACGCCCGGCACCGTGCCCCAGGAATAGCCCAGCAGAATGATGCGGGGCTGATCAAACCGCGCGCGCAAATAGTCCACCAGCCCGTCAAGATCAGATAGGAGCTGCTGTGTGCTGACGGGCGAGTCCTTGCCGTGGCTTTCGTAATAGGTGCGCCCACAGCCGCGCTGATCCCAGTTGACCAGCGTGTAATTCTGTTCCAGCCCCTTTTGGTAGTGATAGGACAGACAAGAGGTGGGATTGCCCGGGCCACCGTGCAAAAACAGAATGATGGGATTGCGCACGTCCTGCCCGCGGATTTGAATATATTGCCTGATGCCACCCAGCTTTACGTAGCTGCATTCCTCGATGCCGTGCTCGGACACGATGCTGTGCTTGAATATCTGCCGCCCACGCGTCAGGGCAAACGCGCAGGGCAGCGCCAGCGCAGGTAAAACCATAGATAAAACGCTCATAAAATTCCCCCGATTTGAGTAATATTCTTATTGTTTTACAGAACAGGGAATTTATGCTTGTTGAAGGTGTTTTTCTGCGGGAGCAAGCCCCCGCCCTACAATATTTCTCAAGTTCCTTTGTAATCATGTGAGAGAGGGGTGTTATACGTAGGGCGGGGGCTTCCTCCGCCAGCTAATTTGGACGAAATTCGCAAAAACCTCAAATATGCCGAGTGCTTTGCATAAGTTCAAGCCCCGCCTTGCGCGGGGCTTTTTCGCATGACAGTGGTGAAAGAGCTTCCGTATGATGCATCTCACCCACCGCAATCGCTTCTCTCGTTTTGGCTCATGCTTCGCCAAAACTCGCTCCGCTGCGGTCCCCCCTCTCCCGCGGAGAGGGCTCATTGTGGCCGCTTATTACGGATAACCAAACATGACGGATGCGCCAAACGAGCCTTCCCCACCGGGGAAGGGGGACCGCAGCGGAGCGCATTTCGCAGCGCGAAACAGCGACGCGGTTGCGGTGGATGAGGTGCATCATACGGATGCTCTTAGACGGGAAAAAATCAAAAGGCGGCCCGTCAACGGTCGCTTTTTATGATGCTTATGACGTACCCCTCGGGGGCGTCTGGCGTAGTCAGTTTGATGCCGCACACGGTCTGCGTATCGTGGTCGTACCGGATTTGTGTCAGATCGGTCGAGATGCCCGTGCCGGTCATTTTGACGTAAGCCTCCTTGGCCGTCCAGATGCGATAGAATCGTGCGCAGATTTCGGAATCTGTCACGGTCTCTGATGAGGGTGTCATGTCGCCCCAGACGTATGCCGCCTCGGTTTGTGTGAAATACCGCGCCACCATCCCCGCGCGAAACGGCTTTATCTGCTCAATATCAACGCCGATCGGCTTATCCGATACGGCGCACAGCACCAAGTCACCGCTGTGGCTGAGATTGAAATAAAAGGGAACGTTGGCGCTCGGCTTGCCCTTGTGCCCGATCGTAAACGTGATCTCCTCGGGTGTCTTGCCGCTTGCATCTGCCAGCATTTTGCGGGCTAACATATCGGCGCAAAGGCAGCGGCGGCGGTCGTCCTCGTAGCGAAAACGATCGGCACGCGCGCGTCGCTCCTCGTCTGCGGCGCGGTACATCTCGGTGTACTGTTGCTCGTCAAAGTCGTTTATGTTGCAGATTTCGTACTTCATACCGTACCTCCCGTTCATTATATGTCTATTATACCAAAGAGAGTCCAGACAGTCAAGCAAAATCTTGACACGCAGGGCATTTTGCGATATAATGAGGGTAATAAATCATAAGGAAAACGGTATGAAGATCAAGAATTACTCGTTTGAAACAGATAAACTGCGCCGCAGCCTGCGCATCGCGCTTGTGTCGGATCTGCACAGCCGCGAGCCTCTTGCCGTGATTGAGGCGGTGGGCAAGATTCACCCGGACCTTATATGCATCGCGGGAGATTTGACCGAGGCGCTGGACGGCAGCATGGACGACAAAAACACCTATGGCTTCGCCGCCCTTGGCGCACTTTGCGCCATTGCGCCCACGTTCTATGCACCGGGCAATCACGAGATTGCGGCCTATCACCGCCATCACGTGGTCACACCAAATCCACAACCGGGGGCAGATCGCATCAGTGCGGCAAACAGAGAGCGCATCAAGGCCACGGGCGCGCACTTTTTGGAAAACACCTACGAAGAGTGGCAGGGCATTGCCATCGGCGGCCTTGGCTCGGGCATGCTGGAGCCCGATCGCAAGCCGCGCGTGGATGATCTTGATGCGTTTTTCGCGTATGACGGCGTCAAGATCCTGATCTGCCATCACCCCGAGTATTACGCAAAATACCTGCGCGACCGCGACGTGGATCTGGTGCTGTCGGGCCATGCGCACGGCGGCCAGTGGCGACTGTTTGGTCTTGGACTTTACGCGCCAGACCAAGGGCTTTTCCCAAAATACACCTCGGGCGTGCACGAGGATACGCTGGTGATTTCCCGGGGAACTGCCAACACGGGTGGCATTATTCCGCGCTTATTCAATCCGCGCGAGGTGGTCTGCATCCGTATCAATGAAAAGGAGAGAAAGCAATGAAAATTTTGGTTGTCGTAGATATGCAAAACGATTTTATCGACGGTGCGCTGGGCACGGCTGAGGCTGTTGCCATCGTGCCTGCAGTCAAGGCGCTGATCGAGGGCTTTGACGGCAAGGTGCTTTTTACGCGCGACACGCATTTTGAGAACTATATGCAAACCGAGGAGGGCAAGCATCTGCCCGTGCCGCATTGCATCAAAGATACCGACGGCTGGCAGATCCGCCCCGAGCTGGACGCGCTGCGCACCACGGATGCCATCGACAAGCTGACCTTTGGCTCGCGCGAGCTGATCGCGTTACTTGCATCCGAGCAGAATATTGAGAGTGTGACGCTGTGCGGCCTTTGCACCGACATCTGCGTCATTTCCAACGCGCTCTTGATCAAGGCTTACTATCCCGAGATCCCACTTTACGTGGTGGAATCCGCCTGCGCGGGCGTGACCCCCGAGAGCCACAAGAACGCACTTGACGCTATGCGTATTTGCCAGGTAGAGATCATTTGACAATATGAATGACCGTGAACTGATAGAGTTATTCGCCGAGCGCCACCTGCAGGCCATCGAGCAAACCGAGGCCGCGTACAAGGCGTACTGCACGGGGATCGCGCAAAGCCTCCTGCAGGACGCGCAGGCAATTGAAGCCTGCGTTGGCGAGGTATGGATGCTTGCCTGGGAGCGGGTGCCCGAGCAAAAGCCCGAAAATCTCAAGCTCTTCGTAGGAAAACTGACTCGCGAGCTGTGCCTTGAGCACCTTGCAAACCAGCCCGAGAGTGCCTCTGCCGAGCTTGCAGCGGTGCTTTGTGAGCTTGGCGAGCTCGCGTCCGACGAGGCAGACCCCAGCGCGCAAATCCCGGACGAGAAATTCTGCAGCATCGTGCAAACCTATTTGCAAGGACTTTCCGAGCGGGAGCGCTGCATGTTTGTGCGCCGCTATTATTTTGCGGAAAGCGTTGAGCGCATCGCGCTGCGCTATGATCTGACCAAAGTCGACACGGTGCAGATTCTGGGCATCGTCAGAAATGGGCTTGGAGCGGTGCTTGGGCGCAAGGTTTGCATGCATGAGCTTTCCGCGCTTGCGCTGATAGGCGAGATCGATCCCGCGATGATCGAGAGTTCGGAGCATTTCAAGCCCGCAAGAAACCAGCGTCGCAAGCGTAAAAAACTCAAAAAAGTGCATAAGGTACTGATTATCCTTGCAGCCGTGCTGCTTGTGGTTGTCGTTGTACCTGCGTTTACTGCATGGCTGGTCGACGGCTACGTGCAACGTAAGTGGAATGAATATGACGGCACCGCGCTTGGCGTGCTGGATTATTTTCTGACGCAGGACGATAACTTGATTTCCGGTATGATCGGCGAGGACGGCAGGGAAAGGCTGCACCAAAGCATTGACGCTGCAGATGCTTCCACGCAAATCGTGCTGCACGGCACGGAGGGGCTGATTTACACGTCCTTGGACAACGGTACCTGCATGGTCACGGGCATGATCTGGAAAGGGGATAAGCACGTGCTCATTCCCATGATCTCTCCCGAGGGCGAAATTGTCGTGGCAATCGACGCGCACGCATTCGATCAGAACAGGTCCATTACCGAGGTGACCGTTCCGATCACCGTTTTGCAGATCGAACGATTTGCATTCCAGGGCTGCGAGAACCTGCAGGCAGTGCATCTTCCCGCGACGCTGCAGCGTATTGGCGTGGGCGCTTTCAATAACTGCAAGAATCTGACCTCGCTGCATCTGCCTGCCGGCGTGTCGCAGATCGGTACGGGAATTTTGAGCGGCTGCACGTCCCTTGAGAGCATTACGGTCGATCCCTTGAATATTTTTTATCACAGCAAGAACAATTGCCTGATCCGCACCGTGGACGGAATGCTGCTTGCCGGCTGCGGCAGCAGTATCGTCGTGCCGGATTATGTCAAGGGCATTGAGATCAGCGCGTTTGAAAATCAAACCAAGCTCAATGAGATCTATATTCCCGAGGGCGTGACAAGCATTGGCGAGAATGCATTTTTCAATTGCTATTCTCTTGAACGTATCACGCTGCCCAAGAGCCTTAATAAGGTCGGCTACCGCGCATTCGCGGGCTGCACAAGACTTGCCGAGGTTTATTACGCAGGATCTGCGCAGGATTTTGGTAAAATTGAGTTCCTGGCAGAGAACACCTGTCTGCAAAACGCGGATATTCAGTACGATTATCAACCGGAATCATAAATAGAATGACCCGCCAACGGCTTGGCCGTTGGCGGGGTTATTTTATATGCAATTATGCTTCCAAAGTCTTCTTGTAGCCTTCCAGCTTGCCAAGCACCTCGTCCTTGTCCTTGCCCAGCAGCAGGAAATAGAACTTGATCTTGGGCTCGGTGCCCGAAGGACGAACCACGATCACGTCGCCGTTTACCAGCTTGAAGTACAGCACGTTGGACTTGGGCAGGCCCGTGGGCGTCTTTTTGCCGGTTGCAAGCTCGGTAAAGGTCTCGGTCTTGTAGTCACCGAACAGCTCAACAGGTACGTCACCGAAGGTTGCGGGGGGATCGTTGCGCAGCGTGTCCATCATGGCAGCCATGCGTGCAGCACCGTCTAAGCCCTCCATGTAGATCTCTACGTTGGTCTCGTAGCAGTAGCCGTAGCGCGCGTACAAGCCCTGGAGTGCGTCGCCCAGCGTCATGTTCTTTGCCTTGTAGTAAGCAGTCATCTCGCAGATCAGCATGGATGCCACCACAGCGTCCTTGTCGCGTGCATACGTGCCCTTGAGGTAGCCGTAGCTTTCCTCAAAGCCCAGGATGAACGAACCGTAGCCCTTTGCCTCGTAGTTCTTGATGACCTCACCAATGAACTTGAAGCCGGTCAGCACGTTATGCATGGTCACGTTGTGCGCTGCGCAAATGGCAGCCGCCAGCTCGGTGGAAACGATGGTCTTGACAGCGTAAGGATGATCGGGCATGCTGCCGGTCTGTTCGTAAGCGGTCAGAATGTAGTCAAGCAGCAAAGCACCCATCTGGTTGCCCGTGATGGTCATAAACGAGCCGTCTGCCGTTCTGGTCATAACGCCCACGCGGTCAGCGTCGGGGTCGGTTGCCACGATCAGATCGCTGCCAACGCGATTTGCGATCTCAATGCCCAGCTCAAATACCTGAGGATATTCGGGGTTAGGCTTGGGAACGGTGGGGAAGTTGCCGTCAATGATCATCTGCTCGGGTACGGTGTAAAGATTTTTCAGACCAATGCGTCTCATGACCTCGGGTACCAGCTTGTGGCCGGTACCGTGCAGAGGGGTATATACGATGGCAAGATCATCTGCGACAGCCTTGACCGCGTCGGGATTGACAGCCTGTGCCACAACCTGTGCCAGATATTTTTCGTCGGTCTCGGCACCCAGCATGATAATCAGACCGTCGGAGAGCGCGTGGTCGAAATCAGCCAGCTTGACGTCCTTGAAAATGTCAAGCGCCTCCATTTCCGCGCTGACCGTGTCGGCATGCTCGGGCGGCAGCTGTGCGCCGTCCTCCCAGTAGGCCTTGTAGCCGTTGTATTCCTTGGGGTTATGTGATGCTGTGATGTTGATGCCCGCCACGCAGCCATATTCGCGCAGCGCGAATGAAAGCTCGGGGGTGGGGCGCAGATCGTCAAAGAGATAGGATTTGATGCCTGCTGCAGCAAGCACGCGTGCGGCGGTTTTTGCAAACAGAGCGGAGTTGTTTCGGCTGTCATAAGCAATGGCAACGCCGTCTTGTGTGCGGCCTTCCTTGATGATCAGATTGGCAAGACCTTGGGTTGCGTATGCCACGGTGTGAACGTTCATGGCGTTCATACCCGTTTTCATAATGCCGCGCAGGCCCGCCGTGCCGAAGGAGAGATACGAGGTAAAGCGCAGGCGGATCTCACCGTCATTGTCACGGATGCTTGCAAGCTCTGCCTTTTCTGCGTCGTCCAGCTTATCGCTTTCCAGCCAACAGAGGTAATTCTTCATGTACTGTTCCATGATCGCGTCTCCTTTATTTGTTAAAAATTTTAGTCCTGCAGATTCTGCTCCAGAGCCTGTGCAAGCTGATCGGGGCAGGAGGTAGGCTTAAAGCCGCACTTGATGCCGCGCAGACGGCGAATGGCTTCCTTGGCCTCCATGCCGATCACCAGAGCGGCAACGCCCTGCGTGTTTCCATGGCAGCCGCCAACAAAAGCAGCTTCGGTGATAATGCCGTCCTCAACGACGAGGTTGATCTGTCGGGAGCAAACGCCCGAGGTTTTGTAATTGATGGTTTGTTTCATGGTTTTCATCCCTTTTTATGTAATTATTTGATCAAATAGAATCCGATGGGAGTAATATCCGCGCAAAAAAGCAGCAGATACAACAAAAACGGGTAAAGCGTTTCGGGCAGGACCTGCAAGCGCAGTCGGAAGGTGTCGCTGTCCTGATTCTGATAGGTGGAGGCGTGCAGCAGCGTATGTGAGCACAAGGCGCTGACGCCGATCAGCTCGCTAATCTCGCCCTCGTCAGACGGCGTGCAAAGAAAATCCAGGCAATAGTGCTGCTGCGGACGAATTGGCGGCAGCGTCTTGCGCACGAGCGCAAAGGCGGTATGGCCGTCGCCTGCCGTTGCAATGCGGCAGAGCGAGCAGATGCGCAGATCGTAGCGGGCAATCAAGCGGAACAATCCCGCCATCAAGCCCTCTGCCGTGGATTCCACGGGCAGAATGCCGTATTCGCAAAGTCCGCTGCGAACCTCCTGGCAAACGTCGTCAAAGTGGTGGAAATACGCCACGCGCCGCTGCTTGATAAAGCCGGTCAGCTCCATAAAAGCCTGCTCGGTATAGCTGTTTTGCACGTAAGCCACGCGCCCCTGGGCATCCGGCGTCGGCAGGGCATGCTGCCCGAACAGATCGGAAAAGGTCGTATCGTAATGGTCGGGGTAGGCTCGTGCAAGCTCCTGGCAAAGCGTGACCAGATCGGCAAGCCGCGTTGCCATGGTATAAGCGTCGTCCCGAGGCGTTTGCAAAAAGAGTCGCTCGTAAACGCTCATCAGCGTATCGCGTCCGGGCAGCTCGGCAGGGGAAAGCTCACCGATCAGCTCGCCAAGATGAAACGCGCGCGCCAGATGCATGGGCTGCTGACGGCTTGTGATCTCGGCAAGATTCTGCTGTACCGTCTCGGTGGAGTCCTGCGTGCTGGGCAGCGCATAGGTGCGAAAATCGCCGTTCATTTACAAAAGCTCCAGCAAGGAGAAGCTGTCGGACAAGAATTTCTGCAGCTCCTCTGCGCTCAGCTTGCGTTGCGCCAGCAGCGAGAGCGCGTAGATATGACCTGCGATCAAAGAAGCCTTTTCGGGATCCTCGGTATGCAGCGTCAAAAGCTTTTGATACAGGGGTGAGGCGGTATTGACTATCAGCGAATACTCCACGGGGAATTCCATGGGGGCCGCGCCTGTGCTCATAGCGTACATGCGCATCATTTCCGCCATACGTGAGGATTCTTCGGTGACGTTGAGCAGCGCGGGGACGGATGCATCCTTGAGCGGCTGATAGGTCACGCTCATCTGCTCGCTGCCGCTGACGCGACGGAACAGCTCGGTCAGCTCGGGCTGATCGGTTACCTCACCGTCGCCCTTGATCGCCTCTGCCACGTCCGAGTCGATTCTCTTGAACTTGACGTCGTCGCGGTAGCTCTCAAGTGCAGAGACGAACTGCGTATCCAGTGTTTTTTCCAGTACGGCGACCGAAATGCCTTGTGCAGCAAACAGGGAAATATACTGTGCCTGCAGCGCACGGTCAGTGGTGTAATATATCACGCCCTCGTTGGTTTGCTTTGCCTTTTCCAGATATTCGTCAATCGTGACAAAGGTGCCGTCGGTCAGAGAGAGCAGCAGACTGCCCTTGACTCTTTCGTAGAATTTGCGGTCACGAATGCAGGCGTACTCCACGAAAATGCGGATGTCGTTCCAGATCTTTTCGTATTGCTCGCGCTCCAGATTGCAAAGAGAATTCAGCTTATCGGCCACCTTTTTGACGATGTGCGCGCCAACCTTGGTCACGTAGGTGTTGTTTTGCAGATAGCTGCGCGAGACGTTGAGCGGCAGCTCGGGGCAATCTAAGACCCCGCGCAGCATCAGCAGATAGTCGGGAATGACCTCCTTGATGTTGTCCGCAACGAAGACCTGGTTGTAATACAGCTTGACCTGTCCCTCAATCGACTCATATTCCGAGCTGATGCGGGGGAAATAGAGGATACCCTTGAAATTAAGGGGGTAATCTGCGTTGATGTGAATGTGGAACAGGGGCTCCTTGAAATCGGAGAATACCTTGTTGTAGAATTCCTTGTATTGCTCGTCGGTGCAATCCGAGGGATTGGATTGCCAGAGCGGCGTGGTATCGTTGATGGGAGAGGCTTCTGCGTTTTCCTGATCGCTGTCCTCAAAATAGATCTCCACTGGCATGAACGCGCAGTATTTGTGCAGCATACCGGTCAGTCTTGCGCGATCCAGATATTCGGCCTCCTCGCTTGTGATATGCATGATCACTGTGGTGCCGCGGTCTGTCTTATCGCAAGGCTCGGAGCTGTAGTTGCCGCTCTCATCGCAGGTCCAATGCACGGCAGGGGCGTCGGTGAAGGACTTGGTGTAGATCTCCACGGTGTCGGACACCATAAAGGCTGAGTAAAAGCCAAGGCCGAAGTGGCCGATGATGCCGCCCGCACCGCCCTCGCCCTCGTATTTCTGAATGAATTCAAAGGCACCCGAGAGCGCGATATTGCAAATATAGGTCTCCAGCTCCTCGGCACTCATGCCGATGCCGTTGTCAGACACGCTGATGGTGCCGGCATCCTTGTCAAGCGTTACCGTAATGCGGTAAGCGCAATCCTCGCTCGGGATCTGACCCAAGGATTGGAGTCTTTTGTACTTGGTAATGGCGTCGGTCGCGTTGGAAACGATCTCGCGCAAAAAGATGTCCTTTTCGGAGTAGAGCCATTTTTTGATGATGGGGAAGATATGCTCGGTATCAACCGAAATCCCGCCCTTTTTGATGTTTTCAGAGTTCATGTCGGTGTTTATTCCTTGTCTTGATTTTCATTTGTATTGTTGTTGTTATCCTGTGCTTGCTCTGCAGCCTCGCCTTGCGCCTTTTCGGCAAGCTCGGCAGCCTTTGCCGCGGCCTTAGCCTCGGCCTTTTGCTGCTTGCGCAGCTTTTTTTCCTCGCGGCGCCTATCTACCCACGTTTTGAGTCTGGAATGCTCGTAGTAGAAGGCCAGCTTTCTGTTCTGGTAGTGGAATGCAAGGTCAATTTCGTCCTCGCTCGCTTCGCCTCGGTAATATTCCGCGGTATCGGTGGGCAAGCCCTTTTTCTGCAGCCTTGCTTCGATAAACATCTTGCCAAGCTCTACCATGACTGCGAACAGGGGAACCGAGATGATCAGCGCGATGGGGTTGCCCTCGAAGATGGTGCCCATGACGATGATTGAGATCAGCACGCAAAGTGCGCTGACGCCCATATGCTGGCCAAGGATCTTGGGGCTGATGATGTTGCCCTCAAGCTGCTGGATCAGCAGCACGAGAATGACGTAGAGCAGGAACTTGGAGGGGTTGGTGATCAGCACGATAAATCCGCCGGGGATCGCGCCGATAAAGGGACCGACGATGGGAATGATATCCGTTATGCCGATCAGAGCGGCGATCAGCAGGTTATACTCCGAAATGCCGAAGATCGCAAAGGAGATCCAGCAAAGGAAGAAGATGATCACGGCGTCAAGCAGCTTGCCCTCAAGGTAGCTGCCAAAGGATTCGTTGATGATCTTGAGCACGCGGTTGATAAATTTGTTTTGTTCGTAGGTGAAAATGGATTTGCGCATTTTCTTGATCTGCGCAAGTCTGGTTTCCTTGGTGGCAAGCAGGTGCAGCGCGATCAGAATGCTGAAGAATGCGTCGATGATGAAGACGTAGACCTTTCCGATCAGCGTGCCCGTATAGGGGAACAGCTTGTCAAACAGCTTTTTGAGTGCAGAGGATGAGTTTTCGTCGAAGATCTCAATGATCTGCTGCAGAATGCTCTTGGAGGAGTCAAACACGGAATTGATCGCGTTGGTCATTATGATCTTGATCTCGTCCACGCTGATGTATTGCTCGTTCTCGGCAGGCGTCATGCCAATCATTTTTTCAAGCCATGCAATGCCGTTATTGACGATGGAGATGACCTCCTCCAGATAAGCGTCGTAGTTGGCAAACAGGTGCTGGATGCTGCGAATGATTTCGGGCACCAGAAGGCCGATAAATACCGTAATGATAGCCAGCACGACCAGCACGGTCATAGTCAGCGAGAGTGCGCGGCGCAGACCGGGGAACTTGACCTTTTTGAATACGTGATTGTCAAAGACACGCATGATGGGATTGCAGAGATAGGCAATGCAAAAGCCGTATACCACGGGCGCAAAGATCATCCATACGCGGCTGATAAACCCGTTGATGCTGTCAATATTGACGAGCGCGTAAAGCGAAATGCCCACGATTGCCACGGCAATGGCGGCAAACAGATAGGCCTTGTATCCTCTTGTTTTTTGTTGCTCCATAAAGGTCTCCTCGGATCGTCACTTGAATATCGCGGAAACGCAAAATTCCCGCACAATAAATTATATACCATTTTCACGCTTGCGTCAAGTGCTTTACGCGCGCGTGCGCGAAATTTTATATTCCGTACACATTTTTAGCCCTTGTCAAACGCGGCGGGGTGTGGTATAATCAAGAAAAGAACGATGCAAGGAGGCATGCCGAATGGAACTGCGCGCGTATGCGAAAATCAATTTGTATCTGGACGTGACGGCTAAGCGCGCGGACGGGTATCACGAGATCGTCAGCATCATGCAGGCGGTGGACCTGTGCGATACGGTCAGCGTCAACCGTACGGACGCACACAAGGGCATTTCGCTGCGCTGCGATTGGGATTTGCCTTGCGATGAGCGCAATCTTGCCTACCGTGCCGCTGCGGCGTATTTTGAAAATAACCCACCCTACGGCATTGAGATCGATGTAGAAAAGCGCATTCCCATGCAAGCCGGTCTTGCTGGCGGAAGTGCGGACTGCGCTGCCGTTTTGCGCGCGCTCAATCACATGTTTGAGCGGTATAGCGAGAAAGAGCTGATCACGCTTGGTGCAAGCCTTGGCGCGGACGTGCCGTTTTGCCTTACGGGCGGTACGCGTATTACGCGCGGCATTGGAGAGATCATGCAGGAATGCGCGCCCATGCCGGATTGCTTTATGGTAATCGCACGCGGAGGCCAAGGCGTCAGCACACCTTGGGCGTACCGTGCACTTGACGATGCGTACGGTGATTTTGCCGCGCAAAGAGAGCAGAGCGCGCAAAGACTTGCGCGCATTCTGTCCGCCATGAAAAATAACGATCTGCAGGGTATGACGAGCTCAATGTATAACGTGTTTGAATCGGTGGTGCTGCCCGCGCACGAGGTAGCAAGAGAGCTGGGACAGGATATGCTGGAAGGCGGCGCGATGGGCGCTATGATGAGCGGCAGCGGCCCCAGCATCGTTGGCATTTTTGATAGCGAGGAAAAGGCAAATAGCACCTGTCGGCGTATATGCGAAAAGGGAATTGTCGGGCACGTTTGCAAACCGAAGAATTAAATACAGAATACAAAAAAACCGCTCGGAAGGGGTGGCTTCCATAAAGCAGGTTTTACCTACCGATAGAAAATCATCTTCGTAGCCGAACGGGAGCCGAACCAAGTTGGTTTTGACGTGCAGATTTCTCCGATTCCTGCATCTTTCCCCTTGGACATATTGCCTATATGCCCTGCGGGAAAAGCTTTTGGACTCGAATAAATCTGCTGCGTCAAAACTGCTCGCACCCGCCGGCGAATGCATTTTTGATAGATTTTGGTGTGATTTTGCGAAGCAAGATACCAATCTTGCGAGT
>JAZNYL010000125.1:0-12185 GCA_045594445.1 Eubacteriales bacterium
GGGGCGTCGAGGACGTCGCCCCCTACGGTGTTTATTATAATTATTGGGTTATGTTTTTTCGCTAATTCCGCAGCCCCAAGTCGGATCGTAGCCATGTCGTTCTGTGAGCCAAGGAGTTGGGATAGGTGGTTGTCTTCCTAAGACCGCTTGGCCTCCGACTTGGGGCGTCGAGGACGTCGCCCCCTACGGTGTTTATTATAATTATTGGGTTATGTTTTTTCGCTAATTCCGCAGCCCCATGGGGCTGCTTTTCATTTTTACTTCAAAGGATCTACGAAAACGGCCTTTTCGATGACCACGTCGGTCAGGGGCTTGTTTTCATCGCCGCCGCTTGTCTTGACCGCTGCGATGGCATCAACCACGTCCATGCCTGCAAGCACGTAGCCGAATGCGGCATACTGGCCATCCAGGTGAGGCTTGGTTGCATCACAAATAAAGAACTGGTTGGATGCGCTGTCCATGACGTTGGTTCTTGCCATGGAAATGACACCGCGCACGTGCAGCAGATTGTTCTCCACGCCATTGGCAGAGAATTCACCCTTGATCGAGGCAACCTCGTGCTGCTTACCGGTGGTATCAAAGCCGCCGCCCTGGATCATGAAATTCTGAATGACGCGGTGGAAGATCTTATCCGAGTAGTGGCCTTCCTTGACCAGCTTCTGGAAGTTTTCCACGCTCTTGGGAGCGACGTCGGGACGCAGACGGAGCACGATCTCACCGTAATCCTTGACCGTGATCT
Source organism: Eubacteriales bacterium (assembly GCA_045594445.1). Classification (GTDB taxonomy): domain Bacteria; phylum Bacillota; class Clostridia; order Oscillospirales; family CAG-272; genus SVQP01. The sequence goes on from JAZNYL010000125.1 coordinate 740, forward strand.
TAACGTAGTCGGTGACCTCTGCGGTCTCGGTAAAGTCGGAAGCGGATGCGGAGTTGATCTCTGCCTTGATCTCTGCCATGTCAATTTCGGGTGCTCCCTTGCCGGAGGCAATGCCGATCGAAATGGCAACCGTCAGCACGATGGCCACACCCAAAAAAACGGTGATCAGCGCGGTGATCAGCGCAGCGTTATTTTTCTTGGGTTGTGCCGCGGCAGCCTCGGCAGCCTTGCGCGCCTGATAACCCTTGTTGCTGTATCTTTTACTCATGTTTTTCTACCTTTCTCATTATAATATAGCAAAAGTATTTTAACAGATGTGCGCGCATCTGTCAAGTAGAGGGGATAGGAATTTGCATTTTGGACACATATAAAGATACAGGGGGTGATGTGATGCAAAACGTGCGATGGGCGAGCTTGGCAACGGGTGCGCTTTCCGTGGTGGTGCTGATTTATCTGGCAGGGCGGTACGGCGTGCCCATCCTTGCGCCGTTTTTGCTCTCAGGCGTGGTAGTGCTGTTCGTGCATCCGTGGGGCAAGCGGCTCTCAAGGCTGAGCGCGGTGCAGCCGGGCATTTGTTCAGTGGCTGTGCTTGTCGTGCTGCTTTTGACGCTGGGAGGGGCGTTGTATCTTGGCGGGTATTATCTGTGGCGTGAGGCGGATGCCTTTTACGCGTGGCTTTCCGAGTATGCAAATTCATTGTCCGACGCGGTTGCGGGATTGTTTGCAACCGAGGGGCAGGGAATCGTGCTGCCCGCGTTTTTACAAAAGCTTCTGGCGCTGCCGCTGCTTGCGGATTTTTTAGGCAGTCTTGACCGTCTGGCGCAATCGCTGACCGAAGCTTTACTGACGCGCTTGGGCGAAGCGTTGACGGCAGCAGCTCTGAGGGCGGCAACCGGTTTGCCGTCGGTCGCGCTTTCGGTGCTGGTGTTCGCCTTTTCCTGCTTTTATCTTGCCTTGGACGGGGAACGGCTATGTGCGTGGATACTGGATCGCATTTCGCCTGCGCAGCAAAAGCGCGTGAAGGGTATTTTCTGCTCGGTGGCAGAAGCCTTGCGCGGATATCTGCGCGCATACGGGCTGATTTTTCTTTTGACCTTTGCCGAGCTGCTGAGCGGATTTCTGATCATCAACGTCAGATATGCGTTTCTTTTGGCGGTGCTGATCGCCCTTTTGGATCTGTTGCCCGTGCTCGGCTCGGGAGCTGTGCTGGTGCCTTGGGGCGTGCTGTCGGTGCTGTCCGGCAACGTACGCGTGGGTGCAGGGCTGTTGATTCTGTTCGGCGTGATCACGCTGGTGCGGCAGATTGCCGAGCCCAAAATTGTTGGGGGCAGCCTTGGGCTGCACCCGCTGCTGACGCTGGGCGCGATGTACGTGGCCTTTCGCCTGTTCGGCGCGATCGGACTGGTGCTTGGGCCGTGCGCGGCGATTGTGGTGCGTACTGTTGTACGCAGTTATGATTGCCCTGCGGGCAAGTTATGATTGGCTGCGCCAAACTAAAATAACGCTTGCGAAGCAAGCTCATAACGATCGCGTAGCGATCTCATAACTCAAAATAAATGACCGCGCACAGCCTTTGTGGCTATACGCGGTCATTTATTTGTGCTTTGCGGTGGGTTAGGCCACGAAAGCTGCATTACAGATTGTTGAGTGCCTTGGTAAACTGGCTCTTCTTGTGAGCGGCTGCATTCTTGTGAATGATGCCCTTGGAAGCTGCTACGTCGATCTTCTTAACAGCTGCCTTGTAGGTAGCCTGTGCCAGCTCAGTATCACCGGATGCAAGAGCAGCCTCGTACTTCTTGATATCGGTCTTCAGAGCAGAGCGGAATGCCTTGTTCTTCAGAGTCTTGGTCTCGATAACCTTTACTCTCTTCTTTGCAGACTTGATGTTCGGCAAGTTCGTATACCTCCATATAAATTTTAAAATATGTGGTGCGCCAAGGACTAGTGCCTGAGAGGGTGCACACGCAGGGTACCCCATATACTCCAATATCATAACACAAAACTTCTCCGAATGCAAGAGGTTTTGCAAAATTTATTTGCTAAATTTTCAACAGAAAGCGCGCTTCGTTTTGTGCAAAATCTGCACAGGATTGACGATATATAAATATAAATGAAAAAATTTCAAAAAAATATCGAAAAACCCTTGACAAATGCAAAAAACTTTGCTACAATATTAAACTGCATTATAATCGCTTGCAGTATGGGGTTTTACTGCCAATGCGACAAAATACACAGTTATTTTTGGCGCGATTTATGCAAAAAAGATAACGAAAAGACGTGATAGCCCCCAAAGGCTACCAACTATTTTGAATGGAGTGAAAAATTACATGGTCAATTTGAAAGAGCAAAAGCTCGGACAGAACGTGAGAAAGTCCTTCTCGCGTAACACCCGCTTCAATCTCGAGCTCCCCAATCTGGTCGAAGTACAGACCAAATCGTTCCAGTGGTTTTTGGACGAGGGTCTGATGGAGGTTCTGCGTGACGTTTCCCCCATCACCGACTACTCCGGCAACCTTTCCATTGAATTCGTATCCTTCTCGCTGGATTCCAAGCCCAAGTATCCCGTGGAAGAATGCAAGGAGCGCGACGTAAACTATGCCGCACCGCTCAAGGTCAACGTTCGTCTGACCAACAAGCAGACCGGCGAGGTGAAGCAGACCGATATTTATATGGGCGACTTCCCCCTGATGACTGAAACCGGTACGTTCGTCATCAACGGTGCAGAGCGTGTCATCGTTTCTCAGATCATCCGTTCTCCCGGTATGTACTACTCCTTTGATATTGATAAAGCCGGTAAGCGCACCTATGCCGCAACCGTCATTCCTTACCGCGGCGCATGGCTGGAATATGAAACCGACGCCAACGGTGTGATGTACGTTCGTATTGATAAGAACAGAAAGGTCCCCATGACCATGTTCATCCGCGCTCTGGGTGTGGAATCCAGAGAGGATATCTACGCGCTGCTGGGTGAGGACGAAAGACTCGCTGCAACCTTTGATAAGGACGAGAGCGAGGATCTGGCTGTTCGCAATCACACCACTCCTTACGTGGAAGCACTCAAGGAGATCTACAAGAAGCTGCGTCCCGGCGAGCCTCCGCTGGTGGAGTCTGCTCAGCAGCTGATCAATAACTATTTCTTTGACCCCAAGAGATACGATATTGCTCCCGTAGGTCGCTATAAATATAATAAGAAGGTAGCTCTGCACTCCAGACTCAAGAACCGCAAGCTGGCCGCTGATCTGATCAGCCCCCTGACCGGTGAGGTTCTGTTTGAGAAGGGCACCGTACTGACCCGCGATATGGCTATCGAGGCCGAGAACGCAGGCGTCAACGAGGCATTCGTAGAGCTGGACAACGGCAAGGTTGTCAAGATCCTGTCCAACAACACCATTGAGCCCAAGTGCGTGCTTGGCTTTGATCTCGAGGATTGCGGTATTACCGGTAAGGTAAGCATCCCCGTTCTGCTTGAGATTGCAGAGGCGTGCGCCGGTGACGTGGATGCGATCAAGGAAATGGCAAAGGAGAGAGTGGCAGAGCTGTCTCCCAAGCACATCACCAAGGACGATATCTTTGCTTCCATTAACTATATTCTGACCCTGGCAAACGACATTGGTACCGTGGACGATATCGACCACCTGGGCAACCGTCGTATCCGTTCTGTGGGTGAGCAGCTCCAGAACCAGCTGCGCATCGGCTTCTCCCGTATGGATAAGATCATCAAGGAGAGAATGACCACCCAGGATAACGAGAAGCTGACTCCCCAGGCGCTGATCAACATCCGTCCCGTTGCTACCGTCATTCGTGAATTCTTCGGCTCTTCTCAGCTTTCCCAGTTCATGGACCAGAATAACCCCCTGGCTGAGCTGACCCACAAGCGCCGTCTTTCCGCACTGGGTCCCGGCGGTCTTTCCCGTGACCGCGCATCCTTCGACGTCCGTGACGTTCACTACACCCACTACGGTCGTATGTGTCCCATCGAGACCCCCGAAGGTCCCAACATCGGTCTGATCTCCTATCTGACCACCTATGCACGCATCAGCAACTACGGCTTCATCGAGGCTCCTTACCGCAAGGTCGTTCACCTGCAGAAGGAGGATGGCACGGTAGAACACATCGTCACCGACGAGGTGGAATACATGACTGCGGACGTTGAGGATAACTACATCATCGCGCAGGCAAACGAGCCGCTGGATGAAAACAGCCACTTTATCAATAAGAAGGTCACCGCGCGTGACAAGACCGAGATTCTGGAAATCGACGTTTCCAAGATCGACTATATGGACGTTTCTCCTAAGATGGTGGTGTCGGTTGCAACCGCAATGATCCCCTTCCTGGAGAACGACGACAACTCCCGTGCACTCATGGGCTCCAACATGCAGAAGCAGGCAGTGCCGCTGATGGTGACCGACAGCCCCATCGTCGGTACCGGTATGGAGTACAAGGCAGCGGTTGACTCCGGTGTCGTTGTCGTAGCCAAGAACGCAGGTCGCGTAGAGCGCGTTGAGGCTGACAAGATCGTCATTGTGACCGATGAGGGCATCAAGGACGTTTACACGCTTTCCAAGTTCAAGCGTACCAACCAGGGCACTTGCTTCAACCAGAGACCTTTGGTTAACAGGGGCCAGATGATCGAGGCCGGTCAGGTCATTGCGGACGGTCCCGCAACCTGCAACGGTGAAATCTCGCTGGGTAAGAACGCGCTGATCGGCTTTATGACCTGGGAAGGTTATAACTACGAGGACGCAGTTCTGCTCAATGAAAGACTGGTACGTGACGACGTATATACCTCCTTGCACATCGAGGAATATTCCCACGAGGCAAGAGATACCAAGCTCGGTCCGGAAGAGATTACCCGCGAGATCCCCAACGTCGGCGACGACGCACTCAAGGATCTGAACGCAGAGGGTATCGTCAAGAAGGGTACCGAGGTCAGAGCAGGCGACATTCTGGTCGGTAAGATCACGCCCAAGGGCGAGACCGAGCTGACTGCAGAGGAAAGACTGCTGCGCGCGATCTTCGGCGAGAAGGCAAGAGAAGTCAGAGATACCTCTCTGCGTCTGCCTCACGGCGAGAGCGGCGTGGTTGTGGACGTTCGCGTCTTCTCTCACGAGCAGGGAGACGAGCTGCCCGCAGGTGTCAACAAGGTCGTTAAGGTCTATATCGCACAGAAGAGAAAGATCTCCGTGGGCGATAAGATGGCAGGCCGCCACGGTAACAAGGGTGTCGTTTCGCGCATCCTGCCTCCCGAGGATATGCCTTTCCTGCCCGACGGTACTCCTCTGGATATCGTGCTCAACCCCCTGGGCGTACCTTCCCGTATGAACATCGGTCAGGTGCTTGAGGTTCACTTGGGTATTGCGTCCAAGAAGCTGGGCTGGAAGATCATGACCCCCGTATTCGACGGTGCGAACGAGCGCGACATCAGCGAATGCCTGCGCATGGCAGGACTTTCCCGTGACCTGTTTGCGGGTGAGAACCCCGAGGGTAAGGAGCTCTTTGAGGAGATCGTAAACCTCGACGGCACCAAGGATTACAGATTGCTGACTCCCGCAGAGAGAAGCGATCCCGAATATATTGAACAGATGCGCCGTGCTAAGAGACTCAAGCTGTTCGACGGCAAAACCGTTCTGTACGACGGCAGAACCGGTGAGCCCTTTGATAACCCCGTAACCGTAGGTATCATGTATTACCTCAAGCTGCACCATCTGGTTGACGATAAGATCCACGCCCGTTCCAACGGTCCGTACTCGCTGGTTACTCAGCAGCCTCTGGGCGGTAAGGCTCAGTTCGGCGGTCAGAGATTCGGTGAGATGGAGGTTTGGGCACTGGAGGCATACGGTGCTGCATACACCCTGCAGGAGATCCTGACTGTCAAGTCGGACGATATCGCAGGCCGCCGCAAGGCTTACGAAGCCATCATCAAGGGTCAGAACATTCCCACTCCGGGTGTTCCCGAATCCTTCAAGGTGCTGGTTAAGGAGCTGCAGGCTCTGGCTCTGGATATCCGTGTGCTTGACCAGAACGGTGAGGAGATCCAGCTGTCCACTCTGTGCAATGATGATGACGGCCCTGCATTCACCAACAAGGCAGACCGTGCCGCTATTGACGATGCAATCGGCAACGACACGCTGCAGATGGGTGATCTGCGCGAGGCATTCACACTCGAGGACGAGGACGGAGAGGCCATTGAGGACGACGAGCTGCTCTTTGACGGCTTTGATTCCGAGGGCGACGATTACTACGACGGGGAAGAGTAATTCCCACTATATAAATTAAGTTAAGTTAGGAGAACAGCTGTGGAGCATAGTGAATTTTCTTCAATCAAGATTGGTCTGGCATCTCCGGAAATGATGAGAGAATGGTCTTACGGTGAGGTTAATAAGCCCGAGACTATCAACTACAGAACTCTCAAAGCGGAAATCGGCGGTCTGTTCTGCGAGCGTATCTTTGGCCCTACCAAGGACGGCGCTTGTATGTGCGGCAAATATAAGAATTCTCACAGCAAGGAGATCATCCGTTGTGAGAAGTGCGGTGTGGACGTTACCACCAAGAAGGTAAGACGTGAGAGAATGGGTCACATTGAGCTGGCCGCTCCCGTATCCCACATCTGGTATTTCAAGGCAATTCCTTCCCGTATGGCGCTGGTGCTGGACATTTCGCCCAAGCAACTTGAGCAGGTGCTGTACTTTGCGGAGAACGTTGTGCTGGATCCCGGTACCACCCCTTTGGAAAAGGGCATGGTGCTTTCCGAGAAGGCATATATGGACAACCGCGAAATGTACGGCAACGACTTCCGCGTCGGCATGGGTGCAGAGGCTGTCAAGGAGCTTCTGCAGGGCGTTGACATTGAGGCGCTTTCCGCGCAGCTCAAGCAGGAGCTGCTGACCGCTTCCGGACAGAAGAAAACAAGAATTATCAAGAGACTGGAGGTTGTGGAAGCATTCCGCAAATCCGGTAACAAGCTGGAGTGGATGATTTTGGACGCAGTTCCCGTCATTCCTCCGGATATCCGACCCATGGTACAGTTGGACGGCGGCAGATTTGCCTCCTCCGACCTCAATGAACTTTACCGCAGAGTTATCAGCCGTAACAACCGTCTGAAGAAGCTCATGGAGATCCGTACCCCCGAGATCGTGATCCGTAACGAAAAGAGAATGCTGCAGGAAGCAGTAGACGCGCTGATCGATAACGGCAGACGCGGAAAGCCCGTCACCGGCCCCTCTAACAGAGCACTCAAGTCGCTCTCCGAGATGCTGCGCGGTAAGCAGGGACGTTTCCGTCAGAACCTGCTGGGTAAGCGTGTTGACTATTCCGGCCGTTCGGTTATCGTTGTAGGACCTACGCTGAAGATCTATCAGTGCGGTCTGCCCAGAGAGATGGCATTGGAGCTGTTCAAGCCCTTCGTAGTCAAGAGACTGGTTGAGATGGGCAAGGCAACCAACGTCAAGGACGCTCAGAAGAAGATCGAAAGAATCTTCCCCGAGGTCTGGGACGCACTGGAAAACGTCATCAAGGAGCATCCCGTTCTGCTCAACCGTGCACCCACCTTGCACCGTCTGTCCATTCAGGCGTTCGAGCCCGTGCTGGTTGAGGGTAGAGCCATCAAGCTGCACCCGCTGGTATGTACTGCGTTCAACGCAGACTTTGACGGTGACCAGATGCCTGTACACGTTCCGCTGTCGGCTGAGGCTCAGGCAGAGGCACGTTTCCTGATGCTTTCCGCAAACAACCTGCTCAAGCCCATGGACGGTAAGGCTGTGACGATTCCTACTCAGGATATGATCCTCGGCTCCTACTACCTGACCATGGAAAAGCCCGGCGAACCCGGCGAGGGCAGTGCATATCGCGATATCAACGAGGCCATGATGGCGTACGCCAACGGCGCGCTCGGCCTGCACGCAAAGATCAAGGTCAGAGTACAGAAGGAGATCGACGGTGTGATGCGCTCCTCCGTGATCGACGCAACGCTCGGCCGTCTGATCTTCAACCAGCCCATTCCTCAGGACCTTGGCTTTATCGACAGAAGCATTCCCGGCAACGAGTTCAAGCTGGAGATCGACCAAGTCGTCAAGAAGAAGCAGCTGGGTCAGATCATTGATAACTGCATCCGCGTTCATACCCCTGCAATCTGTGCCGAGATGCTGGATAACATCAAGGCAATGGGTTACAAGTACTCCACCAGAGCATCCTTCTCGATCTCGGTTTATGATATGACCATTCCGCAGGAGAAGAAGGGCATGCTGGAGAGCGCACAGAAGGACGTTGACGTGCTGACCAAGCATTACCTGCGCGGTGAGCTTTCCAATGAGGAGCGTTACAACGGCGTTATCAAGATCTGGAACAAGACCACCGACGACGTTACCAAGGCGCTGCAGAACAGCTTCAGCACCTATAACCCCATTAAGATCATGGCAGACTCCGGCGCGAGAGGTTCTATGACCCAGATGCGTCAGCTGGCAGGTATGCGTGGTCTGATGTTCGCTACCAACGGTAAGACCGTGGAGCTTCCCATCAAGTCCAACTTCCGTGAAGGTCTGAACATCATGGAGTACTTCATGGGTGCGCGTTCCTCCCGTAAGTCGCTGTCGGATACCGCTCTGCGTACCGCAGACTCCGGTTACCTGACTCGTCGTCTGGTAGACGTATCTCAGGAAATGATCATTCGCGAGGACAAGTGCGATACCACCAAGGGCGCATGGGTCGGCGAAATCATTGACGAGAAGGATAAGAACGTTCTCGAGCCTCTGGCTGACAGAATCGTGGGCAGATACACCATCGGTCCCGTGGTTAACCCCGTCAGTGGCGAGGTCATCGTAGAGGACGATACCATGATTACCGAGGAGCATGCAAAGGCAATCGCTGCTGCAGGTATCCAGCAGGTATATATTAGAACGGTTATTCAGTGTCACTCCAAGTACGGTGTGTGCGCACACTGCTACGGTGCTGACCTTGCATCCGGTAAGCCCGTACAGATCGGTGAGGCCGTCGGTATCATCGCGGCACAGTCGATCGGTGAGCCCGGTACGCAGCTGACCATGAGAACCTTCCACTCGGGCGGTGTTGCAGGTAGCGACATTACCCAGGGTCTGCCTCGTGTTGAGGAGTTGTTTGAGGCTCGTCAGCCCAAGAAGGCTGCCATTATGGCAGAGCAGACCGGTACGGTCCACGTATCCGTGGGCGAGGTTCCCGGCATGCACGACGTTTCGATCACTGCAGACGAAACCAACGAGTTCCATAAGTACACCATTCCTTACGGCATGCGTCTGGCTGTCGTGGACGGCGCACACGTGGAACGCGGTCAGGCTCTGACCGAGGGCTCCAAGGCTCCCGCGGATATTATGAGAATCCTCGGTTTGGATGCCGTTTACGAATATATCATCAAGGAAGTTCAGAAGGTTTACCGTTCTCAGTCGTGTAACGTCAACGATAAGCATATCGAGATCATTGCACGTCAGATGACCAGAAAAATCCGCATCGAGGACAACGGCGACACCGAAATGTTGACCGGTTCTCTGGTGGATTGCAACACCTTCGAGGAAGAGAACAACAAGGTGACCGAGAGAATCAACGCAGGCGAGACCTGGCTCAAGCTGGCTGAGGGCTCTCCCGTGCTGCTGGGTATCACCAAGGCTTCGCTGCAGACCGAATCCTTCCTGTCCGCAGCATCCTTCCAGGAAACCACCAAGGTACTGACCGAGGCTGCGATCCGCGGCAAGGTTGACCACCTGCTGGGCCTGAAGGAGAACGTCATTATCGGTAAGCTGATTCCCGCAGGTACGGGTATGCGCTGCTATCACGACGTAGACGTACAGCACGTCGAGCCCGATAGCGCAGAGGCTTCCGAGCAGGCAATCTGACGTCGCTTGACGGCAAACTGATAAAGGGGAAACACGGCAAAATTGCCGTGTTTCCCCAAAGTGCCGTATAAGAGACGGGAATTTTGGCCGTTTTCCCATGCAAGTAGCAAAAAGGGATACAAATACAAGAAAAAATATTTGTGCAAAACGTAGAAATTTTCGCATAGATATTTTGCACCTTGACAAAAAAACCGTAAAATGATATAATAACTTGAATGTGCGCCGTGGGATAAGTGTGTCCAAACGGCCTAAACGTTCGTCAATTTGACAGTTTCGCAGCGTGCTGCGTCTGTATAAACATTAAATTTCAGAAGAAGGAGGAAGACAAGGAAGTATGCCAACCTTTAACCAGCTCGTCAGACAGGGTCGTAGCGATAAGGTGTATAAGTCCAAGGCACCCGTGCTGCAGAAGGGCTTCAACACTTTGAACAACGTTCCCACAGACCAGGCATCTCCCCAGAAGAGAGGTGTTTGCACAAAGGTTTCCACGACAAGCCCTAAGAAGCCTAACTCTGCTATGCGTAAGATCGCAAGAGTAAGACTTACCAACGGTCTTGAGGCAACCGTGTATATCCCCGGTATCGGTCACAACCTGCAGGAGCACTCCGTAGTCCTTATCAGAGGCGGTAGAGTAAGAGACCTGCCCGGTGTACGTTACCACATTATCCGCGGTACTCTGGATGCCCAGGGTGTTGCAAACCGTGCACAGAGCCGTTCCAAGTACGGCGCAAAGGTTCCCAAGAAGAAGTAATTCGGGGGACAAAAAAGGTATTAAGCATTTGTGAACCGTCTGAAGTTACTGTAAATTTAATGTTTATATTAACGACCGACGCGTGCTAACAGAAGATTGCTTTTGAGTACCAATGATCTCATTTTAAAAATTTGATGAAGGAGGGAAGTTACAGTGCCGAGAAGAGGTTCTATATCCAAGAGAGATGTATTGCCGGATCCTTTGTACAATTCCAAGCTGGTCACCAAGCTTGTGAACAACGTTATGTACGACGGCAAGAAGGGCGTGGCTCAGACCATCGTGTACGATGCGTTCAAGATGATCGAAGAGAAGCTGGGTCAGAATGCCCTTGAAGTTTTCCAGGCCGCGCTTGACAACATCAAGCCCGAGCTGGAGGTTAAGGCTCGCCGCGTGGGTGGTTCCACCTACCAGGTGCCTATGGAGGTCCGCCCCGAGCGCCAGCAGACTCTGGCTCTCCGTTGGCTGATCAACTATTCCAGAAACCGTTCCGAGAGAACCATGGCTGAGAGACTGGCGGGCGAGATTATGGACGCCAAGAACAACATGGGCGGCGCCTTCAAGAAGAAGGAAGAGACTCACCGTATGGCCGAGGCCAACAAGGCTTTCGCCCATTACCGTTATTGATTTTCGGGCTATCGCTTGAAAGTCTAGCGCATAAAAGCAAGGAGAAAATCAATGGCAAGAGAGTATTCGCTTGAGCATACTCGGAATATCGGTATCATGGCCCACATTGATGCCGGTAAGACCACTACGACCGAGCGTATCCTGTTCTACACCGGTAAGACCCATAAGCTGGGCGAGACCCACGAGGGTGGCGCCACCATGGACTGGATGGAGC
>JAZNYL010000126.1:0-31079 GCA_045594445.1 Eubacteriales bacterium
GCACACAGGATTGCAGGTTAAAATGACAGTAAATCCCGCCGAGGATAACCACGGTATCACATTCCGTCGTGTAGACCTCGAGGGAGCCCCCGAAGTCCCCGCACTGTGCGAGTATGTGCCCACCAAAATCTATCAAAAATGAATTCGCCCTCGGGTGCGAGCAGTTTTGACGCAGCAGATTTTTTTGAGCCCAAAAGCTTTTCCCGCAGGGCATATAGGCAATATGTCCAAGGGGAAAGATGAAGGGATCGGACAAATCTGCACGTCAAAACCAACTTGGTTCGACTCCCGTGTGGCTACGGATTTGTTCAACTATCCAAAAACGCGAGAATGCTCTTGCGTTCCCGCGTTTTTTTTGATATAATCAAACTGTATATCCTTGCTCTAAGAAAGGAAAAAGCTATGAAAAAGACAGCACTTCTGATTGTATCCCTTGTCCTTTGCCTTGCCTTTGTTGCAAGCACGATGGTTATGATCGCGTCCGGCGTATCAGCCACCGCATCGGACTCCACTACGTTTGAAACCTCCGTGCCGGGTCTGCTTTATGATTTCAGCCTCTCCGAAACGGCAGACGATTTCAGAAACGGCCACGATACCGTGCACGAGGAAAAGGACGGTTATTATTCCTTCGTCATCACGGGCAGCGACCCTTACCTCTGGCTCAGTGAGCCGGGTGTGAAGTGCGCGGACGCCAAGTACGTGCTTTTCTACTATCGCACCGATTGCCCTGCGCAGGGTGAGCTTTTCGTGCAGAGAAGTGACGGCGTGGAAATGGGCCAGGGCGGCTCTCACAAGAGCTGGAACTGGAACGCCAGCGGCGAATGGGAAAAGCAGATCGTTTATCTGGATTCCTGGGCAGATGCAAATGCATCCTTGAAGATCGTGCGTCTTGACCCCTTGGCCAACGGTCCGTTCGTCAACGGCGAGACCACCATCGATATCGCTTACGTTGCTTTCTTTGCAAGCGAAGAGGATGCGAACAGCTTCAATATGGAAGAGTACAGAAAGTATCTTGCATACGAGGAGCAGCTCAAGGCAGAGGAAGAATCCAAAAAGCAACAAGAGGAAGAAGCAAACAAGCAGGTGGATTGGGCCGATCCCGCACCCGAAGAGCTGCCCACCTTCTCGGTTGACAGCGAGCAGGGAAGCCTGACTTACGCAGTCTCGGCCGACGGCAAGGAGGTCACCATCTCCTATATGCTCAACGGTGAGACGGTCAGCTATACCGTACCCAATAACGTAAACTACGTGTTCGGAGGCTACGCGGGCACGGACGACCTTGGCAGAAGCCTTTATACGCAGTACAGCCAGTACACCACAACCAACCACAAGCAGTACGTGTCCGATCCCAATACGGTGGGCGTGTACGGTCAGAACGGTGAGCACTACGTGGGTATCTTCTATTTCCTTTGGATGGGCGAGCACCAGGATACCGGCGTTTGGGATATGACACATATCGTGGAGGAATACGGAGATAAGGCCTTCAATACAAAGACCTGCAACGCATGGGGTCCCGTGGGTCAGATGCACTATTTCGCAGAGCCTCTGTACGGCTACTATTATTCCAGCGACCAATGGGTCATGCGTAAGCATATGGAGCTGCTCTCCAACGCGGGCGTGGACTTCCTTTATATCGACGTAACCAACGGCTACGAATACTACGACAACGCTATCAAGCTCATGCAGGTTTGCCACGAACTCAACGAGCAGGGCTACGATGCACCCGAGATTGTGTTCTACACGCACTCGAGCAGCGCAAACGTGGTCAGAACGCTGTATAATAAGATCTACGCCAAGAATCAGTATCCCGATACCTGGTTGTACGTGGACGGCAAGCCTCTGATCATTGCAGAGTATAGCGATAACGTGAATGATTTCTTCACCATTCGTCTGCCGCAGTGGCCGAACGAGGGCACCAAGAAGAACGCGTGGCCTTGGATGGATTTCTCCTGGCCGCAGAGAGTTTTCAAAAACAATGATGGAGACGGTGAGGCCATCAGCATCTCCATGGCACAGCACGCGGGCACGGTGCAGTTCAGCGACTCCGCATTTTACGGTGACCGATCCAACCGCGGCCGCTCCTACAACGGCACCTACGATCTGCTGACTCCCGATTCTTACAAGCTGGGTATCAACTTCCAGTATCAGTTTGACAGAGCACTCTCCAAGGACGTCAAGTACGTGCTGATCACGGGCTGGAACGAATGGGTCGCGCAGCGTCAGCCCACCGATAACGGTACCATCCGTTTCGTGGATACCTCCTCGCTGGAATTCTCCCGTGACGTGGAAATGACCATTACCGATTACTATTTCGATAACTACTACATGCAGATGATCTACAACATCCAGGCACTCAAGGGAGCTGCTCCGGCCATCGTGCAGGATGCGCGCCATCCCATCAACGTCACGGGTGACTTTGCTCAATGGGAACAGGTGCCGATCACGTATTACGACGTCGAGGGTGACACCGTGGACAGAAACGGTCAGGCGTTTGGCCATCAGACCATGACCAACACCACGGGTAGAAACGATATCGTTGCCTCCAAGGTCACGCAGGATACGACGTATCTGTATTTCTACGCAAAGACCGCTGACGATATCACCAAGCCCGTAGCCGATACCTCCTGGATGCAGCTGTTCCTGGACGTGGACGGTAGCACAGAGACCGGCTGGTACGGTTATGATTTCATTATCAATCACAAGGCAGGCGAGGACTTTACCACCACGGTAGCCAAGTACACGGGCACCGACGGCGCGTACGCGTTTGACGAGTGCGGTACGGTATCTTATCGCGTTAAAGGCAATCAGATCATGATCGCCGTTCCCATGGAAATGCTGGGCGTTGAGTACTACAATCAGATCAGCATGCAGTTCAAGTGGGCGGACAGCGATACGCTGTTTGACGAAATGGCAGATTTCTATATCGACGGTGACGTCGCTCCTCTGGGCAGACTCAACTACGTATATCAGAACTACATTCCCGGCGTCAGCACCGACGTCAAGCCCGCTAAGGTGATCACGATCGCCGAGAAGGCTGCAGGAGAAGAGAACTACTTTGGCGTTGTAACCACCGATACAGAGCCCGAGGCAGCTCCCGAAACCAATCCCGAAACCGATCCCGAAACCGAAAACGAAGCAGAGACCAAGGGCGGCTGCAAGGCAGTTGCGGGCGGCACTTTGGTAATCGCGCTGATCGGTATGGGCACTCTTGTGCTCAAGAAAAAGAAAGACTGATGCTAAGGCATTTACAAAAAGCGCCGAACGGCAAGGACTTTGTCTACCTTGGCTACCCCATGCACCTGACGCCCACCGAATTTTGTATTCTGGATTATATCGCAGAGCATCGGGGCGCTTCGGCAGACGCGCTGCTGACGCATTGTTATAAGGGTAAGGTGCCAAAGCAGTCCAATGTTTCGGTTCGCATCAGCGCCATCAATCAAAAGGCTTACACCATAGGCGGCAGAAGGCTTGTGCATTTGGTTTATGGCCACGGATATCGGATTTGCGACGATATTTGAATAAAAAACGCGCGCAACGCAGGTTGCGCGTGTTTTTTTGTTGACGGCAGGCAGAAAATTTGGTATAATAAAGAAAATACCCAAGAAAGGAGCAGCACCCATGCAAGACGTCAGAGATATTCCCATCAAAGCGCTTCGCGGCGTTGGCCCTGCCAAGGAGGCAGCGTACGCAAGACTGGGCATCTATACGGTGGGGGATCTGCTTTATCATTTCCCGCGCGCCTATGAAAACCGCGGTAACGTCAAGCGCCTTTGCGAGTGTGACGGGCAGAGCAAAAGCTCGGTAATCATGACCGTGGGCACGCAGCCGCGCCGCGCCATGATCCGCAGAGGCATGACGCTGGTCAAGTTTCGCGCGTATGACGAAAGCGGCGATTGCGAGATCGTGTATATCAATCAGGACTACGTGCAAAGCATGTTTTCGGTGGGTGGACTGTTCCGCTTTTACGGCAAAGTGGAGCGCGATAAAAATCGCTACCGCATGACCTCGCCCGTGGCAGAGCCCGTGGTAGAGGGGCAGGTGCTGCCGCCCTTGCACCCGGTTTACCCCTTGACAGAGGGTCTTTCCTCCAAGCAGATCGGCCAGCATATGGAAATGGCACTCGCGCTTGCCGCGCAGGGGCTGGAGGATCCAATCCCCGAGCAGATCCGCGTGCGCGAGGGGCTTTGCACCTTGTCGTTTGCGCTGCGCGCCATGCATAAGCCAACCGACCTTGTAAGCGTGGAGATCGCCAAGCACAGGCTGATGTTTGAGGAGCTTTTCCTGTTTGGCGTGGGCTTGCGCAGCGCCAAGCATACCACCGAGAAGATCCCTGCGCCTGCCTGCACCCAAAACGATCTTTCCGCATTTTTGTCCCTGCTGCCTTACGAGCTGACCGAGGCGCAGCGTCGCACGGTGGAGCAGATCAAGGCCGATATGGAAAGGCCGTACGCCATGACGCGTATGGTGGTGGGTGACGTTGGCTGCGGCAAAACGGTGTGCGCGGCAGCCGCTGCCGTGATCGCCGTGCAAAGCGGCAGGCAGGCCGCCATTATGGTGCCTACCGAAATCCTTGCAAGACAGCATTACGCCGATCTTGCGCCGTATTTTGAGGCTCTGGGCATTCGCTGCAGCCTTTTGATCGGTGCAATGACGGCCGCGCAAAAGAAAAAGGTGCACGCAGGCATGGCCGCCGAGGACGAGGACGCACGCGTGCAGGTGGTCATCGGCACGCAGGCGTTGCTTTCCGAGGGCGTGGAATTTGCCGCTCCCGGGCTTGTTATTACCGACGAGCAGCACCGCTTTGGCGTGGCGCAGCGCGCAAAACTTTCGGATAAAAACGCACATGCGCATCTGCTTTGTATGAGCGCAACGCCCATTCCGCGCTCGCTTGCGCTGGTTATGTACGGTGATCTTGCCGTTTCTCGCATCGACACCATGCCTCCCGGCAGGCAAAGAGTGGATACTTTTGCGGTCAATCAGTCCTATCGCGCGCGTCTTGACGCCTTTATCCGCAAAAACGTGGACGAGGGCGGACAGGTTTACGTGGTTTGTCCTGCGGTTGAGGAGCAGGAGGACGACGAGGATCTGCTGCTTGAGGAAATTGGCATGGCAAAAGAAAGCAAGCCGCCCTTGCAGGCGGCGGTGCAGTATGCTGAGCAGTTATCGGAGCGACTTGAGGGGTATTCCGTTGCATTCGTGCACGGCAAGATGAAGCCCAAGTATAAGGACGCGATCATGAACCGCTTTGCGGCAGGGGAGATCAATATTCTGGTGTCCACCACTGTCATTGAGGTGGGCGTCAACGTGCCCAATGCGTGTCTGATGATCGTGGAAAACGCTGAGCGATTCGGACTTTCGCAGCTGCATCAGCTGCGCGGACGCGTAGGCCGCGGCAAGCGCAAGTCGTATTGCGTGCTGGTGGCGGGCGCTATGACCGACCGTGAGATCGGTGAGGTTGCGCAGCGCAGATTGCAGACCATGAAGAGCACGTACGACGGCTTTGCCATAGCAGAGCAGGACCTTGCGCAAAGAGGCCCCGGCGATTTCTTTGCCAAGAGCTCGGGCGGTGCGATCCGCCAGAGCGGTGGCGTGGAATTCCGCCTTGCCTCCGGGTGCTCGGACGGAGATCTGCTCACACGCGCATTTTCGGCAGCCGACGAGGTGGTTGCAGATGAGCAGCTGCTCGCGCATCCCGCACTTGCCGATGCGGTCGGGCGTATGTTTGCGGATGCCGCCAATCACGATATGATGAACTGAAAAAAGGGAGTTGCCCGAAAGGCAACTCCCATGTTTTATTTGATTTTATCAGTCAACGTCAACGTCAAACTTCTTGAGCGTCTTGCTCATCTGCTTCTTGAAGCTGTTGGGCTTGGTGGAAGCAACGTTGGTCTTGCCGCTGATAAACTTAGCTGCGATCTGGTTGACGTAGCCGCCCCAGGATGCGTCAAATACGTAACCAAGGTCGTAGATACGGTTGTCCAGGATCAGCTCGATCATAGGTCTGGATTCCTCGTCTCTGGTGGACTTGGAGATCAGGGAAATGTCGTAGTAAGCGGGGGTCAAAGTGTCAACCGAGTAAGCTGCCATGGTCTCAACCAAAGCGCCGATGTTTTCAAGATCCGTACCGACGATGCTGGTGGGAATGGATACCATACCGCCAACCTCGTTCATGTGAGAGTAGTATTCGCCCTGTGCCTCGTTGAACATCGGGAAGGGAACTACACCGAATTCCACGTCGTAGCTACGCAGACGGATCACGCACTGCATGCACTCCTGGAAGAACAGCGCATGTCCGTTACCAAAGCAAACCTTACCGTTTTCCACAACGTTCAGATCTGCAACGGTGTTCAGGTCCAGAGCCATGTTCTTGTCACCGATGATCTGGTAAGAGAGCGGGATCGCTTCTACGGTGCGCTCGGTATCCAGTACGTATTCGGGAACGTCGTTGGAGTTCTTTGCGGTGATCACGATTCCTGCTGCATACATCATGCAGTAGCCGGAGTTGGTAGTGATAGCGGTACCCAGCACGTCAGCGTCATGCTCCATCTTGCCGTTACCGTTGAGGTCCTTGACGGCAACCTTGGACATGTCGTACATTTTCTGGAAGGTCCACTGCTTGTTGTTGACAAGCTCGTAGATATCCTCAAGGCCGTTGTCCTCGGCGATGGTCTTATTGAACATGACGATGAAGGTACCGTCGTTATCGCTGGTCAGAAGGTCACCGGTTGCAAAATAGACCTTGTTGCCGATCGACAGACCATCAAGAGCCTTGTGATCCCACCAGGACTGATCAAAGTCCATGTAGGGAACGTCTCGCAAATTCTGCAGATAACCCTTGGTGGAAATGGTTGCACACTGGCCAAGCTTTTGAACGATGGCATCAAATTCGGAAGCGCCGCCCTTAACGTCCTTTTCAACGGCTGCGACGGGATCCTCTACCTGAGTCTCCAGGATGACCAGATCGTACTTGGTCTGAATGGCGTCGTTTCTGCGGTAGACTGCGTCGTTGATGGGGTCAGAGGTCAGCTCCTCTGCGTAAATATCAACGGTGGTCCATTCGGCAGCATCACGGGTCAGGAACATGAATTCCTCGCCGTCATACTTTTTGTCCGGAACGTTGAGAAGATCCAGGACGTTGGTTTCTTCTTCTGCGGCCGTGGTATCCTCGGGCTGCTCCTCGGTTTGATCATCGGCACAACCGACAAGCAAAGCAGAGAGCATCAGCATAGCCAGCAGAAAAGCTAAAAACTTTTTCATGTCAACCTCCAAATAAATAGTAATAATCGATATAAGCATTCATTTTATTATACATTCCGAATGGCAAAAAGTCAAGCAAGAAAGAGAATTGGCATATAAATTTGTGAAAACTATACAATTTACAGTTGCTTGATTTGTGCTTGACAGAGAGAGCGGAATGTACTATAATAGTGGCAATGATGAATTTTTGAGGTGTAATTATGATAGAGTACGTAAGCGTGAGCATCGTGTCCGAGCGCAGCGCCGTCAAGGCTGATCTGTTCGACGCGGTTTACGAAAAGGAAATCGCCGAGCTGACTGAGGATATCAGTATCATGGTGCCCGAGGAATTGGAGGGCGAACAAGAAAACGAGACGCTGGAAATGATCACGCAGGGCTTTGCGCGCGTGCGCGGCAGCAGAGTGGAGATTGTGTACGACGAGGGTGAGCTGAGCGGTATGGAGGGCTCTCGCACGGTTATTTCGTATGCAAAGGGCGAGCCCGGAACGGTTTCCATGCTTCGTTCGGGAGCAGTCAGCACAGCCATGGTGTTCGAGCGCGGTGTGCGCCATCTTTGCACATACGAAACGCCCTATATGCCGTTTCAGGTGGGCGTATTTTCGCTGCAGGTGGATAACCGCCTGGAGAGCGAGGGCGTGATCTGCCTTGACTATCTGATTGAAATCCGCGGCGCACAGGCCGAGAGATGCAAGATGACGCTCAAGGTTACAAGGACAGAAGAATAAATGTAAAATGCAGAATGAAGGTAAAAAGCCGCCCATCGGGCGGCTTTTTATTATTTATTTGTAGCGGGCGATCACTGATCGCCCCTACGGCACAACCGTTGAGGTTTTGGAATTGTAAAACCCCAATACACACAGTTGTAGGGGCGATCAGTGATCGCCCGCGCCTGCGGCAACTAATTTTTAAATGATATATCTCATTTTTTTCTGCTCTCTGCGCTCTTCATTCTTCACTTTATTGAATCTCCTCAATGTTGTAAGGCGTGGTCTGGTAGACCAGGTAATTGAGCCAGTTGGAGTAGAGCAGGTTTGCGCAGGAACGCCATGTGACCACGGGATCGCGCGTCTCGTCGTCGTCCGGAAAATAATTCTTGGGCAGATCGATGGGAAGTCCCGCATTCTTGTCGCGCAGATATTCCTTCTTGAGCGTATCCGCGTCGTACTCCGAGTGACCGGTGATGAACACCTGTCTGCCTCTCTCGGTCATGCAGGCAAACACGCCTGCCTCGGGGGAGCTTGCAAGGATACGGATCTCGGGCACCTTTTCAATGTCCTCTCTCTTGCAGGTGGTGTGGCGCGAGTGCGGCACCGAAAAGGTATCGTCAAAGCCGCGGAACAGAATCGAACGCTTGTAGTCAAGGGAGTGCTTGTAAACGCCGAAAAGCTTTTTATCAAGCGGATATTTGGGTACGCCATAGTGGTAGTAAAGACCTGCCTGCGCGCCCCAGCAGATGTGGAAGGTGCTGGTCACGTGCGTCTTGCTCCATTCCATGATCTCGCAAAGCTCGGGCCAGTAGTCCACCTCTTCAAAGGGCAGCTGCTCCACGGGCGCACCCGTGATGATCATGCCGTCGTATCTCTTGTCCTTGATCTCTGCAAAGGTCTTGTAGAAGGCCAGCATGTGGTCGCCCGAGGTATGGGTGGCCTTGTGCGTGGCGGTCTGCAAAAGCTCCAGCTCAACCTGCAAGGGGGTGTTACCGATCAAGCGCGCAATCTGCGTCTCGGTCACGATCTTTTGCGGCATGAGATTGAGCATAAGCACGCGCAGAGGACGGATGTCCTGCGTGATCGCGCGCGTCTCGGTCATGACAAAGATGTTTTCCTCCAGCAGCGTGGTGGTGGCGGGAAGCCTGTTGGGAATCTTAATGGGCATCGGAAGAGCTCCTTTATACGAAATTAGACCTTGTCGAGTGCCTGCTCGAGGTCTGCGATGATATCGGCGGGATTTTCAATGCCGACAGAGAAACGCACCAGCTCGGGGCGTACGCCTGCGGCAATCAGCTGCTCGTCGGTCAGCTGTCTGTGCGTTGCGCTTGCGGGATGCAGCGCGCTTGTGCGTGCGTCGGCTACGTGCACGACGATGGCAGCCAGCTTGAGGTTGTCCATCAGACGAACGGATGCCTCGCGACCGCCCTTGACGCCAAAGGAAATGACGCCGCAGCAGCCATTCGGCAGATACTTCTGCGCCAGCTCGTACTGCGAGTCACCCGGCAGAGAAGGATAGGACACCCAATCGATCTTGGGATGATTCTGCAGATACTTTGCAACCGCCAGCGCGTTGGAGCAATGCTTTTCCATACGCACGGCCAGCGTTTCAAGCCCCAGGTTGAGAATGAAGGCGGGAAGGGCAGCCATGGTGCAGCCAAGGTCACGGAGCAGCTGCACGCGCACCTTGGTAATGTAGGCGTTTGCGTTGCCGAATTGCTTGGTGTAAATCACGCCGTGGTAGGATTCGTCGGGGGTGTTCATCTCGGGGTACTTATCCGAGCCCTCCCAGTCGAACTTGCCGCTGTCCACGATCACGCCGCCCACAACGGTGGCATGGCCGTCCATGTACTTGGTGGTGGAGTGCACCACGATGTCCGCGCCGTGCTCAAAGGGACGGCAGAGAATGGGCGTGGCAAAGGTGTTGTCCACGATCAGCGGAATGCCGTGCTTGTGGGCAAGGTTTGCGTATCTTTCAATGTCAAATACTACAAGAGCGGGGTTTGCAACCGTTTCACCGAAGAACAGACGGGTATTCTCGTCAATCTTGGCCTCGATCTCCTCGTCGGTCATATCGGGCGTGACAAAGCGCACCTCAATGCCAAGACGCTGCAGCGTGACGGCAAAGAGATTGATGGTACCGCCGTAGATTGAGGACATGGAGATAAAGTTCTGACCTGCAGAGGTGATGTTGAGAATGGAAAGCAGGCTTGCGGACTGACCGGAGGATACCAGCATTGCGCCCACGCCGCCCTCCATATCGGCAATCTTTGCTTCCACGCAGGCAAGCGTGGGGTTGGAAATACGGGAATACATGTGGCCGTCAGCCTTGAGGTCAAACAGGTCACCGACGTGGTCAACGTCGGAGTATTTGTAGGTGGTGCTTTGCACGATGGGCAGCACGCGGGGCTCACCGTTTGCGGGCTCGTAGCCGGATTGTACGCATTTTGTGTCGATCTTGTAAGAAGACATGAAAGATCCCTCCTTGGGAATGTATTACTAAAATATCATTATATCATGCTTTGGCGGCAATTGCAAGGGCTTTGGGGCAATTTTTGCGAGACGTAAACGAGTTTGGACCTGATTGATGGAAGTTTTCGCACGCCTTTTTCAGAAAGGCATGGTGGCGTGTGAATGTTATTTTATATTCGAGTGTTAGTGACGCCACCCGATGCTGAATTCCTGCGAAATTCAGCATCTAAAAGGCAACCGGCGGAGCCCTCGTCGCCCGTCGCAACGAGCGAAATAACTCGCCGTTTCATTTCGCGGAGCGAAATATGTTCTTCTTTGCGGCAATTTTGCCAAAAAGAACGGAAACGATTTCCTCACATAAAACACCAATGTTATACTACGCATTATTGAGAACAGTCTTTTTAGTTGAGAGAAGCGCAGAGTGAATGCACAAATCTTTTTTATCATTTTACCGAAATTAAAGAAAACTCTTGCAATCTTGCGTGTTCTGTGATATAATGTTATACTGTACTATTAGTGCGATCATCAGAAAGGAATTGCTTTATGAAGCGTTTGGAGAATTTCCTTGGAAAAATAGCAGGCCTCATATTCCGCTACCTGTGCGTTGTGCTTGTTTACGTGGGCTACCGTCCCAAGGTGATATATGCAAATCCCGAAAGGAAAAAGAAGGGCTTTGATAAACCTGTGGTGTTTACCTGCAACCACGTCTCCCATAAGGACGGCCTGATCATTGCAACCCTGCTTTGGAAATACCGCGTGCACATTCTCTCCGCAAAGGATCAGATGGAAAAAAGCAAGCTGTATTATCACGTGCTCAAAAACAACCGTGCCATCCCGGTCAACCGCTTTGGGCTGGATACCGGTTGGATCAAGGAAAGTATCCGCGTGATGAAGGAAGGGAACAGTATGATTATCTTCCCCGAGGGACATACTTCCAAAACAGGGGAAATGAATCCGTACCGTCCCGGCTTCGCGCTGCTTGCCAACATGGCGGGCTGCGAGGTAGTTCCTGCCGTGATCGACGGTAATTACAATTTCTTATTCGGCAAGCGCTTGCGCGTTGTGATCGGTGAGCCCCAGGCTCTGAAGCCTGCAGAAGAGGGTCAGAGAAGCTCAGCGCATCTGCAAGCCGAGGCGGACCGCTTCCACGATATTTCGAAAGGACTTCTGGAATTGGCAGCACAGAAAAAATGATTTTTGGAGGTATTTATGCTTCTTGAACTGTTTTTGACGTTGGGTGCACTTTGCTCGGTGCTGACCGTGTTCTTAAATGCAACGCTGGTCACCTCAATTTTTGATATCTGGATCCCGCTTTTGCTGTGGATCGCATATTCGGTAGGCTTTTTCGCGCTGTACGCGCTGGGCTTTGTGCTGCTTTCGCTGTTTGTGGATAAGTCCAAGCCCCAGGAAAGACCCAACCGCTTTTATCTGGCCGTGTTTGTGGAAAGCATTGCACTGTATTTCCGTTTGGCCAGAATTGAGATCCGCGTTCGCGGCAAGGAAAAGGTGCCTGCAAACGGCAATTTCCTGCTGGTTTCCAACCATCTGTCTGATCACGATTTCATGTCCATGCTGGTCACGCTGCGCGGCAGAAGCATTCCGTTCGTATCCAAGCCCGAGAATTTTGATAAGCCCATCATTGGCAGAATGCTGCATAAAAGCGGCTTTTTGCCCATCAACCGCGGGGACGCACGCGAGGCGCTGCTGACCATTCGCGAGGTGGCGGAGAGATTGAAAACCATGCCCGTATCCTACGGCGTTTTCCCCGAGGGAACGAGAAACCGCGAGAGCAACAGAGAACTGCTGCCTTTCCATGAGGGCGTGTTCCTGATGGCCAAAAAGGCAAGCGTGCCGATCGTGATCGTGCGCGTGACGGGTACCGATCAGGTCAAAAAGCGTGCACCCTGGAGAAAGACGCGCGTGTACGTGGATTTTGTGGACGTGCTGGATGCCGAAACCGTCAGAGCCAAGAGATCCCACGAGCTTTCCGAAATGGCAAGAGAGCGCATGGAGGCAGCCGAGGGCTTGCCCGAGATCCCCGAGATCCGTCGCACTTTCAAGTACGGTAATAACTGATTTTTCTTTGGAGACTACTATGTTAGAACTGCAAAACATTTCTTATTCGGTTACCGACGAGGCGACCGGTAAGACCACCGATATCATCCGCGACGTCAGTCTGACCATTGACGACAGATTCGTCGCCATCACCGGACCTAACGGTTCGGGCAAATCCACGCTGGCAAAGATCATTGCCGGCATCATCACCCCCACCTCGGGAAAAATTCTGTTCCGCGGACAGGATATTACCGATATGGGTATTTCCGAGCGTGCCAATCTGGGCATCAGCTATGCATTCCAGCAGCCCGTTCGCTTCAAGGGAATCACGGTCAAGGATCTGATTTCCATCGCTGCGGGTAAGGATATCTCGGTCGCCGAGGCCTGCGCGTATCTTTCCGAGGTAGGCCTTTGCGCCAAGGAATACGTCAACCGCGAGGTCAACGGCTCCTTGTCGGGCGGTGAGCTCAAGAGAATTGAGATCGCGATGATCAACGCGAGAAACACTCCCTTTGCCGTGTTTGACGAGCCCGAGGCAGGCATTGACCTGTGGAGCTTTGGCTCGCTGATTACGGTCTTTGAGCGTATGTATGAAAAAAATAAGGGCAGCATTCTGATCATCACGCACCAGGAGCGCATCCTGGATATTGCGGACACCGTGATCGTGCTTTCCGAGGGCCGCGTAACGGCGATGGGCAGCAAGGAAGAGATCCTGCCCGATCTGTTCGGTACGCAAAAGCCCTGCAGAGTGATCGTAGGAGGTGAGGGCTGATGGCTAAGACGATGGACGCTATTCAAAAAAACCTGCTCTCCGAGATCATGGATCTGGAGATCGTGCCCGAGGGTGCGTACAACATCAGATCAAACGGTGAGAGTGCCGCAAGACACACCACCGCAAATATTGATATCGTGACCAAGACGGACAAGCCCGGCATTGATATCATCATCAAGCCCGGCACCAAGAACGAGCGCGTGGATATTCCCGTGCTGCTGACCAAGACAGGTCTTAAGGATCTTGTGTATAACGATTTTTATATCGGCGAGGACGCCGACGTGCTGATCGTAGCAGGCTGCGGCATTCATAACGCAGGCGACGAGCAGACCGCACACGACGGCATTCACAGCTTCCACGTAGGCAAGAATGCCAAGCTCAAGTACGTTGAAAAGCATTACGGCGAGGGCGAGGGAACGGGCGAGAAAGTGCTTAACCCCACCACCGAGATTGAGATCGACGAGGGCGGATACATGGAAATGGATTCGGCACAGCTGGGCGGCGTGGATTCCACGGTACGCGTCACCCGCGCAAAGCTTGCCAATCGTGCAACCTTAGTCATCGGCGAGAAGATCATGACGCACGGTAAGCAGACCGCCATTACCGATTTTACGGTGGATCTGGACGGTGAGGATTGCGGTGCACACGTCGTATCCCGCTCGGTTGCCAAGGACGAGTCGCGCCAGACCTTCCTTTCCTGCATCAACGGCAATAATCTCTGCTCGGGACACACCGAGTGCGACGCCATTATCATGGACAGCGCGCGCGTGGACGCCATCCCCAAGGTAGCGGCCAACCACGTGCAGGCATCGCTGATCCACGAGGCTGCCATCGGTAAGATCGCGGGTGAGCAGCTGATCAAGCTGATGACGCTCGGCCTTTCCGAAAAGCAGGCTGAGGAGCAGATCATCAACGGCTTCTTGCGCTGATATGGCACATCCCGTCAAGCACTTTATCACCATCACGCAGCATCGCCATAAGGTCATTGCGCACTCTTTCCGCGTAGGAATCGGGTTGCAGGGACTTTGGCACGATCTTTCCAAATACAGCCCCACCGAGTTTTTCTCGGGAGCCAAGTATTATCAGGGAAATCGCAGCCCGGGCGAGGCACAGCGCGAAGACGTGGGATATTCCGAAATGTGGCTGCATCACCAAGGGCGAAACAAGCACCATTACGAGTACTGGTTTGACTATATTCCCGCAGCACGCGCATACGGGCCTGTCAAAATGCCGGTGCGTTACGTAGCTGAAATGTTTTGCGACAGAATGGCTGCCTGCAAGACTTATCAAAAGGAAAAATATACCGATAAAAGCGCGCTGGAGTATTTCATGCGCGGACAAGCGCGGACGCGCATGCACCCCGAAACAGCAGCGTTGCTGGAGGGCTGGTTGCGCGTGCTGGCAGAGCAGGGCGAACGCGAGGCGTTTGCCACGGTGCGCAAAGCGGTGAAAAAGAAAACGTATTGAACGTAAGAAATGGATGAAACGGAGGCGATTTTTATGAAATTCAAGCTGATCTATGCGGCAATCTTTTTGATTTGCCTGCTTTCTGCCATCAGCGCAGGATTGCTTTCCGTGCATCGCAGCGAAGGGAAGATCATGTCGGACGAGGATCGCGTCAGGATCGAGGCCTTTGTCGAGCAGCTTACGGGCGAGAACGCCGCTGAATGAGCTTTGAACAATCAAAAACGCACACGCTTTCGAGCGTGTGCGTTTCTTTTTATTTGAGTCTGCCGCGCAGGGCCAAAAACAGCTGCGCGTATTTGTAGGCGCAGAAATTAGGTGCACCCGTAATTTCCCAGATGCCTTGCGCGGTAGTCAAGGACAGCTTGACGCGTCCGATTGCTTTGAGCGAGGAAACCGAGTCTAAGGGAAATCCTACCGTGCGAAGGCCTGCCTCGCCGTCCTCAAAGCGGAGCAAAAGCTGCTCGCGCGTCATGGTCAGCTTGCCGAACAAGGGCTCGTCCGCAGGCTTTTTGTCCACCGAGAATATGGTGACGCCGCTGTCGGTAAAGATCTCTTTTTCAAGCTCGTCCAAGTGATTCTTTAACCAGATCTTCTGGTATTCCATCCAAGCGTCCACCGTGGTAATGGAGGTCTCGCAGTTGAGAAACACGAAATCGCCGCTCTCGGTATAGTTGGCCGTCATGCCGCAGCCGCGGCAGCTGACGTGATTGCCCGAGGAATACAGGGAAGAATGCTGGCGGCAGCGCGGACAAACGTACAGCACTCTCTCCAGCTTTTCGGCGCGGTGGTTGCCCGCGTAGGTCAGGGCAAGGGATTTGTCGTTGACGCAAAGCGTGCGGCTGATCAGCGCAAACAGCTGCTCGTCGCTCATCAGCGCGTATTCGTCGGGCATCAGCGTCTTTTCATAGCGACCGATAAATGGTCCCTTTCGCTTGCCGTCACCCCAGCGTGGGAGTGCACCTGCGCCGCCGTGTACGGTATACAGAATGATTGGCACCTGCAGGGCGCGGATGAGCGGCACGGTTTCCTTGGAAAGCGCATTCGGTGCAAAGCCGTAAGGTGCATCCTTGGTGGGGAACAGGCAAACGCTGCCACCCTCGCTCAAAATCTGCTTGATGGATTGTACGCAGGCAGGCGACCAGAGCGATGCTCCCGGTTTTTGCAAAATGGGTGCGGTCAGAGCGTCCTCCGATATCTGCAAGAGGTTGCGTCGTACCGTGCGCGTTTGCACGCAATAAACGGGATAGTCAAAGGCCGAGCGCACCAGCATGGCGTCGTGCAGCGTTTGACGATTGGATAAAATCAAGTGCGCTCCGCGGACGCCGTGCTTGACCGATTTTGCGCGAAATCCGATCCATTTGGCGTAAAGGCGGCCGCACAGACGGTACAGAAAAAAGGTCAGGGCGTGATGCGAGCGGACGTATGCTTGTGCGGAAGAATTACTCATGGCTCTGTGCTCCGAACGTATCGGGGGTGATCCGATCTGTCGTGGTGGTGTTGATCTGACCGGGATAATCGCCGTCCACCAGCAGCTCCACCAGTAAGCGCAGATCGCTGTCGGCAGTCAGACAAAGGTAGACCAGATCGTATCCGTATTGCGATTTGTCCGATGAAGTATAAGCAGGTGTCACGGTCAGAAGTCCGTCGTCCTCCGTAAAGGAAACGGTAAAGGATTTTGCGTCGCAGGCGGTTGTGGAGCGATAAAGCAGCAGGTGATGCGTGCTGGTGCCGTCGCCGTTTTCCACCGTGTTTCGCAGCACGTAATGTCCGATGCCGTCGCGCTCACCGTCCGCGCAAAGCGTCAGCCAGTCTGCCACCGCGCGGTTCTGAGAGGCAGCCTCCTTGGAAATGCCGGTCGTCCAACTGCTTTCGTATTGCGTGCCCGTCTGCGTATTGGTCTGTCCGTATTCGCTTTCGTACTTGTCCGTGTTGCACGCGCAAAGCAGGCAGAGCAGCGCGGTCAGGATTGCCAGAAGTCTGATATATTTCATTGAGAATTCTCCATACTGTTTTTTACCATTATACCACACGTTGCACCGTCTGTCACGCCTTTTTCAAAAATTTTATATTTTTATGCGTCCTACCGGATGTGACCTTATCCGCCAAGGCCTGCGCTGTATAATAAAGTCGGAGGTGAGGGACTTGGACGTATATGCGGATCTGCTGTTTCTGATCAATTTCAGTATGGATTTTCTGTGTTTGTTTCTGAGCGTCAGGCTGCTGCATCTGCGGCAGCAAACGGGGCGCATGCTGCTGGCGGCTGCCTTGGGCGGACTTTACAGCGTGGCATCGCTGTTTATCGGAGTACAGTCGGGGCTTGCCTTGACCATCGACGTGTGCGCTTGCATGCTGATGTGCGCCGTGTGTGCTGCGGGGAAGGGGGTCCGATTTTCGCGATTGCTGCTGCTTGGCGGGACGTATTTCGGCATCTCCGCGCTCATGGGAGGCGGTATGACTGCGCTGTATCACCTGCTCAACAAAGCCAATCTGCCGCTGGACGAGGTGGCCCCGGACGGTATTTCCGCATGGATGTTTTTGCTGCTTGCCACGGTGGCAGCCCTTGTCGCGGTGTTCGGGCAACGGCTGTTTTCGCGGCAAAGCGCACGCCGCACCTGCACGGTACGCATCAGAATGGAGGATGCGACCTGGGAACTCAGCGGTCTTTGCGATAGCGGAAATCTCTTGTGCGATCCGATCAGCGGCACGCCCGTGATCGTGGCAGACAGGCAAGCATGGCTGCAACGTCTGCCGACAGAGCTGCGCTGCACGGTAGAGAGTGCAGGCAGAGAGAGTGATGCGGGCGCGTACGGAAAGCGGATTCGCATCGTGCCCATGCAGACCGCGCAGGGCAGCACCTTGGCCATTGCGCTTTTGCCGGACGAGGTGCTCTTGGAAGAGCCAAACGGTAAGAGACGCGCGGTACACGCACTGATCGCGCCCTCGGGGCAACCTCTGGAAGGCGATTTTTGTGCGATCGTGCCTGCTACATTGATGCAATAAGGAGAGAATGATGAACGTATTGAAAAAATGGCTGTTGCGGCTCAAACAAAAGCTGTCTCGTAAGCAGGGCGTGTATTACATAAACGGGCCGGAACTGCTGCCGCCACCGTATTCGCCCGAAAAAGAGGCTGAGGTGATCGCCGCGCTGGAGGCAGGAGATCCCGATGCAAGAAACGCGCTGATTGAGCATAATCTGCGCCTTGTCGTATATATCGCCAAAAAGTTTGAGAGCACGGGCACGGGGATCGAGGATCTGATTTCTATCGGCACCATCGGGCTTTGCAAGGCGGTGAATACCTTTCGGTCGGATAAGAATATCAAGCTGGCCACTTATGCGTCGCGTTGCATTGAGAATGAGATTCTGATGCATTTGCGCAAGCAATCGGGCAAAGGGGGCGAGGTCTCGCTGGACGAGCCGCTCAACGTGGATTTTGACGGCAACGAGCTTTTGCTCTCGGACATTTTGGGCAGCGAGGAGGACGGCGTGGCATACGAGCTTGAGCAAAGGGAAGAGCGCGAGGCGATCCGACGCGCCGTCGCCACTTTGGACGAGCGCGAGCGGCTGATCATTGAGCTGCGATACGGCCTTTCGGGCAGAGAAGAGATGACGCAAAAGGAGGTCGCAGCCTACCTTGGCATATCGCAGTCGTATATCTCAAGACTTGAAAAAAAGATCATCGCCGACCTGCGAGACCGTATGGCGCAGGCTTAATCCAACAAAAAACCAATGAAAAGTTTTGATCAAACTTTTTCAAAAGTTTCACATTTTGCAAAAAACTTGAAAAACCATACAATGTAAAAATATTTTCAAAAAGCCTTGACAAGGGGGATAATATGTGGTATAATATCTCCGCTTGTGAATCCGATGTCAAAGAACATCGAGAAAATTTATGCGAGGTATAAAAAATGAAAAGCGGAATCCATCCCAATTACGTAGAGTGTGTCGTTAAGTGCGCTTGCGGCGAAACTGTTGTAACTCGTTCCACCAAGGGCAGCGAGATGAGAGTTGAAATTTGCTCCAAGTGCCATCCTTTCTTCACCGGTAAGCAGAAGTTCGTTGATGCCGGCGGTCGTGTTGACAAGTTCAAGAAGAGACTGGAAGCTGTAAGAAAGTAATTCTTGCGACATTGATGATAAACGGGCAGACTCTACGCACAAAGGCGGAGTCTGCCCGTTTGTTTTGTTTTTACCTCATAAAGGCACCGCTTCCACCCCGAAAGCGGGAGCCGTACTCAAGGCACCACGTCGCACGCGTAGCGAGTGGGAGCTGCGGAGAAAGAAGGACATTGTTATGGAAATGCTGGACGTTTATACGCACGACGGAGTCAGAACGGGTAAGCTTGTGGAGCGAGGCCGTCGTTATAGGCTTGGAGATGATGAATATACCATGGTAATCCACGCCTTTATCTATCACAGAGATCACGGCTTTCTGATTCAGAAGCGCTCTGCCACCAAGCGAGTGCTGCCGGGTGCCTGGTGCATGACCATGGGTGTGGTGCAGGCAGGCGAGGACAGCGAGACGGGCATGCGCCGCGAGGTGCGCGAGGAGCTGGGATTGGAGATTGCCGACGGCCAGATCCGCAATTGCGTACGCACCTACAACGGCCATAAGATCGTGGATATTTATCTTGTATATACCGAGGCTGAGATTGATGATATGGTGCTGCAGGAGGAAGAGGTAGACCAGGTCTGCTGGGTCAGCGGCAGGGAGCTGCTCTCTCGCTTCGGCGGCAAGAATACACGCTTGCACGAGGAATACGTGTCGTGCATGCAGCGCTACGTGCACGTGACGCACAAGGCGGAGAAGAGAAGGAGAAGAAGACAGAATGCAAAACTTGCAAAACAGGGAAATCAAAGCTGAAACGCGTGCCGTACTGATCGGCATCGTAACGCGTGATGCGGACGTGCAGGCGGTGGAATCCGGCTTGGACGAGCTGGAAAGATTGCTGGATACCGCGGGCGGCGTTGCGTTTGCGCGCGTCGTACAAAGCAAGGATACCCCTGATCCCCGAACCCTGATCGGCTCGGGCAAGGTGCAGGAGGTTGCAGAGCTTTGCAAAAATAACCAAATCGACCTGGTCGTCACGGACGAGGATCTCTCGCCCGCACAGATCAGAAATTTAGAGGACGACATCGGCAACGACGTGCGCGTGATCGACCGCTCCATGCTGATCTTGGACATTTTCGCGCAGCATGCCGTAACCGGTGAAGGCAAGCTGCAGGTTGAGCTTGCGCAGCTGCGCTATACCGCTCCCAGACTGATCGGCAAGGGCACGCAGCTCTCGCGTCTTGGCGGTGGTATCGGTACGCGCGGCCCGGGTGAATCCAAGCTGGAGAGCGATCGTCGTCACATTCAGCGTCGCATTACCGCGCTTGAGGCACAGCTTTCCGAAATGGAAAAGAACCGCATGACCATGCGCGCCTCGCGCGACAAGAGCGGCCTGCCCAAGGTGGCCATCGTGGGATATACCAATGCGGGAAAGTCCACGCTGCTCAACCGCATGACCGATGCGGGCATTCTGGCACAGGACAAGCTGTTTGCCACGTTGGATCCTACCACGAGAAAATTTGAGCTTCCGGGCGGTGAGAGCATTCTCCTGACCGATACGGTCGGCTTTATCCGTAAGCTGCCCCACCATTTGATCAAGGCGTTCCGCTCAACGCTGGACGAGGCGGTTTACGCCGATATTCTGATCATTGTCATCGACGCATCCGACCCCGAGCACGAGCAAAAGCTGGAGGTCACCGAGCAGGTTCTGGCCGATCTGGGCGCTGCGGGCAAGCCTACGATGTACGTGTTCAATAAGTGCGATCTGGTCGAGGACGCGCTGCCCACGGTAAGCGGCAGAAACGCCGAGCATCAGATCCATATTTCCGCACTGACAGGCAGCGGATACGAGGAATTTGCGCAAATGCTGGAGAGCATGATCCACGCGGGCAAGACGCGCGCGACCTTCATCATTCCCAATGCCAAGCAGGGCGCTTTGAATACTCTTTATAAAATGGCAACTGTGGAGGACGTGGAATACGGCCCCGATGCGGTCAGGGTGACCGCCGTGGTGGATGCCAAGGTGCGCGGCATGCTGCGCGAGTTTGATCCTGCCGCACCTGCCAAAGGACAGGATTGGTGACGAGCATGGAAAAACGAGATTTATATGATGCTGCGCGAAAGAACCTGGGCACGCCCATCGTGCGCGGGGATCCAATGCCCGAGGGCACCTACGTGCTCAGCGTCAGTATTTTTACGGTCAACGACAAGGGCGAGATTCTCGTGACGCTGCGTGCGCCCGAAAAGCCCAATTTCCCCAATATGTGGGAGATCACGGCAGGCGGCGCGCTTGCGGGAGAGATCGGCATTGAGGCGGCTTTGCGCGAGCTGCGCGAGGAGACCGGCATCAAGGCGGCAAAGGACGAATTGCAGCTATTGCGTATCATCCGTGAGCCTACCGCCTTTGTGGAATGCTATCTTTACAGAACCAATATTCCCGCGTCGGCAGTCGTGCTGCAGGACAAGGAAACCGTAGCGGCCAGATTTATCTCGCTCAAACGCTTTGAGGAGCTTTTGCATACCGACAGTATTGCGCAGCCGGTGGCGTTCCGCTATGGAGTGATCCGTGACGCGCTGTATCGCGCAATCGGGTTTGACGAGGTGTGACATGGCAGACGAACAGCTGTATATGACGCTTGAAAAAATGGCGTCGGCCGAGTTCGAGGAGCGCAATTCGCTTTTTATCGGACACGCCGCTCCTATCAAAAACGAGCAGGAGGCCATGGCGTTTGTCAAGCAAAAGCAAAGGGAATATGCCGATGCCACGCATAACGTGTGGGCGTATCTGCTGAGGGGCGGCATTGTGGCAAGGTATTCGGACGACGGTGAGCCGCAGGGGACTGCCGGCGTGCCCGTGCTGGAATGCATGCGCAAATCGGGTGCTACTGATATGGTCGTGGTAGTCACGCGCTATTTCGGCGGTATTCTGCTGGGCGCGGGCGGACTTGTGCGCGCGTATTCGCACGCGGCAAGAATCGCCTTGGACGCAGCGCATATCATTACGTATCATAAATACGGTGAGTACAGCATGAACTGCTCGTATTCGGACTATCAGAAATTCAACCTGCTGCTGCCAAAGATGGGCGCGCTTGTAGACAACGTGGAATACGCCGATACGGTGACCGTGCACTTTGCGGTCAAGGATGAGCACAAGGACGCCTTGTGGCGCCGCATTTCGGAGATCAGCAACGGCAAATGCGTGCCCGAAAAGACGGGCGAACGCTACGACTATCACGAAACGGACGCGTAAACAACCCCAACGAGCATAGACAGAATGAAAGTTTTTGATCGACCTTTTTTCAAAAAGGTCGCGGGGACTTGGGGCAGAGCCCCAAGTCGCGCCCGCAGGCGCGAAACACTTATACGGCATTTCTTTGGTTCTTTCTTTGTGCCTACTTGCTCAAAGAAAGAACGGAGAAAAATTTCTCAATGTAATGAAAAAGGGAGTTACCTTGCATAGGTAGCTCCATTTTTGTTTATGTGAGAAAATCGTTTCCGTACTTTTTCTTGGCTGTGTAGCCGCAAGAAAAAGTACCAAAAAGAACGGCGAGTAAAGAATTTCGCCTCTGCGGAGGCGACCAAGGGCTCTGCCCTTGGAGCCCGCGAGCCTTTGAAAAGGCTCGATCCAAACTTTTATCCTGTGGGGGTGATCCGTCCCGGGTGGCGGTTGTCCGTTATTGTGGGGCGGGAGGATGCTATCCTCCCTTTCTATTAGCAAAGAAACCGGTCAAAGGTATGAAATATTGAAAATTTCATAAAAATTTCGCCAAGAAAAAAAGGAAAATCGCAAAAAATTGCGTATATTATTATTGTAAGAATCAAAATAGGGAAAGCGAGGTCGTATCATGGAACAAAAAAAGGATAGCTTTGTCAATATTTTCTTGGAAAGAGAAGAACAGACGCTCTCTCCGTATGCCTTCCGTACCTCGCAAACGCGCGGTCGCGAGCGTTATCAGACGCCCTGCGAGCTGCGTACCGAATTCCAGCGTGACCGCGATAAGATCACGCATTGCCAGTCCTTCCGCAGACTCATGAACAAAACGCAGGTGTTTCTTGCCCCCGTGGGCGACCACTACCGTACGCGTCTGACACATACGCTGGAGGTCACGCAGATCGCGCGCATCATGGCGCGTGCCTTGTGCCTGAACGAGGACCTGACCGAGGCGGCCGCGCTTGGCCACGACCTTGGGCATACCCCTTTTGGTCATGCAGGCGAGCGTGCTCTGCAAAAGTGCTATTCTCCCGATTTTTCGCACTATGCGCAAAGCCTTCGCGTCGTGGAGGTGCTGGAAAATGACGGGCAAGGTCTGAATCTGACCTGGGAGGTCAGAGACGGCATTCTCAATCATTCCGGCTCGCTTGATTTTTGCGGCGCAAGCACCTTGGAGGGTGTACTTGTCAAATACGCCGATAAAATTGCTTACATCAACCACGATATTGACGACGCTTGCCGCGCAGGCATTCTCTCCTTGGAGGATATTCCCGCGCATCTGCGTGAAATACTCGGCCAGCGTCACAGCCAGCGCATCAATTCCATGGTAACCTCGGTCATTCGCGGCTCTACCGATCAGGATCATATCTGCATGACGCCCGAGATTGCGGATGCGACCGATCAGCTGCGCGAGTTCCTCTTTGAAAACGTCTATCTCAATCCCGTCGCCAAGGGCGAGGAGGGAAAGGCGGAGGATATGCTGATCAAGCTCTACGAATACTTTGTCAAGCATCCCGAAAAGCTGCCCACGTCATATAAGAGAAATATCGAAACCGAATCGGTGGAGAGATGCGTTTGCGATTACGTTTCGGGCATGACCGACAGATATGCGATTCAGCTTTATAACGATCTGTTCATTCCGCAGGTCTGGAGGGGCAGATAAAATATGAGGATTCCAAAAGAAGTTGTAGAGGAGGTACGCCATCGCACGGACATCGTCGAGCTGATCGGCAGCTACGTCACGCTCAAGCGTGCGGGCTCCAATTTCGGCGGACTTTGCCCATTCCACAGTGAAAAAACGCCGTCGTTTACGGTGTTTCCCGACAGCGAGAGCTTTTATTGCTTTGGCTGCGGCGCGGGCGGTGACGCGATT
Source organism: Eubacteriales bacterium (assembly GCA_045594445.1). GTDB lineage: Bacteria > Bacillota > Clostridia > Oscillospirales > CAG-272 > SVQP01. Next base: position 23,863 of record JAZNYL010000126.1, read on the forward strand.
ACCTTTGTCATGAAAAACGAAAATCTGGATTACCCGTCTGCCGTTGAGGTGCTTGCGGCAAGAGCGGGCATTCAGATCGTACGGGAGCAGGAAAAGAATACGGGCGGACTGACGCGCAAGCGCGTGCACGACATGAACCGTGATGCCGCCAAATTCTTCCATCAATGCCTGCTTGCCCCCATCGGCGCAGAGGGGCTGAAATACCTGACCGAAAAACGCGGTCTGAATATGTCGCTGATCAAGCACTTCGGTCTTGGCTTTGCACCGGGATCGTTCAATATGCTGACCGATTATATGCATAAAAAGGGATATACCGACCAGGAGCTCTCGCAGGGCTTTCTGTGCGGTATCAGCCAGAAAAACGGTCGCGCTTACGACTATTTCCGCAATCGCGTCATGTTCCCGATCATTGATACCGCGGGCAACGTGATCGCATTCGGCGGCCGCGTCATGGACGACTCAAAGCCCAAATATCTCAACTCGTCCGACACGCCCGCATTCCAGAAGCGCAAAAATCTGTTTGCTCTCAATTTTGCCAAGAATCATTCGTCGGAGCGCATGATTCTGTGCGAAGGATATATGGACGTCATTTCGCTGCACGCCTACGGCTTTGAAAACGCCGTGGCTACGCTGGGCACGGCCATTACCCCCGAGCAGGCAAGACTGATGACCAAATATACCAAGCAGGTCGTGATCTGCTACGACGCCGACGAGGCAGGCCAGCGCGCCGCACTCAAGGCAATGGAGGTGCTGGGACAGGTCGGTATGGACGTGCGCGTTCTGCACGTGACCGACGCCAAGGACCCCGACGAATTTCTGCGAAAATACGGTGACGCTCGCTTCCGCCGACTGGTGGAGGGAAGCCGTACCGAGTTTTCCTATAAATCCGAAAAGATCTTTGCAAAATACAGCATGGATTTGCCCGAGGACCGTATCAAGGCCTCCGAGGAGCTTTGCGACCTGATCGCACAGTCGCCCTCCAAGGTGGAGCGTGAGATCTACGCCTCCACGGTGGCGGACAGGCTGGGAATCAGCGTGGAAAGTCTGAAAAACGACGTGGAGCGTGCCATTCACAGGCGTGCCAGAGCTATGAAGCAAAAGCAAAGCAAGGAGGCGGGGCTTGCCGCAAAGGGATACGGCGACCGCGTCAATCCCGATACTGCCAAAAACGTGCAGGCGGTGGCCGCCGAGGAAGCCATTCTCGGCCTCTTGATGCTGTATCCCGAGCATAGAAAAATGATCACCTCGGGAACGATTTCGCTGAGCGAGGACGATTTCTTCTCCGCACTTGGCAAAAGAGCCTTTGCCCGCATTATGAAAATGGAGCGGGAGGAGGGCGGATTTGTCTATTCTCTGATGGGTGAGGACTTCACTCCGGACGAAATGGGCAGGCTGCAAAGCATGCTGCAAAGGCGACGTGCGCTTGCCGAAAACGGCACGGCCGTGCTGCGCGCCAGCGTGCAGACCTTAGTTGAGCAAAAGAAAAAGAGTGATGCAAAGGAATCGGGTGACACCGTGCTTTCCATCAAACAGCTGCTCGACGCAAAAAAGAAAAAGCAATAACCCCAATATAGAAAGGAAATCAAAACACATGACTGACAACACGATTGTAAACGGCGAACAAGAAGAAAAGAAGCTCACGATGGAGGAGCTGATCGCCAAGGGTAAGAAGGGCGACCTTTCCAGCGAGGATCTGGACGATGCGCTGGAGGAAATGGACTATGATCTGGATAGCATAGACAAGCTTTACGAGACTTTGGAGGACAATGGGATTCCGATCGGTGACGACATCTCCAGCGCAGAAATCGATGAAATCGAGAGCGAGGTGGAGCAGTACAGCGACGGCGAGAACATGGAAAGACTGCTTGGCCAGGAGGGCTTGGCGATCGACGACCCCGTGCGTCTGTACCTCAAGGAGATCGGTCGTGTGCCGCTGCTGACCGCCGAGAAGGAGAGAGAACTGGCGGAGAGAATGGCTGCAGGTGACGAGGACGCCAAGATGGAGCTGGTGGAAGCCAACCTGCGTCTGGTTGTCAGCATTGCAAAGAGATACGTGGGCAGAGGCATGTTCTTCCTGGACCTGATTCAGGAGGGCAACCTGGGTCTTATGAAGGCAGTGGACAAGTTCGACTACACAAAGGGCTATAAGTTCTCAACCTACGCAACCTGGTGGATCCGACAGGCCATCACCCGTGCGATTGCGGATCAGGCAAGAACCATCCGTATCCCCGTGCACATGGTTGAGACCATTCATAAGGTTTCCAGATATTCCAGACAAATGCTGCAGGAGCTTGGCAGAGAAGCAACTGCCGAGGAGATCGGTGAAAAGATGGGCATGAGCGCAGATAAGGTGCGCGAGATCCTGAAAATCGCCCAAGACCCCGTTTCCTTGGAAACCCCCATCGGAGAAGAAGAGGACAGCCACCTTGGCGACTTCATTCCCGACGACGAAACTCCCGCACCCGCAGAGGCTGCGTCCGCTACCATTCTGCGCGAGGTCATTGAGCGCGAGCTGCATACGCTGACGCCCAGAGAAGAGCACGTCATCAAGCTGCGCTTCGGTCTGTACGACGGCAGAACCAGAACGCTGGAAGAGGTTGGTCAGGAGTTTGAAATTACCAGAGAACGTATCCGTCAGATCGAGGCAAAGGCACTGCGTAAGCTGCGTCATCCCAGCCGCGCACGACATCTCAAGGGCTTTTTGGACTGATATTTTGTAAAAAAATTGTGAATTGTAACTGTGAAAAGACAGGCAAAAATGCGCAAAATCTATCGTTTGGACGCCTGTACTCGGCAATATTTTACAAAGAAAACCGAGTGCTTTTGTGACAAATGACAAGGTTTACGGGGCTTTGAAAAGCAACGGCTTTTCGGAGTCAAAAAAGGTTTACAAACTGCCCCAAAATTATCCTTGACACGAGGGTATTTTTAGTGTAAAATATAATAGTATGAAATTATATGCCGATCCCTGCCTTGCGCTTGGGGATAGGGCACACGATTCTAAGGAGGATATCCAATGAGAAACAGATTAATCTGTCTGACGCTGAGCATGCTGATGCTTCTGACTGTTTTTCTGACCGGTTGTCAGCAGGATGATGATCAGGCGGACGTTGAGCAGATCTCCGGTATTACGCTGACTATGTGGGTGATTTCCGAGAAGGAAGTTGCCAATACCGATGAAGAGATGGTTGAGCTGAAGGCTGAGCTGCAGGCAAAGCACGGTAACGGCCCCGCTTACGAGGCTGCTGTTGCCGAGGCAGAAGCGACCAGAGCTGCTTATGAAAAGGTTGAAGCAGAGATCACCAAGATCACCAAGGCAAAGTTCAAGGTAAATCTTGACCTGTATTTCTATACCGAAGAGCAGTACTTCGGCGAGCAGGAATTTGATCGCGAGAAGTACGAGAATATGAAGATGAACGGTGCCTCCGACGAGGAGCTTGAGGAGTACCTGGAAAAGTGCGGTAAGCTGGTATATACCAACATTCAGAACGAGGAATATCAGTTGCTCAAGGAAAAGGCTGCCAAGGCTCTCAAGAAGTACCTTAAGGATGCAAAGGCAGACGGCAGAGTAGACACCGATAAGCTCAAGAAGGAGTTCTACGAGGAGCATCCCGAGTATGCCGAGTTTGCAAACGTATCCGATGAGGATGAGGAAGAAACCGAAGTCATTGAAGAGGTTACCTCCTATAACGAATACGAGATCGCAGAGATCGTATATCCCGAGCTGGAGAAGCATCAGATCGATATCATTTATCTGTCCGGCTTTGAGCGTTACAACGACTTTATTAACAGCGAGTGGATCCAGCCTCTGGACGAGGAAATTGCCGGCGCTTCCAGAAAGCTGACCGACTACATCTCCGCAACTCTGCTGGGCGGTGTTCAGATCGAGGGTTCTACTTATGCGATCCCCAACAACGTTTCCATTGGCGAGTACACCTACATGATGATCGACAAGGAACTGTTTGACAAGTATTACTACAACATTACCGACATCGAGGACGTTCTGGACTGCAGATACTTCCTGGCCGACGTCGTAAAGTATGAAGAAAACGTTCTTCCTTTGAATGCAACCTACGAGGAATGCATGAACATGCTGGTCTGGTACTGGTCCATGACCTACGAGGAGCAGGAAAAGAATGCAGAGGAAGAAGAGGATACCGACATCGGTGACATCGGTGACGCTGAAGGCGACAAAGAAGAAGAGGTAGAAATTCCGCAGTTTGACTACTACTTTGATCAGGAAGGCGATACATTCTCGATGTTCGGCACCGTTTACGGCGGCGCTGCGAACCGCAACCGCGGAAGCATCCGTCTGGAGTTCAGCAACCTGTTCACCAAGACCAATTATCTTGATATTCTGCGCGAGCTGATGACCTTCAAATTTGAGGGCTACTTCGGTGAGGCTGCAGAGGGCCAGACCGTTGCCGTTGACTTTGTAAAGGGTAACTCCGATATCAAGAAGGCTATGGAAAAGGACGGCTACTACACCGCAGAGAACGGAAAGAAGTACTACGCCGTGATTGCTGAATATCCCGAGGCAACCGAGAATGAGCTGTACGGCAACATGTTCGCAGTCAGCGCATATTCTCACTTTGCAGTCGGCAGATCCATGGATATCATTACCTACCTGAATACCAACTCCACCATTCGTAACCTGCTGCAGTACGGTATTGAAGGCAAGAACTACGAGCTCAGCGAGCCCAGCGAAGGCGAAGTGCTGACCATGCTCAACGACGATTACCAGATGGCTCTTGAAAAGACCGGTAACGTATTTATGGCACATCCCGGTGAGGGTAAGAGAGCTGACGCTTGGGAAGGCGCAAGAGAGCAGAACAACGAGTCTCTGATCAACCCGTTGCTTGGCTTTGATTTCAACACCGTTCTGGACGGCGATGAAAACGGCATTGACTGCGACGGTCTGTATCCTTCTGTAAAGCCCAAGGATGATCCCGCATACGAGCCCAAGGGCCTGATCGACAAGATGACCGTTAAGAGTGCCGAGATCCAGGCAAGACTGGATGCTTGCACCAACATCAACGAACTCAACGAGCTGATCGACCTGCTTAAGGAAGAGCTGAAGGAATCCACCAAGGACAACGCTTGGATCAAGAAGGCGAACAACTCTGCATACAGCCCTGATGATGCAGCGGCAACGCTTGAGGACGAGGATCCCTCCAACGACGACCTGTCCAAGGGTAACTCTCCTTACACCATTTACTTCAACTGGCTGACCGAGTACGGCTACGACGTACCTGCTCAATAATCAATCAAAAAACATAGGGCTGTTGTGCATCGCGCAACAGCCCTTTTTGGAGAAACATGAAATATTCACACATTGTATGGGATTTTAACGGAACGCTGCTCAATGATATCGGTGCGGGAATCGACGCAGTCAACGTCATGCTCAAAAAGCGAGGGCTGCCAACGATCGACAGCGTGGAGACGTACCGTGAATTGTTTTGCTTTCCTATTATTAAATACTACGCCAAGCTCGGATTTGACTTTGAGAAAGAGGACTATTACACGGTGCTTGCCCCCGAGTGGGTGGAGATGTATCTGGAGAACTATAAGTCCAGCCCCCTGACTCAAAACGCAACGCTTACGCTGCAGCGTCTGGGCGAGATGGGATACGCGCAAACGCTGTTGTCTGCCACTGAGCTGCAGATGCTCAAGGGACAGCTTTCCGAGCTTGGACTGGAAGGCTATTTTACCGAGGTCTGCGGACTGGATAACATCCATGCCGGCAGTAAGGTGGATACGGCGATCGCGTGGAAGGCTGCCCATTCGGATGACGTCGTGCTGTTCGTGGGTGATACGGTGCACGATTATGAGGTAGCACGCGCAGCCGGCGCTGATTGCGTACTCTACAGCAAAGGGCATCAGAGCTACGACCAGTTGGCCGAGTGCGGCTGTCCTATCATTGAGGACCTGGCTGATTTGATCGACTTACTTGCCAAGTGATTCCACAAGCTCGCGCAGATGGTAGCAAGCGCGCAGATAGGCGTCACGGTCACCCGTGACGGCGGAGGCTTCGGCAACAGACAACTGAATATCAATCTGGTCAAGAACCGCAAGTGGCACAAAAAGCGAAAGCAAGCCCTTGCGGTTTTGCCATGTCTGCTTTGCAGCGTCGGGTAAGGGAAGCGCGTCGGATTGCTTGCACAGAAAGTCGATTTTGTTGAGCATTTCGTTGCGTACCGAACATACATATATATAATTGAAGAAAACGATCAGGACAAGGCCGCACAGGATCAGTGCAGACAATCGCATTCTGCTCATTTGCGTCTCCTCTCAATTCGTACGTTACCGAGATCGTCGGCCATCATATAAAAAACCTGCTCGGGCGTGAAGCCCTGGGCGCGCATTTGCTTCTGCGCCCAGATGCGGTCCTTTCCGAGCGAGCGCAGCGTCTGATCGGAATAGATCCCGTCACAAAACAGAATGTGCTGAATCCCGTGCTCCTCGGGCGATATGCCCAGCATTTCGGCAGTCGGCGGCGTACAAGCGGATTTGGTGATCACGCTGATCTTTCCGTTGCTTTCCAAAATGGCATACTGCACCTGATCGATGTCCGAAACGTTGTTTTGCCGCAGCTCGCACATCAGCTCGTCCATTGAAATGCGCACCTTTTGCATTTGCTGCCTGTCGGCACGTCCGTTGTGCACCAGAATCGCAGGCTTGGGAGAAAGCAGCTTTTTGAGTGCGGGGAATTTCAGGGAGAGCCCGGAGGAAAAAACCTCCAGCGAAGCCAACGTGGCCACGGGAATGATAGCGTAAAGAATGGGCGTGTTTTTGTCTGTGATGGGAATGGTGGATATCTCGGAGAGCAGCAAAGTGATCACGAGGTCGGTCACTTCCAGCTCTCCGAGCTGACGCTTGCCCATCAGACGCATAATGCCGATCAGAAAAACGTAGATCAGTACGGTGCGCAAAAGAATGGTGAACATAATTATCTCCGGAATTTGTAGTGCTATTATTTTGAGAAAAGAGGGAAGAATTATGAGCGGGAATTTATGTCGTGCGGCGCTTTGTTGATATTGCACAAAAAGGATTTGCAAAACATATATACTTTGTCGAAACCCACACTTGACAAAGCAGGGCGAAAGTGGTAGAATATTCAAGGTCGCGAGAGCGGCCGATAAAACGGCAGACGAGCTTTGATCGATAGAAAAAAGTCGAAATTTTTTGAAAAAAGTTTTGAAAAACCTATTGACAAA
>JAZNYL010000127.1:0-7954 GCA_045594445.1 Eubacteriales bacterium
TCTGTGTCATTATCCAAGAAATAACAATGGCACCTTCGGGGCGGGTCAATCGAGCCACCCGTTTTCTTCTTTTCTACGCAGGCTTCGAATGTGTATGACTTTGGCACTTAGATTTTGATATCCCCCTTGATTTTCTTCCAAAAGAATGGTATAATAATAAAAAAGATTGCTTTGGGGCATGCCCCAAATATTTGTGAGGAAAGAATGGCAAATTACAGAAGAGGCAGAATCAACGACGAAATGCAAAAGGAGCTGATGGTCATTTTGCGCTCGGTCAAGGATCCTCGCGTCAGCGATGCGTTCGTCAGCGTCACGGCGGTGGATACCACGCCCGACCTGAAGTATGCAAAGGTATATTATTCCTGCCTGTCAAGCAATAAAAAGGACGTGGCAAAGGGACTTCGCCAGGCAAGCGGCTATATGCGCACCCAGCTTGCAAAAACGCTGAATCTGCGCATGACACCCGAGCTGACCTTTATCGAGGACGCCTCGGTAGAGCACGGCGCGCGCATTGCAAAGATTCTTGAAAACATCGAATTCCACGACGAGGTTCTGGACGAGGATTCGGAAGAATGATCTTGGCAGAAATCTGAATAAAATATCCTTCCCGGGGAAATCATAGGCTTGTCAGACACAAACTATGAATCGAAGGGAAGGATATTTTTATGGACAAAAGGATACTTACGGGCGGCGTGATCTTGCTTTGCGTGCTTGCGCTGATCAGCGTGCTGCCTGTGCACGGTGAGCAGGAGATTTATGATAGTGTGGTGCGGCTGCACGTGCTGGCCAACTCGGACAGCGACGAGGATCAAGCGCTCAAGCTGCTGGTGCGCGACGAGATTTTGCGCGTCACAGGGCCCTTGCTCAAGGATTGTACGGATCGTGAGAGCGCGATTGAAATCATAAATGCGCATACGAACGAGCTGCAAGCGGCGGCAGAGGCGGTGGTACGCGAGCAAGGGTACGATTATCCGGTCACCATTTTGCTGGGGGAAGAGGATTACCCCACGCGCAATTACGAAAGCTGCTGCTTTCCCGGAGGCAGATACGTTTCGTTGCGCGTGTGCATCGGAGAGGCCGAGGGACAAAACTGGTGGTGCGTGCTGTTTCCGCCGCTTTGCCTGTCGGCAGCAAGTGCCGAGGATGACGACAGCGCCGAGGACGCGTTTGTTTCGGTGGGCTTGACTGAAGAGCAGTACAAGGTTATCACAGAGACCGATCAGGTCAAATATCGCATCCGCTTCAAGGTGCTCGAGGCCTTGCAGGAGCTGTGGCGAAGAGAATGAAGTGCAAAACGCGTTGCGCTATGCATTCTGCATTCTTAATTCTGCATTTTGCAAATAAAAAAGGCTGCGTCAGCAGCCTTTTTTATTTGCAATTATTCCTCTGCAGTCAAAATCTCCAGATCAGCGTCGCCCTCTTCAAAGCTCAGCTCCTCGGGAATCTCGTAGTCTTCGTCAACTTCGATCTCAACGTTCTTCTTTCTCTGCAACTTAGCCTTCATGTTCTTGGCAGCAGCAACGCTCTTGTCCTTTACGCGGATCGCGGTAGCCTTGATCTTATCCTTGTTCTGAATGGCAAAGATAATGCCTGCGGTCAGAGCTGCGGCGGAAACTGCGCTGATGATCGCGGTCAGTACGATTGCACCGGTGTTCTTGTTATCCATGTTTTACTCCTTTCATCCCGTGCCAGGCAAGGGAAATAGCAATACATCATTACTATACCACAATTTTTTGATTTGCGCAATGGGTTTTTCTGTAAATTCACAAATTGTTTATTCTTGGCAAAGGGCAAAGGGAACCATTCCTGCCAAATAAGCCTTGCAAAATCGGTGCAAGTATGCTATAATAACGCCATAATAAAAAAATAAGGATTTACTATGAAATATTATCTCGCCCCTATGGAGGGGCTGACCGACAGCGTCTTTCGCACGCTGCATCACGAGTATTTTGGCGGTGTGGACCGCTATTATACGCCGTTTTTCTCGCCCACCGAGGTGCACAGGCTGACGCCGCGCGAGCTGCGTGAGCTGGACCTCGCCAATAATCCAGCGCCCACCGTGCCGCAGCTGCTTTGCAAGAACGCGGACGATTTTCTGTGGATGGCGGGGCAGATCGCGGATATGGGTTATGAGGAGGTCAATCTCAATCTCGGCTGCCCCTCGGGCACCGTGACCGCCAAGAGAAAGGGCGCGGGCATGCTGGCCGACACCGACGCGTTGGACGCGTTTTTGGAGCGCGTATTTGACGCCTGCCCGATTGATATCTCGATTAAAACCCGCATCGGCTACCAGGCCGAGGGCGAGCTGCCCGAGCTGTTGGAGATTTTTGGCCGCTATCCCATCCGCGAGCTGATCTTGCACCCGCGCACGGGCAAGGAAATGTACCGCGGCGTGCCGCATCTTGACGCCTACGACTATGTTTGCACCAACATGCAAATTCCCTTGTGCTATAACGGAAACGTGAGCACGCGCGCGGATGCTGCGTATATTGCCGAGCGCTTTCCCAAAACCGAGGCCATCATGATCGGCAGAGGGCTTTTGCAGAATCCCGCGCTGCTTTCGGACAAGAAGGTCACGCGCACGCTCATGCGCGATTTTCACGAGCAGTTGTTGGAGCGATATTCCGCCGTGCTGAGCGGTGAGGTGGCGGTGACGGGACGCATGAAGGAGATCTGGCTGTTGATGAGCGGTGTGTTTGAGCCTGATAAAAGGTATCAAAAACGCTTGCAGCAAAGCAAGAATCTGTCCGAGCTGAACGGTGCGGTCATGGCCATGATCTGCGAGCTGCCGCTCAAGAATCCCGAGGCATTTGACAAGCGATCCGATTCGTTATTCTGACATCCCCAAAGAAAGAGAGAGTACACTATGATAAAAGCATTGATATTCGACCTGGACGGCACGCTGGCGCACACACTGCCTGCCATTGCCGAGGGCATGAATTTGGCTCTTGAGGAGCTTGGATATCCGCAGATCGATGAGCAGCAGGTATATGAATTCATCAACCTTGGCGCGCGCGATTACGCCAAGATGGCTCTGCCTGCAGAGTATCGCGAGGACGACGCGCGCGTGGACGCCCTGTATGCCGCATATAACCGCAATTATGCGGGGGTGTATATGCACACGAATACCACCTACGACGGCATCCCCCAAATGATCGCGCACCTTGGGAAAAAGTACCCCATGGCGGTCAATTCCAACAAGCAGGATGAATTTGTCAAGGCACTTGTGGCGCAGCTGTTTGAGACGGGCACGTTTGTCGCAGCCGAGGGATTTCGCACGGATCGTGCACCCAAGCCCGATCCGGCCGTGCCGCTGCAGCTGGCCGCGCTGATGGGCGCTACACCCGAGGAATGCGCTTATATCGGAGACAGCGACGTGGACGTCAGAACCGCAAAAAATGCGGGTATGCACGCGATCGACGTTTGCTGGGGATACCGCCCCGAGCAAGTGCTCTACGACGTGGGCGCAGAGCTGGTGGCGCACAATCCCCCGGAGCTGATAAAAATCATTGAAGAGTATTCGTAAAAAGGGAAGAACGGCAGCTCAAAACCTGCCGTTTTTTTATTCTGTTGTAAGAATAAAAGAGATTTTGCACAAGGTCTGAACAGAGAATTTCGTTGTTTTTACCAAAAGTGAGGAAAGTACGACATAAAGTGAAAAAAAGTGTAGACTTTTGTCATGAAATGTGGTATGATATTATAGCATGGGTATGTGTGGCTATTTGTAAAAAAAGAACCAAAGAACAGGGAAAGGATGGTACCGGAATATGATTTATGATCTTCAAAAAGCGAGTCTGTGGAAACGAATTTCGGCTTTTCTTTTTGATATTATCATTTTTGCGATTTTGGCAATCGGTATCGCAGCCCTCTTGTCCTTTGCCTTGGATTACGATCGGCACATGGACTTGATCGAAGAGAGAAAAAATGCACATATTGCCATGTGTGAGGACAAATACGAGCAGATACACGGCGAGCGATGCGAGTTTGATCTCAGCATTGCCTACGAGGATATGTCCGAGGGGCAAAAGGAGATTTACGACATGGTGGACGAGGCACTCTCCAAGGATAACGACCTTGCCTACACCTATATGCTGCTTCTGAACTATACGCTGATTATGACGGTGGTTGCCACGCTCGTTTCGTATGCGATTCTGGAATTTGCCATCCCCATGATCTTCAAAAACGGTCAGACGCTTGGCAAAAAGATCTTTGGTATCGGCGTTATCCGTACCAATACGGTCAAGGCCTCGCCCTTGGTGCTGTTCGTGCGCATGCTGTTCGGCAAATGCACCATTGAAACACTCATGCCTGTCTTTATTCTGATCATGATGTTCTTTGGTATCATCGGCATCGTGGGGCCCATCGTACTGGTCGGCCTTGTGGTGCTGGAGCTGATTTCGGTGTGCGTCACGCGTACCAACTCCACCATCCACGATCTGATTTCGGATACCGTGGTGGTTGATATGACCACTCAGATGGTCTTTGAGAGCGAGCAGGCACTGCTTGATTACAAAAAGAAGATCCACGAGCAAGAGGTTGCAAGCTCACCCTATTAAACCCGGTTTCACAAATAAAAGTATATAAACACAAATGGAGGTTAGATGAAATGAAAGTTGAATTACGAAATCTAACGAAGATCTTCCCCAGCCGCAATAAAAAGGCAGGGGGCGAGGTAATAGCCGTAAACGACTTTACCTTTACCATTCCCGACGGCAAGCTCGTTGGCCTGCTTGGTCCTTCCGGCTGCGGTAAGAGTACCACTCTTTACATGATCAGCGGTCTGCAGAAGCCTTCCTCGGGTCAGATCTTTTTTGGTGAAGAGGATGTAACCACACTTTCCCCCGAAAACCGCGGCGTTGGTCTGGTATTCCAGAACTATGCGCTGTACCCCCACATGACGGTCAAGCAGAACATTCTGTTCCCCCTGCAGAACCTGAAGGGCAAGGACAAGATGACCAAGGAAGAAATGCTTGAGCGCGCTTACGAGGCTGCAAAGCTGGTGCAGATCGACGAGCTGATGGATCGTAAGCCCAGCGAGCTGTCGGGCGGTCAGCAGCAGAGAGTTGCGATTGCAAGAGCACTGGTCAAGATGCCTCGCGTGCTGCTTCTGGACGAGCCGCTTTCTAACCTGGATGCAAGACTGCGTCTGCAGACCAGAGAAGAGATCCGCCGTATTCAGAAGGAAACCGGCATTACCACCGTATTCGTCACGCACGACCAGGAAGAGGCTATGTCCATTTCCGATATGATCGTCGTTATGAAGCTGGGCGTCGTACAGCAGGTCGGCGCACCTCAGGAGGTTTACGACGATCCTGCAAACCTGTTTGTTGCAAAGTTCCTGGGCACTCCTCCCATCAACGTTTTCAAGGGCAAGGTATCGGGCGGCAAGCTGTATCTGGGTGATAACTGCGTGCTGGACGTTCCCGGTGTAGAGGATCGCGAGGTATTCGTAGGCATCCGTCCCGAGGGCTTCAATCTGGATCCCGAAGGTCCTATGGTTTGCGACCTCAAGAACGTCGAGGTCATGGGCCGCGACATGAGCGTGGTTTGCGAGCATTCCGCCTCTGTCAATCCGCTGGTTCGTGCCATCATCAACTCCGACAACAAGGTAGACCTGTCCCGAGCTCAGGTTTCTTATTCGCTCAAGCCTCATAAGGTGTTCATTTTTGACGCCGAGACCGAAAACAGAATCAGATTCTGAGGAGGTAGCTATGGTTGACAGTAAACATCAATGGAAAGCCTGGCTGTATCTGCTGCCTGCGATCATTCTGTTGCTGATCTTCACCGTTTGGCCGATTTTCAATACCGTACGTATGGCGTTTACGGTATATTGGGATGCGGAAGCTCCCGCAGGCTTTGATGAGGACGGCATGCAGCTGTGCGACGAGAACGGGGAACCGCTCTGGGGCAGATATCAGGGTTATACCATTTCGAAGGACCTTGGTAATAAAAAACTTGCGGACGATGATCCCGCTAAGGTGAAGTTTGTATTCGGTCTTGAGAACTTCATGACCGTTCTGGAATACGACGGCTTCTGGACCATCATGAAAAATACGGTCATTCTCTGCGTGCTGACCGTTCCGCTTTCCACATTCCTGGCGCTGCTGATCGCGGTATGTCTGAATGCGATCAAGCCGCTGCAACGCGTACTGCAGACCATTTTCTTCTTGCCGTACGTCACCAACTCGATCGCAATCGGCATGGTATTTGCGGCCATGTTCAATATCGTCGGTGTCAATCCGACCGACGTTGCGGCCAGTACCTCAGTCGGTATCGTCAATACGGTGCTCATGGTCTTTGGCCTTGATCCCATCAACTGGATCAACCAGGGCTCAACGTACTGGGCGAATATCGCGGTTATGGTCATCTACATCGTATGGAACGCGCTGCCCTTCAAGATTTTGATTTTGCTTGGCGGCTTGCAGAGCGTCAACAAGCAGTATTACGATGCTGCTAAGATCGACTCGACTCCCAAGTGGAGAGTCTTTACCAGAATTACCGTTCCGCTGCTCTCTCCCATGATCGCGTACGTGGTCATCACCGGCTTTATCGGCGGATTCAAGGAATACACCAGTATCGTAGGTATCTTCGGTGAAACCATGCAGCCTCCCGGAGCAGAGGTAGGTACGGCAAGACTCCAGACAATGGTAGGTTATATTTACGACAACTTGGGTAATGCTGAGGGTATTGCATCCGCAGCGGCTCTGCTTCTGTTCGTGCTGATCTTTGCGGTTACGCTTGTCAACCTTGCGGTCAGCAAGAAGAAGACGCATTATTAAGAGGGAGGTACCGATATGGCAAAGCAAATGAAAGTATTGACCGAAAAGGACCTCCAGCAGGTGACCGTGCAGCAGAAGATCGTCAAGATCCTCTCGCAGATTGCGCTGTATGCATTCCTGATCGTTATGGCGATCATCGTCATTTTCCCGTTCTACTGGATGATCATTTCCTCGCTCAAGTCGCTGGCAGAGTACAGACTGTCCATTCCCACGCTTTTCCCCAAGGAAATCATGTGGGGCAACTACCTCCAGGCCTTCCAGAAGGCGGAGCTGCTCAAGCTGTTCAAGAACACCATCATCGTTGGCGTGGTTTCCACGATTCTGTCGCTGGTCATCACCATCATCACGGCGTTCGCGTTTGCACGTCTTGAGTTCAAGGGCAAGAATCTTCTGTTCTCCATGCTGCTTGGCACCATGATGATCCCCGGTGAGCTTTTCACCATCACCAACTTCACCACCATCACCGAGTTTGGCTGGTACAAGAACCCCAACTGGTTTGAGGGTTATGCGGTGCTGATCGTGCCGTTCCTTGTCAGCGTGTTCTATATTTATCTGCTCAAGCAGAACTTTATGCAGATCCCCAACGAGCTGTACCTGGCAGCCAAGGTGGACGGTACGAGCGACTTCAAGTATCTATGCAAGGTCATGATCCCGCTCTCTCTGCCCACGCTGATCTCCATCACCATCCTCAAGATGATGGGCTCCTGGAACTCCTACGTATGGCCCAGACTGGTCGCACACAAGGATTACTACCTGATCACCAACGGCTTGCGCTCCGCGTTTACGGATGCAGGCTCGGGTGAGGCGGATATCCCCGTGCAGATGGCCGCGGTTACCATCGTATCCATTCCTTTGTTCTTGGTCTTCGTCTTCCTTCGTAAGTATATTATGAAGGGCGTTTCCCGAAGCGGTATCAAGGGTTAGCCGCACGGAAGCCGAACCGAATTGCCCGAGGGCGATTCATTTTCGCATCTTCCGGCGTGCTTTTACTCGCAAGATTAGTATCTTGCTTCGCAAAACCCCACCAAAATCTATCAAAAATGTATCCGCCCTCGGGTGCGAGCAGTTTTGACGCAGCAGATTTTTTCGAGCCCAAAAGCTTTTCCCGCAGGGCATATAGGCAATATGTCCAAGGGGAAAGATGAAGGGATCGGACAAATCTGCCCGTCAAAACC